>NZ_CP113062.1:3093718-3403090 GCF_026625765.1 Frigoribacterium sp. SL97
CGAGTCGCGTGTCAGGGGGTAGGTCTTCTCGGCGACGACCTGGCCGACCTCGAGGGCGCTCACGCGGCGGCCTCGTCGTCGGCGCGGACGACGAGCGTCGACACGGCGGTGACCACGTGCCGCCCGTCGACGTCGCGCATGTCGGAGGACGCCGTGACCATGGCGTTGCCGCCCAGCGTCTTGACGCTCGTCACGGTCAGGGTGGCCGTGAGCTCGTCCCCCGCGACGATCGGACGCGAGAGCGAGAAGCGCTGCTCGCCGTGGACGACGCGGGAGAAGTCGATGCCCGCGTCGGGTTCGGCGAGCAACTGGGCGAGGGTGGCCTCTTGGACGACGACGGCGAAGGTCGGCGGGGCGACGAGGTCGCCGTGCCCGGCCGCGTGGGCCGCCTCGAGGTCGAACGAGAGCGGGCTCGTCGAGCCGGTCGCGCGGGCGAACTCGCGCACCTTCTCGCGGCCCACGAGGTAGGGCGGGGCCGGCGGGAAGACCCGCCCTTGCAGATCAGGGTTCACGGACACGCGGTCGAGTCTAACCAGCGGGGTACGTCGCCCGGCCCGGTGTCGGGGGCACGGCGTACGTTCACGTCATGAGCGACGCGAACATCGACCCCGACATCACCCCCGTCGACCCGGCAGCGGCCGAGTCCGACGAGACGACGACCACCGACACGACGACCACCGACGAGACCGACCAGGCCGCCACGGCCCGGGAGGAGAACGCGGCCCCCGCACACGGCGAGACGCTCGGCGGCGCCCGCCCCGACGGCGGCAGCACGGCGTCGAAGGACCCCGACGACTGGGTCACCGGGGACGAGCCCATCACCGGCCCGCAGAAGAGCTACCTCGACACCCTCGCCCGCGAGGCCGGCGAAGAGTTACCCGCCGACATGACGAAGGCCGAGGCGAGCGAGCACATCGACCGCCTCCAGCAGAAGACCGGCCGCGGGGCCTGACCCCTCGTCGTCCCCCGGGGCCCGGGCCGATCCGCGAAAGACGGCCCGGTGCCCCTTCCGATCCACCCGTGGCAGTCGTACACTCCAGTCACGTCTGGGATGGTAACTCGACGTGGGCACCCTCCTCTGGCGCGTGCCGGTACTGATCCACCTGCACCTCGAGCGCCGAGGGTGCGACGGGGTGCATCCGAGTCCTCCCCCGACTCGGGTGCACCTCTTCACGTCGCCCACCGCATCGTGTCCTGCCGTCCGGGGCCGACCGACTCGGGGCCGTGCGGCTCCGTCCGTCTAGGGTGAACGGATGATCTCCCCCGAGCCCCCGGTCTCCACCGCCGGCTCCGGTCGCCGCGACGGCCCCGCCTCGTGGACCGCCGCACTGCTGGGTTCGACGCACCCGGGGCCGACGGTGGTGGTGACCGTCCTCGCCGTCGTGCTGGGTGCCTCCTCGGGGTTGCCCCTCGGCCGACTCGTGCTGCTCGCCCTCGCGGTGCTGCTCGGACAGGCCTCGATCGGGTTCGCCAACGACTGGCTCGACGCCGGGCGCGACCGCGCCGTCGGCCGGACCGACAAGCCGGTGGCCCAGGGCCTCGTGAGCGTGTCGGCCGTCCGCCGTGCCGCGGTGGTCTGCGGCGTGCTGATGCTCGTGCCGTCCTACGCGCTCGGGCCCGCAGCCGGCACGGCCCACCTCGTGCTCGTGGCCTCGGGGTGGGCCTACGACCTCGGGCTCAAGCGGACCCCGGTCTCGGTGGTGCCGTTCGTCGTGAGCTTCGGCCTGCTGCCCGCCGTCGCCACCCTCGCCGCGGCACCACCGTCGCCTCCCGCCGGCTGGGCCGTCGCGGTCGGAGCCGTGTTCGGCGTCGCGATCCACTTCACGAACGTCCTGCCCGACATCGACGACGACGCGCGCACCGGCATCGTCGGGCTCCCCCACCGCCTCGGACGGACCGTCTCGGGCGTCGTCGCGTTCGCGGCCCTGGCCGTCGCGGCCGTCCTGCTGCTCTCGGGCCGGCTGGGCGGCGACTCGTCGGCCCCGGGCCTCGTGGCTGCCGCCGTCGGCACCGCCGTGACCCTCGGCATCGCCGTCGTCGGCGTGCGCCTCGTGTTCGCGGGACGCGTCGACCGGACCCTCTTCCGATTGATCATGGTGGCGGCCGTGCTGCTCGTGGTGCAGCTCGCCCTCAGCGGCGGCACCGTCGTCGCCTGAGCACGCGGGTCGGCGGAGGCGAGCCGAGCCGGCCCGGCCGCAGAGGCCGGACCGCTCAGGCCCAGCGCATGGCGTAGACCGACGCGAGCAGATGCCTGCTCGGAGCCCTCAGCACGGCTCCGAGCGCCAGGTCCCGGGCCCGAGCCGCTCCCCCGCCGACGGGCCGACCGAGGGCGGTGTTCCACTCGGCCTGCCGGGCGGCGCGGAGGGCGGCGCGGGCACGGTCGGCGTCGAAACGGCCGAACGTGGTCGGATCGAGCACCCGGCCACCCCTCCGCTTCACCGCCGCAGCGATGACGGCCTCGAGAGCGTGTCCGTCGAGCCAGCCGAGGTTCATGCCCTGGCCGCCGATGGGACTGATCTCGTGGGCGGCGTCGCCGATCAGCGTGACCCGGCCGACGACCCTCCGGACGGCCAGCCGGCGCCGGACGCCGAACCCGCTCGTCATGGTCGAGGTCGTCGGTTCCACGGGCGACCCCGTGCGGTCCGACACGAGCCGCGCGACGTCGTCCGGTGCGACCGACGCGGTCGCTCCCTGAGCCGACCCGACGTGCACCACGAACCGTCGTCGACCCGCGGGCAACGGGAACGACTCGACCACCCCGGAGCGCTCGAGATGGATCACGGCGTCGGGGCCGTGGCCGGTGGCGTCGGCGAAGTCGCCCATCACGTAGCGGTCGGGCAGGTCCCGGGCCCTGGTGTCGACGCCCAGCGCGGCGCGGACGGCGCTGCGCGTGCCGTCGGCCCCGACGACGAAGCGGGCGGCGACGACCACCGGCCCCTCGTCGTCGACCCCCTCGACGACCACGTCCTCGTCGCGTTGTGCGAGCCCGACGAACCGCACGCCCCGACGGAGCGCGTCGTCCCGCCGCGCGGCCAACCCCGTCCGCAGCACCGCCTCGGTGCGGTCCTGCGGCACCGCCGCGACGAACGGCCACCGCGACGACGCCCGGTCGAACGGCACCACGCCGACCGTCCGCTCGCCGCTCCGGGCGATCCCCCGCCGGATGCGGACGGCGTCGGCGAGCAGGTCGTCCGCGAGGCCGAGCCGGTCGAAGAGGTCGATCGAGGGCGGATGCACGCCGAGGGCGCGCGAGTGCGCCGGATCGTCGACCCGCGCCTCCCAGACGACGGCGTCGAGGCCGCGATCCGCCAGGGCGGCGGCGAGCATCACCCCGACGGGCCCCCCACCGACGATCAGGACGTCATGCGTCCGCACGGCCGGCACCCCCGGGGGCGTCGATGCCGATCTCGCGGACGAGCAGCAGGCGGAAGGGCCACTGCCGGACGACGCGCCACCCCGGCGGAGCCACGTCGACCAGCTCGTCGGCGGTGAAGCTGCGGCGGATCGACAGGAGCCCGTCGACGTGGACGAACGAGCGGGTCCGCCACGGCCAGGTCGCGGCCCGGTAGGCGAGGTACGCCCCGCGGGCCCGCTCGATGTCGGCGTGCAGCACGAGACGGGACGCCAGGCGGGCGCTGTCGTCCAGCACGGCCGCCCGGGCCCCGTCGTCGAGGTGGTGCAGGACGTGGTTCGACACGACCACGTCGAAGGTCTCGCCCGCCGCCACGAGGTCGGCGCTCGAGGCCCGCCGGAACTCGACGCCGAACGGGACGGGGCAGGACGCCGCGAAGGCGTGGGCCCGTTCGTCGGGATCGACGGCCACGACCTCGAGGGCGAGCCCGTCGCGACGGGCCCAGCCGGCCAGGGCGCGCGCGAGGTCGCCGCCGCCGGACCCGAGGTCGAGCAGCCTGGTCGTCACGTCGGCCGACAACAGCGGGCGGAGGCGGCGGAGGTACGCCCGGCGCCACCCCGCCACGAGACCGTTCACGACCGGGAATGCCCGGTAGGTGGCGTTCAGCAGGCCGAGGTCGCAGCCCGGGTCGTCCATCAGCTCGACGAGTCCGACGCCTCGTCGCGACAGGTCGGGCCACCAGGGCGGCCGCACCGCGACCGACGGAGCCGAGGAGGTGCGGGTCGCGCTCACGAGACCGCGCGACGCGTCATCAGCGCGGTCTCGACGGTCAGTCCGGGGCCGAAGGCCATGGCGCCCACGCGCTGCGACGGGGCGGGGGGCCCGGCCAGGAGGTCGGCGAGGATGAACAGGACGGTCGCGCTCGACATGTTGCCATAGTCGCGCAGGACGTCGCGTGAGGGCGCCAGGTGGGCGTCGGTGAGCCCGAGCTGCTGTTGCACGCGGTCGAGGATGCTGCGCCCGCCCGGATGGACGGCCCACAGGTCGACGTCGCCGACGCCGACGCCGCCGGCCTCGAAGAGCGGTGCCAGGGCCGAGTCGATGTGCAGCTCGATGATCTGCGGGACGTAGCTGCTCAGCACCATGTCGAAGCCCAGGTCGCCGATCGTCCACGCCATGTCGGTCTCGCCGACCGGGGTGAGCACCGTCTCGAGGACGTCGAGGTCGAGCACGACGGAGCCCGACGGCGCCGGGCGGGCGGTCACCACGGCGGCGGCCGCCCCGTCGGCGAACACGGACGAGGCGACGATCGAGTCGGGGTCGTCGGAGCTCCGCAGGTGCAGCGTGCAGAGCTCGGCGCAGACGACGAGCACGACCGCCTCCGGATCGGCGAGGCAGAAGTCGCGTGCGGCGGCGAGGGCGGGGAAGGCCCCGTAGCAGCCCATGAAGCCCAGGTGGTGGCGACGGGTCGACGGCGACAACCCGAGGCCCCGGACGAGCAGGTAGTCGGGCCCGGGGGCGAAGAAGCCGGTGCACGACACGCTGATCACGTGCGTGACGTCGTCGGGCCCGAGGTCGGGCGCCGCCGCGAGCGCGGCACGAGCGGCGTCGAGGAACAGCTGGGGCGACCGGTCCGTGTAGACCTGGTTGCGCGCACCCGTGCCGGGTCGGAGGATCTCGTTCGACGCGGCGTCGTAGAAAGTGGGCTCGCCCTCGCGCGGTCGCCGGTCGAGCTCGTCGACGACGGTGTGCCGGGTCTCGATGGCCGAGGCACCGAACGCGGCGCCGACGATGCGCTGACCGAGGCGGCCGAGGCCGGCCTGGGTCGCGAAGATCTCTCGGACGTCGTCCTGTCGGATGATGGTCGGGGGCACCGCGGTGCCGATGCTGCGGATGCTCACGGCCATGCTTCATCGTATGCCCGACGCCCGGGCACGGCGCACCGGTCGCGTCTCGGTGCGCGGAGACGACCCGGCGGGTGACCACCGAGCGTACGGACGACGAAGGCCCGAACTCGTGAGAGATCCGGGCCTGCGGTAGCGAGGGCGGGACTTGAACCCGCGACACCACGATTATGAGCCGTGTGCTCTAACCAACTGAGCTACCCCGCCGCAGGCTGCAGGCCCTGCCGGCATCACACCGGGACGGGACCGAGACAGCCAGAGCCCCGAGTCAGGATTGAACTGACGACCCCTTCCTTACCATGGAAGTGCTCTACCACTGAGCTATCGGGGCGTGACCACCAGGCGAGCGACCGAGGCCGCTGCCGATTGGCACCAGACAAGGGTAGCAGAGCGAACGGGCTGCTGACGCCACGTGCCGACCCGGCCCGCCGAAGGCCCCGCGGGGCAGGATCGACGGGTGCACAGCCTCGAACTCCTGCTCGACCCGGCCTCCGACGGAGCCGTCCGTGACGAATGGCGCGTGCTGTCCGCGGCGGGCCTCCCGTCGCAGGGCGACCACGGCGGGACGTCGAACGCGCCGCACGTCACCCTGGTGGCACGACCCGACCTCGACCCGGCCGCCGACCCGCGCCTCCTGCCCCTCTCGGAGGCGCTGCCGATGCCCGCCGAGCTCGGCGGGCTGCTGCTCTTCGGGTCGCCCCCGCGCGGGCTCGTGCTCGTGCGACCCGTGGTCGTGACGGGAGAACTGCTGGACCTCCACGCCCGGGTGCACGAGAGCCTGGGAGGCGCGGGGGACGTCCCGCACACCACGCCCGGTCGGTGGACCCCCCACGTCACCCTCGCGTCACGCCTCACGCCCGACCAGGTGGCCCGGGCCCTCGACGCCCTCTCCGAGGCCGGCGTCCCGTCGACCCGGCCGGTCGTGCTGTCCCGGCTGCGGCGCTGGGACCCGGGCGCGCGGACGATCGTCCCGCTGGGTCCCGTCGCCGCGGACGGGGAGGCGCATGAGAGGGACGGCGCCGAGCGCTGACCCCGGACGTCAGGCGAGCGGACGCGAGGCCGCCTCGAGCGACGCCAGGTCGCCCTCGGTCAACTCGACCCGGGCGGCGTCGAGCAGGCCCTCGAGCTGGCGGGGGGTCCGGGCGCTGCCGAGTGCGCCGATGACGTTGTCGCGGGAGGCGAGCCACGCGACGGCCACGGCGCCCGGCTCGACGTCGAGACGCTCGGCGATCTCGACGACGACCTCGAGGGTGCCCTGGTTCTGCGGCGTGACGTAGCTGAGGGCCCGGCTGCCCCGGGGAGAGTCCCCGCGGCCGGCCTCGTGACGGTACTTGCCCGTCAGGAACCCGCTCGCCAGGGACGAGTGCGGCAACACGGCGAGGTCGTAGTGGTCCACGATGGCGGCGACGTCGTGCTCGTACTCGCCCCGTCGCACCAGGTTGTACGCGACCTGGACCAAACGGAACGGGTGGAGTCCGTCGCGATCCGCGATCGCGAGGGCCTGCCGGAGGCGCGCGCCGGTGTAGTTGGACGCCCCGGCGCAGAGGATCTTGCCCTCGTCGACGAGCTCGCTGAGCGCGCCCACGGTCTCGTCCAGCGGTGTCTCGTCGTCGTCGAAGTGCGTGAAGTAGAAGTCGACGTGGTCGGTGCGCAGACGGCGCAGCGACGCCTCGACCGCCGCACGGATGCTGACGCGCGACAGGCCGGGGGCGTCGGGGTGCTGCCCGCACTTGGTGCTCAGCACCACCCGGTCGCGGTTGCCCGGTCGGGCGAGCCACCGGCCGATGATGGCCTCGGACTCGCCCCCGGAGTTGCCCGGCAGCCACGCCGAGTAGACGTCGGCCGTGTCGACGACGCGGCCGCCGTCGTCGGCGAACAGGTCGAGCACCTCGAGGGCGGTGGGGGCGCCGACCGTCCAGCCGAAGACGTTGGTTCCGAGCGCGAGCGGGAACGGCCGGGTGCCGGCGGGCAGGTCGGCCGTCACGAGATCGGTCGCAGGGTTCAGGATCGTGCCAATCGTGTCGCGGGTGTTCGTCCCGGAGGTCCCCCTCCGGGCTGTCCTGACCACGACCGTAGCCGATGCCGCGTCGGGGGCCTGCCGTATCGTGGCCTCATGTCCACACGAGATCCGGCCGAGACCGACACGCTGACCCCGACCGCCCCCCTCGAGGGCACCGCGACGACCGCCGACCAGGGCCACGAGTGGTGGCGCACCGCCGTCATCTACCAGGTCTACCCGCGGTCGTTCGCCGACGGCGACGGCGACGGCGTCGGCGACCTCCCCGGCATCACGTCGCGACTCGACGCCCTCGGCGAGCTCGGCGTCGACGCCGTCTGGCTGTCGCCCTTCTACACCTCGCCCCAGCGCGACGCGGGCTACGACGTGGCCGACTACCGCGACGTCGACCCGCTGTTCGGCACCTTGGACGACTTCGACGCCCTCCGCGCCCGGGCCACCGAGCTGGGCCTGCGGGTCATCGTCGACGTGGTGCCGAACCACACCTCGAGCGACCACGCGTGGTTCCGCGAGGCCCTCGCCTCGCCGGCCGGTTCGGCCGCCCGCGGTCGGTACCTGTTCCGTGACGGCCGCGGCCCCGACGGCGAGCTGCCGCCGAACAACTGGCAGTCGGTCTTCGGCGGCCCGGCGTGGTCCCGCGTGACCGAGGCCGACGGCCGACCGGGCCAGTGGTACCTGCACCTGTTCGACTCGTCGCAACCCGACCTCGACTGGACGAACCGCCGCGTGCGCGACGAGTTCGTCGACGTGCTGCGCTTCTGGCTCGACCGCGGCGTCGACGGGTTCCGGGTCGACGTCGCTCACGGCATGGTCAAGGCCGAGGGCCTGCCCGACTACACGCCCCCCGCCGAGTCCGGCAGCATGGGCGGTGGCCAGGGCGAGTCCGCTCCCCCGCCCTACTGGGGCCAGGAGGGCGTCCACGAGATCTACCGCGAGTGGCACACCGTCCTCGCCGAGTACCCGGGCGACCGGGTGCTCGTCGCCGAGGCCTGGGTCGAACCGCTCTCGCGTCTGGCCGACTGGGTGCGCCCCGACGAGATGCACCAGGCGTTCAACTTCGCCTACCTCGAGACCGGGTGGTCCGCCCCGGCCGTCCGCGAGGTCGTCGACGCGTCCCTCCAGACCTTCTCGAGCGTCGGAGCCCCCAGCACCTGGGTCATGAGCAACCACGACGTCGTCCGGCACGCCAGCCGGCTCGCCCTGACGGCCGAGAACCCGCAGGGGTACGGCATCGGGCCGAAGAGCGAGGGGCTGCCCGTCCCCGAGCTCGGGTTGGCCAGGGCGCGAGCCGCATCGGCGCTCATGTTGGCCCTCCCCGGCAGCGCGTACCTCTACCAGGGCGAAGAACTCGGCCTGCCCGAGGCCATCGACCTGCCCGACGACTCCCGGCAGGACCCCACGTGGTTCCGCACGGACGGGGAGCGCTACGGCCGGGACGGCTGCCGCGTGCCGTTGCCCTGGTCCGCGACCGAGCCGGCCTTCGGGTTCAACGCGACGGGCGCCTCCTGGTTGCCCCAACCCGCGGACTGGTCGACGTACGCCCGGGACGAGCAGCGGGGTGTCGCCGGGTCGACGCTCGAGCTCTACACGCGGGCGCTCCGCCTCCGTGCGGAGCACGAGCTGGGTACGGGCACGCTGACCTGGCTCGAGGGCTTCGGGCCCGAGGTGGTCGCGTTCCGCAGCCAGGGGGTCACCGTCGTGGCCAACATGGGCGACGTCCCCGTCGAGCTCCCCGTGGGCGAGGTCCTGCTGGCCACCATGGTCGTCGACGGGCCGGCCCTGCCGGCGAACGCGACGGTCTGGCTCGCCACCACGTCGTAGCGGCGACGACGACGGAAGAGCCCCACCTGGCGACAGGTGGGGCTCTTCTCGTGCGTGCCGCGCGGACGCGGGACCACGGCTCAGTTCGTGTTGGCCTGGAGCCAGGGATAGGGGTCGACGGGCACGCCGCCGATCACGATCTCGAAGTGCAGGTGGGCCCCGGTGCTGTTGCCCGTGCTGCCGACCTTGCCGATGATGGTGCCGACCGTGACGGTGTCGCCCTCGCGGACCTCGACCGAACCGGTCTGCATGTGCGCGTAGACGCTGGTGACCTTCTGGCCGTTGACGACGTGGTCGATCCAGACGTTGTTGCCCAGGGCACCCGAGGGGCCGTCGACCTTGCTGACGACGCCGTCGGCGATCGCCTGGATCGGCGAGCCGGCACCGGGGACGAAGTCGAGACCCTGGTGGAACGTCGAGCAGAAGCCGCAGTTGGCCACCTGGCGGGCGCCGAAGCCGCTGCTGATCGGCACGCCCGTCTGGAACGGCCACTGGACCGTGCCGTCGACGTCGTTCGAGAACGTGCTGGCACTCGTCGAGGCGTACTCGGAGACGGCCTTCATCTCGGTGACCGAGTAACCGTCGCGCGAGACGCCGGCCGTGCCGTCGGCCGAGGGTGCGGTCGCCGTGTAGCTCTGGGAGTCGGCGGCCTTCTTGGCGGCCGTCTGCGTGGGGGTGTCGACGAAGAAGGCGTTGGCGGGCACCGAGGTGGCCACGAGCATGGACGCGGCGAAGAGCATGGCTCCGACGACCGTGACGCGCTTGGTGGTGCGTCGGAAGGTCGCCCCGGCGGTGCGGGGCGCGCGGACGGGCGCCTCGAGGCGAGCCGCGGGGCGCTGTGCGCGGGCCTTCGCGGTGCGCCCGGCAGCTGCGGGACGGGTGCCGGAGTCCGCACCGAGACGAGCGGCTCGTCGCGGCGAGACGTGCTCGGTCGCCGCGGACGGGCCAGTCGCGGGTCGGGCCTCGGCGGCGGGCTCGGCGACCACGCGGGCCGCAGTGCTCGTAGCGGCGGCAGCCGTCGTGGTGGCGGAGGTCGTGGTGGCGGAGGTCGTGGGGGCGGCGGAGGCCGTCGTCGTCACGGGCCGGGCCGCGCGGCGTTCGGCCTCACGCGCTTCGCGACGGGTGAGGTAGACGGGGGCGTCGGCCACGACGGGGACGGTCGGAGCGACACTCGGCGAACCGGTGCCCGTGAGGTCGTCGGTGGCGCGACGCGACGGGGTTCCGTCGCCGTCGGGCTCGGCGATCTGCTGGTACTTCGTCACGTGTGATGGGTCCTCGGGGTGATCGGGATCGGACGGTGGGTGCACCGTCGTCTTCACGGCCGTCACTGGTGATCGTGGCGCGAGCTGCGCAGGACTTTCGGAAGGAGCCCTGGCGGAGTGCGTCACGCGATGATCACGGATCAATAACGACCTCTCCAGGGTAGCCGGTCGATGAACGAATGGCTACCCGCATTCGGGTGTCGATGTCGATATGTATCGTTGACCTACGATATGACAACTCGAACGCTGCATGTTCATATCTCGCAGCGAGGGTGCTCAGGTCAGATCCCTGCCTCGACGACCAGGGCGGCGAGGTCCTGGGCGATGGCAGGGGCCGCGACGAAGGTCAGCGACTCGCTGGGCGCCTGCCCGAGCTCCCCGCGGACGACGGCGCCTGCTTCGGCGGCCACGAGCGCGCCCGCCGCGTGGTCCCACGGTTTGAGTCCTCGCTCGACGTAGGCGTCGACCCGTCCTGCGGCGACGGCGCAGAGGTCGAGCGAGGCCGCCCCCAGGCGCCTCAGGTCGCGAACGCGCCCCACCACCCGGACCAGCGCCTCCGCGTGCTCGACCCGACGTGCGGCGTCGTACGAGAACCCGGTGGCCAGCAGGGACGACTCGAGGGAAGCCGGAGCGTTCACCTCGAGGCGACGACCGTCCAGCCACGCGCCGCCGCCGACCGACGCGGTGAAGGCCTCGCCCGACGTCGGGTTGACGACCGCCGCGGCGAGGGTGCGCCAGGTGAGCGGGTCGGGACCGCCCTCGACGACGGCGATGCTCACGGCCCACTGCGGGATGCCGTAGAGGAAGTTGACGGTCCCGTCGATGGGGTCCACGACCCAGGTGAGACCGGTGGTGGAGTCGTCGGGTTCGCCCTCTTCTCCGAAGAAGCCGTCCCCGGGTCGCAGCGCGGCCAGACGGCCTCGGACGTACGTCTCGACCTCTCGGTCGGTGTGCGTCACGACGTCGACGGCGCTGCTCTTGGTGTCGGCGACCACGACCCCCTCGGAGCGGCGGAGGGCCGCGAGCTCGGCGGCCTCACCCGCGACGGCGACGGCGATCTCGAGCAGCTCGGCGGGGGTCGGGGTGACGGACACGGGTCCTCCTGTGGGGGTGGGTGGCCCGGTAACGCAAGAACGGACTCGACGAGCGAGTCCGTTCTTGAGGGGCAACCGTGGCAAGTGAGGGATTCGAACCCCCGAAGGCTACGCCGGCTGATTTACAGTCAGATCCCTTTGGCCGCTTGGGTAACTTGCCATGCACGCCCAGCCCGTGTGATCACCGACCGGAGGCGCCAGACAAATATACAGCCTCGGGAGCCCCCTCACGACCACTCGCCCTCAGGGCCGCGCCGCGCGGGCCGCGGGCCCGCGATGGACCGCGTGGACAGGTGGACTACTGGACGGCGGAGGTGAGGCGGGCGACGTTGTCGAGGACCTTCGAGCGGAAGGGCCGCACGAGCCAGTCGTCGAGGAATAGTTCGCGGCTCGAGGCGCGGTAGGTCTGCTCGACCTCGCGCAGCCGTTCGACGAACTCGCGTCCACGCACCATGACCGAGATCTCGAGGTTGAGGCTGAACGACCGCATGTCCATGTTGCTGGAGCCGATGACCGCGACCTCGTCGTCGATCGAGAAGTGCTTGGCGTGCAGGACGGTCGGCGAGCGGTACAGGAAGATGCGGACCCCCGACCGCAGCAGGGCCTCGTAGTAGGAACGCTGCGCGTGGTAGACCACCGGCTGGTCGCCGATCTCGCTGACGAAGAGCTGCACCTCGAGCCCGCGCTGGGCCGCGGTCGTCACGGCGTAGAGCATCGACTCGTCGGGCACGAAGTAGGGGCTGGTGATGATGATGCGCTCCTGCGCGCTGTAGAGCAGCGAGTTGAACAACCGCAGGTTGTTCTCGCCGTCGAAGCCCGGCCCGCTCGGCACCACCTGACAGTCGATCGTCTCGAGCCGGTCGGCCGTGTGCACGGGGTCGGTCTCGCGGAGCAGCAACTCGTCGGTCTCGCTGTACCAGTCGGTGACGAACAGCGCGTTGATGCCGGCGACGATGGGGCCCTCGAAGCGGACCATGAAGTCCTTCCACTCGAGGCCTCGGCGCTTGTTCTTGCGTTTCTGGTAGCTCTTGTCGACCATGTTCTGCGAGCCCGTGAAGGCCACCCGACCGTCGATCACGAGGAGCTTGCGGTGGTTGCGCAGATCGGGCCGCTGGTACTTGCCCCGCAGCGGCAGCACGGGCAGCATGAGCTGCCACTCCACGCCCATCGCGTCCAACCGGCGTCGGGCCTTGCGGTACCCCGGGTACCCGCGGCTGGCGATGTGGTCCATGAGCAGACGGACCGTGACGCCCCGTCGACGGGCGTTCTCGAGCGCCAGGAAGAACGGCTCGGTCGTGCGGTCGAGGCTCGTGATGTAGAACTCGGCGTGGACGTAGCGGTGGGCCCCGTCGACGGCCTCGACCATCGCGGCCATGGATTCGTCGTAGTCGGTGTGCATCTCACCGGTGTTGCCGCCGACGAGCGGCATCGCACCGAGCGTGCGGTTGAGTTCGACCACCGAGTCGAGCCAGGCCGGCCACGGGTGGTCGCGCTTGACGCGCTCCATGCCCTCGGTCGTCTCGATGATGTACTTGTTGATCTCGGTCTGCTTCTCACGACGACGCGCGGGCAGCTTGGTGCTGCCGATCAACAAGAAGAGGACGAACCCGACGTACGGGATCAGGAAGATCGCGAGCAACCACGCGGTGGCCGTCTGGGGCCGCCTGTTGATCGGGACGTAGACGATCGCGAACACCCGGATGGCGATGTCGAGCACGATGCCGAGAACGGCGATCGTCGGCGCCACCCAGGCGGGTTCGACCATGGACGGGACCTCGGAGTCGTGAGCCGCGCGGTGACTAGCGGAAGTTGACGAACTGCAGGTCGACGTCGAGGTCGGCCTTCTTCAACAGCGCCATGGTCGCCTGCAGATCGTCACGGCTCTTGGACTGCACGCGCAGTTCGTCGCCCTGGATCTGGCTCTTCACGCTCTTCGGGCCCTCGTCGCGGATGATCTTGCCGATCTTCTTCGCTGCGTCCTGCTCGATGCCCTGCTTGAGGGACGCCTCGATGCGGTACTCCTTGCCGCTGGCGAAGGGCTCGCCGACGTCGAGGTGCTTGAGGCTGATGCTGCGCTTGATGAACTTCGACTCGAGCACGTCGAGCACGGCCTTGACGCGTTCTTCGGTGGCGGCCTTGAGCAGCAGCTTCTCGCCGCTCCAGTCGACCGAGGCGCCGACACCCTTGAAGTCGTAGCGCTGCTCGATCTCTTTCTGCGCCTGGTGGAGGGCGTTGTCGGCCTCCATCTTGTCGACCTTGCTGACCACGTCGAAGGAACTGTCTGCCATGGGGACCACCATACCGACGACCGACGAGGTCGGTGACGACCGCGCGCCTCCTCGGTTCCCCCGTCGAGGGGAGCCGAGGAGGCGCGCTGCGGGCGACCGAGGACGTCAGGCGGGCGTCGTCTCCGTCTCGACGGCGCGCGAGACGCGCACCATCTCGTCACGCTCCACGACCTTGACCCGGGCACGCTCGTGCTCGTGGGCCCCGCCGAGGGCGATCTCGTGCCCGTCGAGACGGTGCCAGCCCTCGAGGTCGGTGTACTCGACGCCGCGCTGCTCGAGCAGGGCCGGGATGGCCTCGTCGGACGGGTCGACCGGCTGCCACCAGCTGGCCTGGTCGTTGATGAGGTGCTTGATGGTCTCCATCGCGTCGCTCTTGGTGTGCCCGATGAGGCCGACGGGGCCGCGCTTGATCCAGCCGGTGGCGTAGACGCCGGGGACGATCTGGTTGTCGTCGTCCATCACCTGGCCCTCGTGGTTCGGGATCACGCCACGACGCTCGTCGAACGGGATGCCGTCGAGCGGAGAGCCGAAGTAGCCGACCGCGCGGTAGATGGCCCGGATCGGCACGTCGCGGAGCTCGCCCGTGCCCTCGACGCCGCCCTGCCCGTCGGGCCGGGTGCGCTCGTACCGGAAGGCCGCGACGCGACCGTCGGCATCGCCGACGACCTCGACGGGCTTGGCGTAGAAGTGCAGGTGCAGGCGACGCGACGCCGTCCCCACCTCGCGCTGGCGCCACTGGTTCAGCACCTTGTCGATGACGAACACCTGCTTGTTGGTCGCGATGGCCGTCTTGGACGCCTCGTCGTGGTCGAAGTCCTCGTCGTAGACGATCATGTCGACGTCACGCACCTCGCCCAGCTCGCGGAGCTCGAGCGGCGTGAACTTGACCTGGGCCGGGCCCCGGCGTCCGAAGACGTGCACGTCGGTGATCGAGGACTGCTTGAGGCCCGCGTAGACGTTGTCGGGGATCTCGGTGGGCAACAGGTCGTCGGCGTGCTTGGCCAGGATGCGGGACACGTCGAGCGCGACGTTGCCGACGCCGACGACGGCGACCGACGTCGCGTCGAGCGGCCAGGTGCGGGGGAAGTCGGGGTGACCGTCGAACCAGCTGACGAAGTCGGCCGCGCCGTAGCTGCCCTCGAGGTCGATGCCGGGGATGTCGAGGTCGGCGTCCTTGATGGCACCGGTCGAGAAGATGACGGCGTTGTAGTGCTTGCGCAGGTCGTCCAGCCCGATGTCGACGCCGTAGCGGACGTTGCCGAAGACCCTGATGTCGCCGCTGTCGAGCACGTCGCGCAGCGCGTTGACGATGCCCTTGATGCGGGGGTGGTCGGGGGCGACGCCGTAGCGCACGAGACCGTAGGGGGCCGGCAGCTGCTCGAAGAGGTCGATCGAGACGTCGAAGGCCTTCTCGGCCTTCGCGAGGATGTCGGCGGCGTAGATGCCGGCCGGTCCGGCGCCGACGATGGCCAGTCGCAAGGTGGTCACGGGTTCTCCCTAGATCTGGGGTGGCTCGGCGGGGCCGGCCGGTTGGACGATGGTGCTCGAGGACGAGACGGACGAGGAGGCGCGGCGCCGGTCAGGCGGACCGCTCGACCACGCGGTCGGCGAAGCGGGTGAGCGCCTTCTTCACGGGCCCGTCGGGCAGCGGGGACAGGGCGTCGAGGGCCTCGCGGGCCCACCGGTGAGCCTCGACCCGGGTGCGTTCGGTGACCTCGTGCTGACGGACGCGTCGGACCAGGTCGGCGAACTCGTCGTCGAGGTGGGCCGTCGCGTCGGCGAGCGACGCCGACGTGCCGCCCTCGAGGTTCGGTTCACCGCTCGACCCGTGGGCCGCGGCACGCGTGGCGTCGACGATGCGGTCGATCTCGGACAACAGCGACGACGCCTCGAGGTCGGCCTGCGCCAGCTGCCGCAGGTACAGCACCGGGAGCGTGACGACGCCGGCCCGCAGGTCGGTGCCGGCCTTCTTGCCGGTCTCCGCGGGCTGGTCGGACAGGTCGATGACGTCGTCGATCAGCTGGAAGGCGATGCCGATCTTCTCACCGAACTCGGCGACGGGGGCGAGGTACTCACGCGGTGCCCCGCTGAACATGACGCCGGCGCGAGCGGCGGTCGAGATGAGCGACCCCGTCTTGTCGGCGAGCACGTCGATGTAGTGGGCGATCGGGTCGTCGCCTTCTCGTGGGCCGACCGTCTCGTGGAGCTGACCGAGGCAGAGCCGTTCGAAGGTCTCGGCCTGGAGCAGGATGGCCTCTTGGCCGAGCCCCGACACGATGGTGCTGGCCCGGGCGAACAGCAGGTCGCCGGCGAGGATCGCGACGTTGTTGCCCCACACCGTCTGGGCGCTGGGGACGCCGCGACGCATCTGCGCCTCGTCCATGACGTCGTCGTGGTAGAGCGAGGCGAGGTGGGTGATCTCGGTGGCCTGCGCCGAGGCGACGATCCCGGGGTCGCGCCGTCGCCCAGCTGGGCGATGAGCAGCGTCAGCGTCGGCCGGACGCGCTTGCCGCCGGCCGCGAGGAGGTAGCGCGTCGTGGCGTCGGCGATGTCGTCGGCGAAGGCGATCTCGCGCAGCAACCCCTCTTCGACGAGCTCGAGCCCGTCGTCGACCGCGGCCACGAAACGACGCTCGGTCGGCGTGGCGAACAGCTTCTCGCCGAGGCCGAGCGAACGACCCAGCGAGTTGCGCTGCGCAGGAGGGGCGCCGGCGTTCACGACGTGGCCCGCTTCGACCGCGAGGAGGAGCGCGCGGCGCCCGACGCCGGCTTGCGACCCCGGTGCAGGGCGACGATGCCGAAGCTGAGGTCGCGGTGGGCGACGCGGGTGAACCCGGCGCCGCGGATCCACTGGCTGAGGACCTGCTGCTCCGGCCACTGCTCGATGGACTCGGCCAGGTACGAGTAGGCCGGGCCGTTGCTGCTGGTGACCTTGGCGACGAGGGGCATGCCGTACTTGAGGTAGGCCCGGTAGGCGGCGCGCAGGAGACCGAACGGCGGAGTGGAGAACTCGCAGACGACGAGGCGGCCACCGGGCTTGAGCACGCGGTTCATCTCGGCCAGCGCGACCTTGGGCCGGTTCACGTTGCGCAGCCCGAACGAGATGGTGACGGCGTCGAACGTGTCGTCGTCGAAGGGCAGCGACTCGGCGTTGCCTTCGACGAACTCGAGCTCGGGGTGGCGTTCGCGGCCGACCTCGACCATGCCCTTCGAGAAGTCGAGGGCGACGACCTCGGCACCCCGCTGCGCTATGGCCGCCGAGCTGGTGCCCGTGCCGGCTGCGATGTCGAGGACCTTGTCGGCCGGACCGGCACCGATCGCCTTCACGGTGGCGATGCGCCACAGGACGGCGTTGCCCGCCGAGAGCACGTCGTTCGTGCGGTCGTAATGGCGCGCGACGCCGTCGAACATCGAGGCGACCTCGTCGGGTTGCTTGTTCATGTCGGCCTTGGTCACGATGGTGGATCCTACCGTCAAGCACTGGGGGTGTCCCGAGTAGGGTCGACGAGTGAAGTCCCCCGCGTCCCGCGCTCCGTCACTCGCCGTCCGCACCACGCGAATCGACCACGTCAGCCCGTTGCTCGACGTCGTCGACCGGGCGCGTCCGCTGGTCTTCGTCCGCGGCGGGGCGGGCATGGCGGGCGTCGGCGAGGCCCTCCGTCTCGAGTTCTCCGGGCCCGACCGCATGACCGAGGCCGCCGACGCCTGGCGTGCCGTGGCGGCCTCCGCCACGGTGCACGACGAGGTCGGCGTGCCCGGTACCGGGTTGGTCGCGTTCGGCTCGTTCGCGTTCGACGACGAGTCCGCCGAGACGAGCGTGCTGATCGTCCCGAGCATCGTCATCGGACGGCGCGACGGGGTCGCCTGGATCACGAGGGTGGACGACGCCGAGCTGCCCGCGGGGAAGCCGGTCGGCGCCTCCGTCCGCCTCTCGCTGGCCGACGGCGCCCTCGACGCCGGCGGCTACGCGACGGCCGTGGCCCGGGCCGTCGACGCCATCGGCGCCGGTCGGGTCAGCAAGGTCGTGCTCGCACGCGACCTCGTGGGCACGTTGCCCCCCGAGGCCGACCTGCGCCTCGTCGCCGCCACCCTGCTCACCGCGTACCCCGACTGCTACGCCTTCGCCGTCGACGGACTGATCGGGGCGAGCCCCGAGACGCTCGTCAAGTCCGAACGGGGCGAGGTGTCGGCCCGGGTCCTCGCCGGAAGCGCGGCCCGTGGCGTCGACGCGGCCACCGACGAGCAGGCCGCCCTCGCCCTGGCGACGTCTCCGAAGGACCTCGACGAACACGCCTTCGCCCTGCGCAGCCTGTTGCTGTCGCTCGGACCGCACGCCCGGGACGTCGTGACGGGCGAGCAGCCCTTCACCCTGCGCCTCCCCAACCTCTGGCACCTGGCCAGCGACGTGCGGGGCCGCCTGACCGACGGGTCGAGCTCGCTCGACCTCATCGCCTCGCTGCACCCGACGGCGGCCGTCGCCGGCACCCCGACGCAGGAGGCGCTGGCCCTGATCCGAGAACTCGAACCGTTCGACCGTGGTCGCTACGCGGGGCCCGTCGGCTGGGTCGGTGCCGACGGCGACGGCGGGTGGGCCATCGCCCTCCGGTGTGCCCAGGTCGACCGGGACGGCTCGGTGCGGGCGTTCGCGGGGGCCGGCGTCGTCGCCGAGTCCGTGCCCGAGAGGGAGGTGGCCGAGACGGCCATGAAGTTCCGCCCCGTGGTCGACGCCTTCAGCCGATGACCGCGCCCGCCCCCGCGACGACGTGGTCGCGTCCGGTCGCCCTCGTCGTGGCGGCCGCGTTCTTCATGGAGAACCTCGACGCCACCATCCTGTCGACGGCGACCGCCACGATCGCGACCGACTTCGGCGTCCAGCCCGCGCAGCTCGGACTCGCCGTGACCGGCTACCTCGTCGCCGTGGCGGCGTTCATCCCGCTGGGCGCCTGGCTCGCCGAACGCTGGGGCGCCCGCCGCGTGTTCCTCGCGGCCGTCGTGCTCTTCGTCCTCGCCTCGGTCGCCTGTGCCGCGAGCACCGACCTGGTCGCCCTCACGACCTCCCGGGTCGTGCAGGGCTTCGCGGGCAGCATGATGGTGCCGATCGGCCGACTGATCGTCCTCCGCAGCACCGAGAAGTCCGAGCTGATCCGGGCGATCGCCTACCTCACCTGGCCCGCGCTCGTGGCTCCGGTCGTCGCGCCGCTGCTCGGAGGACTGCTCACCGAGCACCTCGGCTGGCAGTGGGTGTTCCTGGTCAACGTCCCGGTCGGCTTCGCGCTGCTCGCGGTCGCCTGGAGGGTCGTCCCCTCCCCCGAGGTCGGTGACCGTCAGCCTCTCGACCTGGTCGGTCTGGTGCTCGTGGCGGGATCGATCGTGGCACTGGTGCTGGCGTTCGAGCTGCTCGGCGAGCCCACGACGCTCGTGCCGGGCGTGCTGCTGGCCGTCCTGGCGGTGGTGCTCGGCCTCGTGGCCGTGCGGTGGTTCCGTCGGGCGGCGCACCCGTTGCTCGACCTCACGGCCTTCCGCATCGGGTCGTTCCGCGTGACGAACCTCAGCGGATCGCTTTACCGGGCCGTCGTGAACGGCATCCCCTTCGTCGTCCCGCTGCTGCTGCAGGACGGTTTCGGCTGGTCGCCGGTCGAGGCGGGACTCATGCTCATGTGGGTGTTCGTCGGCAACCTGGCCGTCAAACCGTTCACGACGCCGCTGCTGAAGCGCTTCCGCGTGGTGCCGATCATCGTCGTCGCGACGGTGGCCCTCGCGGCGACCTTCGTCGCGGCCGCGCTGGTCGGCCCCGACACCTCGCCGGTCGTCGTGGCGGGGGTGCTGCTGCTCAGCGGCGTCTTCCGGTCCGTCGGCTTCACGGCCTACAACACGCTGCAGTTCGCCGACGTCCCGGCCGAGATGATCGGGCCCGCCAACGCCATCGCGTCCATCACGAGCCAACTCGCCGTGGGGCTCGGCGTCGCCGCGACGGCACTGGCCGTCCGCGTGGCCGACCTCGCGATCTCGACCGACGGCCCGGCACCCGCGGCGTCCGGGTACCAGGCCGCGTTGATCGTGCTGGCCGTGCTGGCCCTGCTCAGCCTGATCGAGGGGCTGCGGCTGCCCAAGGGGACCGGCGACGCGTTGCGGAGCCGCGCCTCCTGACGTCCGGTCAGCGACCGCAGACGGCCAGCGGGACCTCGTTGGCGGCCCCCAGCACCGCCGGTCCCCCGACGAGGACGACCTCGAAGACGCGGGCGTCGAGCACGGCTCGCTCCGTCGCCGGCGGGACACAGTCTCGCTCGCTCAGGACGAGCGAGGCACCTTCGCGGGCGGCGACCGCACCCGCGACCAGCGCATCGGCGAATCCCCGTCCGCTCGCCACGAAGATCGTCTCGGAGTCACCACCGACGAGTGCGGCGGCCGTCTCGTAGCGATCGACTCCGGCGCGACGCTCGGTGACGAGAAAGGGCTCCTGCTCGACGAGACTGGCTTCGTACGCCCGGGAGATGCTCGCCGTCCCGCCGACGAGGATGGCCCGGGCCTTGCCCAGCTCGACCATCAGGGCCCTCGTCGGAGCGTCGGCGGCCGACTGAGCACCTCGGACGAGGACGACCGGGGCGTCGTCCCGATGAGCGGCAGGACCTGCGGCCAGGGCATCCGGGAACGCCTCACCCGTGGCGAGGTAGATCCTCTCGCCGGTCGACGAGCCGAGGAACGAGTGACGCGCCACCAGGCGCGAGGTCTCGTAGCGGTCCGCTCCACCGAGCCTCGTGATCGCCGGTTGCCACGAGGCCAGCTGCTCGTAGACCTGGGCGGAGACCGCGGCCGGCCCACCCACGACCACGATGCGCTCGGGGGCGAGGCGCTCGATGACCGCCACGGTGGCTGCGGGGAGGGCATCCCGGTCGGTCATCGCGAGGGCCCCGCCCTCGTGGGCTGCCGCAGGGCCCGCGCTGAGCGCGTCCGGGAAGTTCAGCCCGTTCGCGACGTAGAGGACGGGGACCCGAGGCGTGGCACCGTTCGTGGAAGGAAAGCCCCAGGGCGACGACAGGACCGCTGCTCCGGTGCCGAACCGGTCGTCCCCGGCCACTCGTGTCGTCGTGAAGGTCCGTTCGGTGAGGACGACGTCGAGACCGGTGATCTTTTGTCCGGGACCGATGACGATGTCCTCGGCATCGGCGAACCGCCGACCCGCCGGCCAGTACAGGTCGTCGTGGACCCTCGATGACTGCGAGGACCCGTCTCCGAAGCTCAGGCGATAGGTGCCCGGGCGCAGGAGGGGGAACTCCCAGCGACCGTCCTCGCTCGCCGTGGACTCGGAGCCCTCGTCCTTGTAACCACCGGTGGTGGGGTTCTTCCACCAGATCGTCACGCGGGCGTACGGCAGCGGCACCGTCCTCCCGTCGACGACCGCCGACACCTGGCCCGACAGGAGCTGGGACAGGATGAGCGGGAGATCGCCGACCGAGGCCGCCGACCCGTCGGCGGGAACGTCCACCCAGAATCGAGGGGACCCATAACGGTACGGACCGGGATACGGCGCTTCGAGCGTGACGTACCACCGGCCCGGCGTGACTCCGGTGAACGTGAAGGTCCCGTCGGGCCGACGCTCGAGCGAGGGGACCGGGACCTCGTCCGGGGTGGTCCCGGGTGAGACGGCCGTCAACCGACCGGCGGACGACGGCACCATCGAACCATCGGCCGTCTGGGCCGTGACCCGACCGGTGATGCTCCCGATCGGCGTCGTGCCGAGCGGGGCGGCGCCGGCCGGGGCGACGACGAGCCAGGACGCGACGACGGCGACGACGAGAGCGAGGGAGAAGACCACCGCGGTAGGACCGCCACGGAGGGGCGAGATGACGAGCATGAGGCATTGTCAGGGACCGGGGGACCCGTGAGCAACACGCGTACCCCGAACCGTACCGTTCGACGACCGGCGATCGCCGGAGGCACCTGAACGGACGCGTCCGACCCGAGCGGACTGTCCCCCGCTACGACGTCGCGAGCTTCGTCTTCTCGAGCTCGACGTCGAACTGCGCGACGGGCCAGTCGAGCCCGCGCGACGCGAGGGCGTCGATCAGCAGCTTCTGGACGGCGACCCGGGCGTACCACTTGCGATCGGCCGGCACGACGAACCACGGGGCGGTCCCGGTCGACGTGCGACGGATCGCCGTCTCGTAGGCGTCTTGGTAGTCGTTCCAGACGAGACGCTCCTCGAGGTCGCCGGGGTTGTACTTCCAGTGCTTGTCGGGGCGGTCGAGTCGGTCCGCGAGGCGTTCCTTCTGCTCGTCGGACGAGATGTGCAGCATCACCTTGACCAGCGTGGTGCCGTTCGCGACGAGCTCGTCCTCGAACTCGACGATGTCGGCGTACCGCTGTTCGATGTCCTCGGGCGGCGCGAGGCGGCGCACCTTGCCGATCAGCACGTCCTCGTAGTGCGAGCGGTCGAAGACCCCGATCATGCCGGGGCCGGGCAGCTCGCGCCGCACCCGCCACAGGAAGTCGTGCGCGAGCTCGTCGGGCGTCGGCGACTTGAAGGCATGGTGCGCGACGCCCTGGGGGTCGACGGCGCCCACGACGTGCCGGACGATGCCGCCCTTGCCGGCGGTGTCCATCGCCTGCAGGACCAACAGCACGTTGCCGGTGCTGCCCCCGCTCCGGCTCTGCGCGAACATCTTCTCCTGGAGCTCGCTCAGGGTCTCGCGACCCGACTCGAGCGCCTGCTGTGCGTACGCCTTGTCACCCGCGAAGCCCGGGGTGGACGAGGTGTCGACGTCGGCGAGCACGAAGCCCTCACCGGCTCGGAGGGACTGGGAGGGCGGGGTCGTCCACGTCTTGGCCATGCCCTCGACCCTACGACCGAGCGACCCGATCCGCCCTGGCGTGGCGCGGACGCTCAGCGGGAGAGGGGCACCTCGATCAGAACCGGCCCGTCGTACCGGGCGACGAGGGCCTGGTCGAGCTCCGCCCGCGTGGCCGCCTCGACGTACTGCCAGCCGTAGGCCACGGCGAGTGCCGAGAGGTCGACCTCGTGAGGGGTGAACTGCACACGGGTCATCGCCTCGGGCGACGCGGTGGCCGCGACCTCGAGCCCGTCGAAGATGGTGCCGCCGCCGTCGTTGCCGACGACCACCTGCAACCGGGGCCTGGTCTCGCCGAGGCCGAGGAGCATCGAACCGACGTCGTGCAACAAGGTCAGGTCGCCGACGAGCACCCGGGTGGTGCCGGCTGCGGGGTCGTCACGCTGGCTGGCGAGGGCGATGCCGGTGGCCGTGGCGATCGTGCCGTCGATGCCGGCCAGCCCACGGTTGGCGTGCACGGGGATCTTCTTGCCCGGCACGATCTGGTCGAGTTCGCGGATGAGCCTCGACGCACCCAACACGAGGCGGTCGTGTGGCCAGCTGACGCGCCACAGGGCCTCGGCGAGGGCGCGGCGCGTCACCGGCCGCCGCAGCAGCTGCACCTCGCGACGCAGGAACTCGGCCTGTTCGGCCGCCTCGGTGCGACCGGCCGAACCCTCGGCCGTCCCGTCGGCCCCGGGACCGTCGGCCGCGTCCTCGGACTCGGCCTCGGCCTCGGCCTCGAGCAGGCGACGACCCGTGTGGACCCAGCGCCCGACCCACGTGCGATGCGCGGCGTCGTCGGTCGAACCGACCCCCGAGGAGGCGCGGTCCACCTCGACGGCCTCGACCACGCGCGCGGAGCGACCCGGGTCGTAGGCCTCGGCCCCCGCCGCACGGACGACCACGACCTCGACCCCGTCACGGGTGAGCAGCGAGGGGATCTGACGGCTGAGGGTCGGGTGCCCGAAGACCACCACCCGACGGACGCGGCCGCCGAAGTCGGCGTCGTCGAGCAGGGCACGGTACGACGAGACGAGGTGCGGCCCGAAACGGGCCCCGCTCGAGACCTCGGCCACGAGAGGGGCACCCAGTGCCCGGGCAGCGGCCTCGGCCTCGGGGCCGGCGGCGTGCCCGGCGACGACGAGGGTCGCGGGGTCGACGTCGACCCCGAGCGCGGATGGTGCCACGGGCGGCGCGACCTCGACCGGCGCGGGGTGGGCGGCGGGCAGCGACTGCTCGCCCGACGACAGGGGCTCGCGGAACGCGACGTTGAGCTGGACCGGGCCGCGCGAACGCCCGAGGGCACCGTGGGAGTCGCCGCCGAGGGCCTCGGCGACTGCCTCACGCGCGAGCGTGCGGACGGCCTCGTGGTCGACCGGACCGGAGCGAGGAGCCTCGACGTCGCGCACCCACCCGACGGCGCTCGCGAAGAGACCCGGTTGCACCGTCGTCTGGTTCGAGCCGATCCCGCGCATCTCGGAGGGACGGTCGGCGCTCACGACGATCATGGGCACACCCGAGTGGTGCGCCTCGAGCACGGCGGGGTGGAGGTTCGCCACGGCGGTGCCCGACGTGGTGATCACGACGCTCGGGACGCCCGTCTCGGCGGCGAGACCCAACGCCAGGAATCCGCCCGAACGCTCGTCGATGCGCACGTGGACCGACAACCGACCGGCGATCTCGAACTCGGCGGCCGCGAGGGCCAGGGCCTGGCTTCGGGACCCAGGGCTGAGCACCACGTCGCGGACACCCGCGTCGGCGAGGGACGCGAGCAGCGACAGGGCGTACTCGGTCGAGGGACTGGTCACTTACTGCTTGCCGGTCTTGTCGTCGTTGTCGAGGTCGAGCAGCTCTTGCTCGAGGCGACGGATGCGCTCGTCGGTCGTCTCGCGGTCGAGGTCGCTCGTCGTGCGCCAGGACGTCCCCGAGAACTCGGGGTCGTCGTCGGGTGCGATGGTGCGCGTCGCGGCCGGGCGGCCGCTCTTGCGCGCCCGCCCGAGCACGAACCACAGCACTGCGCCGATGACGGGGAGGAGGACGATGATGACGGCCCAGAGGGGCTTGTTGAGGGCTCGGAACCGTGAGGCGTCGGCGAACAGGCAGTCGATGAGCGCGAAGATGACGAATGCCGCCGCGGCGACGATGCCCACGATGAAGAGCCTGACCATGGACCGAGCCTAGTTCTCGATCCGGTGCAACGCCTGATGGTCGGTCGGCCGTTGCGGAGCTGTGACGTACGGCGCGAGGCGGTGCCGCACCGCGCCTCCTCGGCCCGTCGGATCGCGGCCGCACGGCCCGTCCGCCGCGGGGCGGGCGCACACCTCACGGACCGTAGACTCCTCGTCGTGAAACCCTGGCTCAAGTACTCGATCGTCCGCCTCGGCCTGTTCGCGGTCGTGCTGGGCCTGCTGCTGGTGCTGAGGTTCGACCCCTTCTGGGCCACGCTGATCGCGGCGGTCGTCGGCTTCTGCGTCTCGTATCTGTTCTTCGCGCCGCTGCGCCGGAAGGTCGCGCTCGACCTCGCCGACCGCCGGTCGCGCCCGGCCAAGCTCGACGACGACTCCGTCGCCGAGGACGAGGCCATCGCCGAGGACGACGGCGAGCGCGCACGCCGCATCGACGGCCAGGCCTGACCGCCCCCGGGCCGCGAGCCCGGGCCGCGAGCCCGGGCCGGACCCTAGAAGAAGAGCGCGGCCGACAAGGCGAGAGCCCAGACCAGGGCCGTCAACGACGACAGCTGCAGGGCGAGGATCAGCTCACGGGGCGTCTTGCCCGTGACGCCGATCACCGCGGCGGGCACCGCGACGATGAGCGTGAAGTAGACGTAGGGCGCGTGCAGGTACAGGAACGCGAAGTACACGAGGATGAAGAACGGCAGCAGCAGGAACAGCGCGTAGAGGGCACGCGCCACCGGGTCGCCGACGACGACCGCGAGGGTGCGCTTGCCGGCGGCGGTGTCTTGCGGGATGTCGCGCACGTTGTTGATCATCAGGACCGCGCAGGCGAACAGCCCGGCGGCGACCCCCGCCACCCAGGCGTCGAACGGGAACTCGCGCAGCTGTACGAAGGTCGTGCCCACGGTCGCGACGAGCCCGAAGAACACGAAGACGAAGAGCTCGCCCAGGGCGTTGTAGCCGTAGGGCCGTTTGCCGCCGGTGTAGAACCAGGCGGCCACGACCGCGGCGGCGCCGACCGCGAGCAGCCACCAGATCTGGGTGATGACGACGACGACGACACCGGCGACGGCCGCGAGGGCGAAGAACGCCAGCGCCACCTTCAGCACGGTCTTCGGACGGACGCTGCCCGAGCCGGTCAGTCGCGAGGGCCCGACCCGGAAGTCGTCGGTGCCGCGGATGCCGTCCGAGTAGTCGTTCGAGTAGTTGACGCCGATCTGCAGGAACACCGCGACGGCGAGGCAGAGAAGCGCCAGGGTGAGGTCCCAGCCACCGTTCGCCCGGGCGACACCGGTGCCGAGGGCGACCGGGGCGATGCCCAGCGGCAGGGTGCGCAGGCGGGCACCGCCGATCCAGTCGCCGGCCGTCACGCGACGGACCGGCTGCTTGCCGGGCCGCCCGCCCGGTCGGCCACCGGGGCGGCCGTTGCGCTTGGGGGTCGAGGTCTTCGTCTTCGCCACGTGGTCGAGTCTAGTTCGCAGCCGGCTATCAGCTTGCCGCGAGGCCGGCGACCAGGCGGGTCAGCGCCACCCGGTCCGGCTTGCCGCTCGCGAGCACGGGCACCGCGTCGACCCTGACGATGCGATCGGGTGCCGCGGCTCGACCGGCGGCGGCGACCACCGCGCATCGCAGTGCCGCCAGGTCGTCGGCGGCCGGCGGCGCAGGAGGCGCGGTGTCGGTGACCACGACGGGCACCTCGCCCCACCGGGCGTGCGCCGCGCGGACGACCACGGCGTCGGCGAGCCCCGGCTGCTCGCGCACGACCTGCTCGACGACGCCGAGCGACACCTTCTCGCCACCCGAGACGATCACGTCGTCGAGCCGGCCGCTCACGGTCAGCACCCCGCCGGGCGACACAGTTCCGGCGTCGCCCGTGCGGTACCACCGCAGGCCGTCGCGCGTGACGAAGGCCACAGCCGTGCGCTCGGGGTCGTCGAGGTACCCCTCGGCCAGCGACGGCCCGCTCAGCTCGACCTGGCCGTCGACGACCTCGACGCGGGTGCGGCCCACCGGCACGCCGTCGTACACGCACCCGCCACTGGTCTCGCTCGACCCGTAGGTGCGCACGACGGTCACCCCGAGCCGACGGGCCCGTTCGACGAGGGGGCCGGGAGTCGCCTGCCCGCCCACCAGGAGGGCGTCGAAGCGGCGCAGCACGTCGGCCACGCCGGCGTCCTCGTCGGCGGCGTCCAGCGCCGTCGAGAGCTGCGCGGGGACGAGCGACGAGTACCGCACGGGGTGCTCGAGCCGACCGGCGGCGGCGACGAAGCCGGCGACGTCGAAGTGGCCGGGCGTCAGCAGGGCCGGCTCGGTGCCCGAGGCGAGCGAGCGGACGAGCACGTTCAGCCCGGCGACGTAGTGCGCCGGCAGGGCGAGCACCCACTGCCCGGGCCCGGCCAGGGCACCGTCGGCCGCGGCGGCACCGGCGAGCACCGCGTCGGAGGACAGGGCCACGCGCTTCGGGCGTCCGCTCGAGCCGCTGGTCTCGACGACCAGCGACACCGCCTGCGGCACGAGTCCCGGGAGGTCGGCGGGCACACGGTCGTCCGTCCGGGGCGCCACCGCGGGACCCCCCTCGAGCGCGACCCGGAGGGCGTCGAGCACCGCACCGGGCTCACGTGCGTCGACCGCCCGCAGGGTGCGCGTCATCAGTACTGCCAGGGGAAGGGCGACCAGTCGGGAGCACGCTTCTCGAGGAACGAGTCGCGTCCTTCGACGGCCTCGTCGGTGCCGTAGGCGAGGCGGGTCGCCTCGCCCGCGAAGACCTGCTGACCGACGATGCCGTCGTCGGTCGCGTTGAAGGCGAACTTGAGCATGCGGATGGCGGTCGGCGACTTCGTCAGGATGGTGCGCGCCATGGCGAGCGCCTCGCGTTCGAGGTCGACGTGTGGCACGACCCGGTTGACGGCACCCATCTCGTGGGCACGGTCGGCGCTGTACTCCTCTGCCAGGAAGAACACCTCGCGAGCGAACTTCTGCCCGATCTGCTTGGCGAAGTAGGCGCTGCCGTAGCCCGCGTCGAACGACCCCACGTCGGCGTCCGTCTGCTTGAACCGACCGTGTTCGCGACTGGCGATCGTCAGGTCGCAGACGACGTGCAACGAGTGGCCGCCACCGGCCGCCCAACCGGGCACCACGGCGATGACGACCTTGGGCATGAACCGGATGAGCCGCTGCACCTCGAGGATGTGCAGCCGCCCCGCCGACGCCGGGTCGGGCACGTTCGCCTGGTCGCCCTCTGCTTTGTAGCCGTCACGACCGCGGATGCGCTGGTCGCCACCGCTGCAGAACGCCCAGCCCCCGTCCTTCGCGCTGGGACCGTTGCCGGTCAGCAGGACGACCCCGATGCGGCTGTTCATGCGGGCGTCGTCGAGCACCCGGTAGAGCTCGTCGACCGTGTGCGGCCGGAACGCGTTGCGCACCTCGGGGCGGTCGAAGGCCACGCGGGCCACCCGCCCGTCGAGGCTGTGGTGGTAGGTGACGTCGGTCAGGGCGTCGAACCCCTCGACCCCCCGCCACTCGGTCGGATCGAACAGGTCGGACACCTCGGAAGCCATGTCGCCAGCCTAGCGACGGGGTCCGACCTCGCCGCCTGGCGGGGTCAGACCGTCGAGACGAACCTCGAGATCAGCCAGACGAGGACGAACGGGTTCGACAGCGAGCTGAGGACGACCGCGGCCACCCCCCACCACCGGCCGCGGCGCAGGACGGCGGCCATCAGACCGATCACCCCGACGACGACGGAGGCCAACAGGGTGACCAACGCGAGGACGGCGGCCGGGCTCACGGCGTCCGCGGCCAGGAGTCCCAGGGCCACACCGTCGAGTGCGAGCAGCACGACGGCCAGGACGAACGTGACGACGCCGAGGCGTCGGCTGCGCGCAGGGTCGAGCACGTCGTGACCGGGACCGTCGAAGACCCGGAGGCCGTCGGCCTCGGACGAGGCGCGGCCGAGGCCGTCGCGCCCCGGGTCGGAGGGATCGTCGGGTGAGGGCTCCGGTCGTCGGACGGGTTCGGGTTCGCGGTCGACCATGACGCACGACCTTACCGGGGTCCCCGGTGCGACACTGGGCGGATGCCGACCGTCGACCGCGCACCGTCCACGACTCCCCCGCTGCCTCCCCTGGCCGACCTGGTCGAGGGTGCCCACGTCGTCCGTCTCCCCCTCCGCACCCGGTTCCGCGGACTCGACGCACGCGAGGCCCTGCTGGTCGAGGGCCCGTCGGGCTGGACCGAGTTCAGCCCCTTCGTCGAGTACGGACCGGCCGAGGCGGCCGCCTGGCTCGCGGCCACGATCGACTTCGGCTGGGGCCGGCTCCCCGAGGGGGCGCCCGCCGGGTGCCGGTCAACGCGACCCTGCCGGCCGTCTCCGCCGACCGGGTGCCCGACGTGCTCGCCCGCTACCGCGGCTGCCGGACGGTCAAGGTCAAGGTCGCCGAGCGCGGTCAGACCCTCGCGGACGACATCGCCCGCGTCGCGGCGGCCCGCGACTGGGTCGGCCCCGAGGGGCGCGTCCGCGTCGACGCCAACGGAGGATGGTCCGTCGAGTCGGCCGAGGAGGCGCTGGTCGGCATGGCACCGTACGCCCTGGAGTACGCCGAACAGCCCTGCGCCACGGTGCCCGAGCTCGCCGAGCTGCGACGCCGCGTCTCGGGGACGGGCGTGCTCGTCGCCGCCGACGAGAGCGTCCGCAAGGCCGACGACCCGCTGGCCGTGGCCCGGGCCGGGGCCGCGGACCTCCTCGTGATCAAGGCCCAACCGCTCGGCGGCGTCACCGCCGCACTGCGCATCGTCGCGGCGGCCGGGCTGCCCGTCGTCGTGTCGAGCGCCCTCGACACGTCGGTCGGGCTCAGCATGGGGGCGCACCTCGCCGCCGCCGTGCCCGGGCTCCGCCACGACTGCGGGCTCGGCACGGCCGCCCTGCTCGGGGCCGACGTCACGCGTGATCCCCTGCTGCCCGTCGACGGGGAGATCGACGTGCGCCGGGTCGAGGTCGACGTGGACCTGCTCCGCCGCCACGCGGTGGACGACGACCGACGCGAGGTGTGGCTGGAGCGGCTGCGCGCCTCCTACGCCGTGCTCGCGGGCTGACGCCCCGTCGCACGCGGCGCCGGGCGACGCCACGGCATCGGTGCGTCAGAGACCGGAGTACGCGTGGAGGCCCTTGAAGAAGACGTTGACGACCGAGAAGTTGAACATGACCGCGGCGAAGCCGATGATCGACAACCACGACGACCGGGCCCCGCGCCACCCACGGGTCGCCCGCGCGTGGATGTACCCGGCGTAGAGCACCCAGATGATGAAGGTCCAGACCTCTTTGGTGTCCCAGCCCCAGTAGCGGCCCCACGCCCGCTCGGCCCAGATGGCGCCGGCGATGAGGGTGAAGGTCCAGAGGACGAAGCCGACGAGGGCGATGCGGTAGGCCAGGTCTTCGAGGCGCTCGGCGCCCGGGAGGGTGTCGAGGAAGCGCAGGCCGGCGAGCTTGGACTGCTCACGCTTCGTCTGCACGAGCTGGGCGGCCGAGAGCCCGGCGGCGATGGCGAAGAACGCCGTGCCGAGGATGGCCACGAAGACGTGGATCACCAGCCAGGCGGACTGGAGCGCCGGCGGCAGCGGCGAGACCGCCACGTAGTAGTTGACGGTGCCGATCGCGAGAAGCACCAGGTTGAGGCCCATGACGTACGCGCCGAGGAACCGCAGGTTGACCACCAGCTGGACGGCCAGGTAGACCCCGACGATGATCGCGGTGCCGGTCAGCGAGAACTCGAACATGTTCGCCCACGGCACGCGACCGGCGGCCAGTCCACGCAGGACGACCGAGGAGACGTGGACGACGAACCCCAGGAGCATCATGGCGATGGCGACGCGCTCGAAGCTCGAGGCCTTGGCGGACCCACCGGCGGCGGGGACCGCCCCGCCCGCTCCGCCCGACGGCCGGTCGAGGACGACGGTGCTGCCGCCCGACGACGAGCGCGAGACGGTGGTGGTCGCGAGGGCCTCGGCCTTGGCCGCACGGGCCGCCGCCTGCTGGGCGTCACCGGACCGCTTCGCCAGGTCGAGGGCGAAGGCCACGAACGAGATCGTGTAGATGGCCATCGCCGAGTACACGGCGACGAGCGAGTAGTAGGCGAGGTCGGCGGTCACCATCAGATCTTACGTCCGCGTCCCCCGGCGGCGGGGCCGGGTTTCTCGACGTCGTGACGGGCCGGGTCGTCGGCGACCTCGCGCGCGACGTCGGCCGGGACGCCCAGGCCGCCCAGGTGCGCCTTGGCGATGTCGCCGACGGCACGTCCGAGCGTGGGGTCCTCGCCGCGGGCGAGCCCGGCGTACTCGAGCCGGACGCCGTCGCCGGTCTCGGTGGCCTTGACCCAGACCCGACGGCGCGGCACGAACAACGCGGTCAGCAGACCGGCGAACGAGAGCCCCGCGAACAACAGCACCCAGACCTGCGAGGGGTCGTGGTGGATGTCGAACGAGGCGAACCGCTTCACCCCGTCGAAGGTGATCGTGCCGAGACCGTCGGGGATCGTCGCCGTCTCGCCCGGGGTCAGCTGGACCGCTTTCTCCTGCGCGTCGTCGTCGGTGCCGGCCAGCGGGGTCAGACCATCCGTGTCGAGCGTGTAGACGGACGTCGGCACCCCGGCGTCCAGCCCGAGGTCGCCCGAGTAGACGTTCAGGCTGAGCACGGGGTTCGTGGTGTCCGGGTCGGTGGACGTCAGGGCCCCCGTGCCGTTGTCCGCCGCCGTGGGGTAGAAGAACCCGATCATGCCGAGCTGCCGGGGCAGGGCGTCGGGCACCTTGATGACGCCGAGCGAGGTGAGGTTGGTGTCCTGCGGCAGGAACGGGACCGTGTCCCGGAACGCGACGTTGCCCTCGCCGTCGCGCACCGTCACGTCGACCGCGTAGCCGTTGCCCAGCAGGTAGACGTTCGAACCGCCGATCGACAGGGGCGAGTTGACCTTGATCTGCGTCTTCTCGGCGACGCCACCCCGCGCCTGCGCGGTGACGTCGGCGGTGAAGTCGGTGGCCATGCCGGCCGCGCCCGCGGTGTCGGGCGCGTACTCGGTCGAGAACCGGTCGAGCGCGATCGAGAAAGGCGACAGCTGTGCCTCGTCGAACCAGCGGCCCGGGTTGAACGAGTCGTAGGAGCCGAGCACGTTCGAGAAGGTCTGACCCTCGACGACCACGCGCTGGCCCGAGTAACCGAAGCCGCCGCCGACGCCGACGGTCAGGAGCACCCCGACGAGCGCCGAGTGGAACACCAGGTTGCCGGTCTCGCGCAGGTAGCCGCGTTCGGCGCTGACCGAGTCGCCGAAGACCTGCGTGCGGTAGCCGGAGCGCTTCAGCTGGGCCCGGGCCGCGTCGACGGCACGGGCGGCCGTGATCGAGGCCTCACCCGCGCCTCCTGCGGTCTCGAGCGTGATCGACCGGTACCCGGCCAGGCGCGACAACCGCGCGGGGGTCTTCGGGGGTCGAGCTCGCAGCGCCTCGAAGTGGTGCCGGGTGCGCGGGATGATGCAGCCGATCAGCGAGATGAAGAGCAGCAGGTAGACGGCCGAGAACCAGGGCGACGAGTAGGTGTCGAAGACGCCGAGCTTGTCGAGCACCGGGAACAGGTCGGGGTGGTCGGTGCGGTACTGGACCACGCCGTTGGGGTCGGAGGTGCGCTGCGGCACGAGCGAACCGGGGATCGCCGCGACGGCGAGCAGCATGAGCAGGAAGAGCGCGGTCTTCATGCTGGTCAGCTGTCGCCAGAAGAAGCGCAGGTAGCCGAGGGGGCCGAGCTTCGGCTGCGTGATGCCCGCGCCGTCGGAGGCCGCCGGTCGGACCGAGTCGATGTGGTCGCTCGGGCGCAACGGGTCGCCGCCGACGTCGGTGGCGTCCGCGTCGGTCAACCCGGTGTCGCTCCGCCCGGTGTCGGTCCCGGCGGCCACCGAGGAGGCGCGGGTCGCGTCGCCCCCGTCGCGGTCAGACGATCGTGCCATAGGTCGCGATCACCGCCCCGACGTGTGACATGAGGCTGGACCAGAGGCCCGTGACCATGAGCAGACCGATGAGCACGAGCAGTGACCCTCCGACGATGTTGACGACGCGGATGTGCCGCTTGACGAACGAGATGGATCGTGACGCCCACCCGAAGCCGAGCGCGACGAGCAGGAACGGGACCCCGAGGCCGATGCAGTAGAAGGCCCCGAGCAGGACTCCCTGCCAGGCCGAGCCCGAGCCCAGGGCGAGCACCTGCACGGCGGCCAGGGTGGGTCCGATGCAGGGGGTCCACCCGATGCCGAAGACGATGCCGAGCAGGGGCGCCCCGGCGAGACCCGTCTTCGGGAGGAACCCGGGCTTGAGGGTGCGCTGCAAGAACGTGAACTGCCCGATGAAGACGAGACCGAGCAGGATCACCACGACGCCCATGACCCGGGTGACGACGTCGCGCCACTGGATCAACCAGAACCCCGCCGAGGCGAAGGCGAGCGAGGTGCCGACGAAGACGACCGAGAAGCCGAGGATGAACAGGACGACGCCGAGGACGAGCCGGCGGCGGTCGCGGCGCCGGGCCCTCGCCTCGGTCGCCCCCGTCGTCAGACCGCCGACGTAACCGAGGTACCCCGGCACGAGCGGCAGCACGCACGGCGACAGGAACGAGATGAGCCCCGCCAGCAGGGCAACCGGCAGGCCGACCGCGAGCTGACCGCCCACGACCGCGTCGAAGAAGGGATTGCCCTGGTACACCTAGGACGTCTCGGCGAGGGTGTCGGAGATCAGGGTGTCGAGGATGCCGGGCCCGTCGAGACCGCCCAGGATGCGCGCCGCGATGCGGCCCTGCTTGTCGAGGACGATCGTGGTCGGCACGGCGTTGGGCGCGATCGTGCCGGCGAGGGCGAGCTGGACCGCGCCGTCGTTGGCGTCGACGACCGACGGGTAGGTGACGTCGAAGGTGCGGGCGAAGGCCAGGGAGGTGTCGGCCTGGTCGCGCACGTTGACGCCGAGGAACTCGACGCCCTTGTCGGCGTAGGACTGGTTGAGCTTCTCCAGCTCCGGTGCTTCGAGACGGCAGGGCGGGCACGCCGCGTACCAGAAGTTGAGGACGACGACCTCGCCCTCGTGGTCGCTCCTCGAGACGGTCTCGCCGGCGTCCGTCTCGGCCGTGAACGCGACCGGGTCGGTGCGGTCCTCGGGCGCGATCTCGGTCACGGTGCCGTTGCCCGAGATGTAGTTCTCGGTGGTGCCGTTGCCGTACTGCTTCGCGAGGTCGTCGGCGGTGGACGAGCACCCCGTGGCGACGACGCCCAGGACTGCGGCGAGCGCGAGGCCCCGGACCACGAGTCGGGCTCGGGTCGGACGGATGGTCTTCTGGCTCACACTGCTCCCAGGTCGACGGCGGACTGGTTCAAGTGTGCAGCGGGTTCCTGGTAGCCGACCTCGACGAAGCCCCCCTCGCGGCGTTCGAGCGTCGTGATGCTCGAGAGGGTGCAGCGGCGGCGGCGCGGGTCGTGGAACAGGCGGGCGCCCGTCACGCTCCGGTGGACCATCCAGATGGGCAGCTGGTGGCTGACGAGCACGACGTCGCCCTCGTCGACGCTCGACCAGGCCTCGTCGACCGCCGAGAGCATGCGGGCGGCGATGCTCACGTAGGCCTCGCCCCAGCTCGGCTTCAGGGGGTTGACGATCCAGGGCCACTCGGCCGGCACCTTGAGCTGTTTCGCGATGGTGAAGTCGCTGCGACGACCCTCGTACTTGTTGCTCGGCTCGATCAGCCGCTCGTCGACCTGCGTCTCGAGCCCGAAGGCCGACGACCACGGCGCCGCGCTCTCGCGGGTGCGCTGGAGCGGTGAGGCCACGACGGCACGGACCGGGACGCCCTGCTCGTGGAAGGCGTCGGCCGAGGCGGCCGCCATCCGGTGGCCGAGGTCGCTCAGGCCGAACCCGTCGAGGCGGCCGTAGAGCACGTGCTCGGGGTTGTGCACCTCACCGTGCCGGACGAGGTGGATCTGCTGCGCGGGCATGCGGACGAGTCTAGGTCGGGACCGCCTGCACACCTCCCACACGGGAAGCCCCAAGCTCGCCGTGGTCCGGCGGGGCCGTCCGGCGGGTCGCGCGAGGCGGTGACTGTAAACTCGGGCCTCGTGATCGAACGCACCCTCATCAAAGACCTGTCCGCGCTGCCCGACGGACCCGTGACCGTGACCGGCTGGGTCGAGACCGTGCGCGACCAGAAGAAGGTGCAGTTCGTCGTGCTCCGCGACGAGACGGGCGCCCTTCAACTGGTCCGCCCCCGTACCGCGGCCGACGTGCTCGAGGCCGCGGGCGAGACCGACGACGTCGCCGACGCGATCTCGTCACTGTCGCAGGGCAGCTTCGTCACCGTCACGGGCGAGCTCAAGCACGACGAGCGCGTCAAGCTCGGCGGCATCGAGGTCAAGGTCGAGACGCTCGTCATCGACTCGCTGGCCGACCCCGAGACCCCCATCGCCGCCGACAGCGGCATCGACAAGCGCCTCGACTGGCGCTTCCTCGACCTGCGCGTCCCCCGCAACGCCCTGATCTTCCGCGTGCAGACGACCTTCGAGCACGCCCTGCGCACCTGGTGGATCGAGCGTGACTACGTCGAGATCCACACCCCGAAGCTCATGGCGACCCCGAGCGAGTCGAACGCCGAGCTGTTCAAGGTCGACTACTTCGACGGTGTCGCCTACCTGGCGCAGAGCCCCCAGTTCTTCAAGCAGATGGCCCAGTCGGCCGGCTTCGGCAAGATCTTCGAGATCGCTCCGGTGTTCCGTGCCGACCCGTCGTTCACGTCGCGTCACGCGACCGAGTTCACGGGGGTGGACGCCGAGATCAGCTACGTCGAGAGCCACGAGGACGTCATGCAGATGCAGGAGCAGCTGCTGGCCTTCGCGTTCCAGGCCGTGGCCGACAAGCACGGCGCCGAGATCAAGGAGCTCTTCGACGTCGACGTCGTGGTGCCGACCGTGCCGTTCCCCCGCATCCCCTTGGCCGAGGCCAAGCGCATCGTGGCCGAGCGCGGCTACGAGGTACCCCGGGCGGACGCCGACATGGACCCCGAGGGCGAGCGCCGCATCGCCGAGTACGTCGCGGAGGAGTTCGGACACGACTTCGTGTACCTGACGGACTACGACGCCTCGATCCGCCCGTTCTATCACATGCGTCATGACGACGACCCGCAGCTCACCAAGAGCTACGACCTCATCTACCGCGGCACCGAGATCACCACGGGTGCGCAGCGCGAGCACCGCATCGAGGTGCTCGAGCAGCAGATCCGCGAGAAGGGCATGAAGCCCGAAGAGCTCTCGAGCTACCTCGACTTCTTCCGCTACGGCGCCCCGTCGCACGGCGGCTTCGGCATGGGCCTCGCCCGGGTGCTGATGCTCATGCTGAACCAGGCCAACCTGCGTGAGGTGACCTTCCTCTTCCGCGGCCCCACGCGCCTCCAGCCGTAGCTCCTCGCCACCGACCACAGAAGCCCCGACGAGAGTGTCTCGTCGGGGCTTCTCGTCGTCGTGCGCCGTCGGCCGTCCTCAGCGGACGGCCGCGCGGAGCGCCGTCCGGAGCCGCTCGGGCTCGACTCGCCAGATGGTGTGCACGCGACCGTCGATCAGGACGACCGGGATCTCTTCGGCGTACTCGGCGGTGAGCTCGGCGTCGTCGAGGATGTTCTGCTCGTCGACGGCCACGCCGGCATCGACGAACTCGGCTTCGGCCAGCACGCCGTGCACCGCGGAACGGGCGTCGTCGCACAGGTGGCAGCCCGGCTTGGTCAGGAGGGTGATTCGCGGTTCGGCCATGCCCTCAAGGGTAGCGAGGGCCGGATGGCGCCCGGTCACGACGAAGGCCCCCGGCGACCGGTGGTCGGCGGGGGCCTTCGCGTCGAGCGACTACTTCTTGTTGCGACGCTGGTGACGAGTCTTGCGAAGCAGCTTGCGGTGCTTCTTCTTCGCCATGCGCTTGCGACGCTTCTTGATGACAGAACCCATAGAGGACCTCACTGATTTCTGGATTGGACCGACCGGGTCCGAAACAGAACCGCGGAAAAATGCCTCGGGTCAGTCTACTAGGACGGCCCGAGAAAGTCGAAGTGGGCCTACCCGACGTCGGCGATGCCGATTCGCAGCACGGCCGCGACGGCCGATTCCGGCACGCGGAAGGACCGCCCGAAGCGGATCGCCGGCAGCTCGCCCGAGTGGACCATGCGGTAGACCGTCATCTTCGACACGCGCATCATGTCGGCCACCTCGGCGACCGTGAGGAACCGCACATCCGACAGATCCTGCGACATGACCCTGCCTCGTCTCGGGCCCCGGGCGGGGCTGTGGAGCAGACGGGTGTTCCCCATGTGCCTGGGGGCAACTCTAGGGGCGCGTGTGACTCGGTGTAAAGGCGCCCGGGTCGCTACTGGCCGGTGCGTCCCCACCGCTTGCGGACGGGGTCGATGACGCGCTCGTCCAGGGCCCCGAGCGCGCTCTGGGCGTCGTGCAGGGCCGAGGAGGCGCGGTGCTGGGCCCCGGCCGCGTAGCGACCCAGCGTGCTCCCGACGTCCTCGGCGTCGGGCAGGTTCTCGGCCGCCCGCCGGAGCGGGGCGGGGACCGAGGCCCCGGCCCAGGCGGCGAAGGGCGTGCTGGCCAACGCCTCGGAGGTCAGCGAGTCGGCACTGACGAACGGGATCAACCAGTCCTCGACGACCTCGAGCGGCCCCGACTCGAGCGAGTAGTACCGGTGCTGCCCTTCTTCGCGGACGCGCACCAGACCGGCCTCGCGCAGCACCCGGAGGTGCTTCGAGACGGTCGGCTGGCTGACGCCGAGGGACGTGACCATCTCACCCACGCTGATGTCGGCATTGGCGGAGTCGGTCGACAGCGAGGCGTCGAGCAGCACCTTCAAGAGGTCTCGGCGGGTGGCGTCGGCGATCACGGCGAAGATGTCCGGCATGCGACCAGCGTAGTGACCCGGGATAGCATGACCGTCGTGACTCGCGCCCCCGTCGCCGGTCGACGCCGCCCCTCGGACCCCGGCCGCTCGCCCTGGCGCAGACTCAGCGACGCGATCGACGACATCGGTCGCAAGTCGCCCGCGCGCTTCGCCATCCTGATCTTCACCGGCCTCATCGTCGTCTTCACCCTGCTGTTCTCGCTGCCGATCGCCTCGGCCGACCGGACGATCACCCCGCTGGCCGACTCCGTGTTCACGGCCGTCTCGGTCATCTGCGTGACCGGCCTCGCGACGGTCGACATGGCCACCCACTGGTCCCTGTTCGGCCACGTCGTCATCTTCGTCGGCGTGCAGATCGGGGCGATCGGCGTGCTCACGCTCGCGTCGATCATGGGCCTCGTCGTCTCGCGCAAGCTCGGCCTCCGCGCCCGGCTCATGGCCGCCGGCGACCAGAACCCGCTGCGGGTGCACGCCGGCCCGGTGCCCGAGGGTCAGGCCGTGCGGCTCGGCGAGATCGGTGGCCTGCTGACGACGGTGGCCCTCAGCTCGTTCGTGATCCAGCTCGTCATCGCGGTGCTGATGATCCCCCGCATGCTGATCGACGGCATCCCCGTCGGCGACGCGGTGCTCGACAGCTTCTACTACTCGGCGATGGCCTTCACGAACACCGGGTTCACGCCCAATGCCGAGGGTCTGGCCGCCTTCGAGAACGACTACTGGTTCCTCAGCCTGATCATGGTCGGGGTCTTCCTCGGCAGCATCGGGTTCCCGGTGATCTACGCCCTGGCCCGGAACCCCCGCAACCCCCGGCGCTGGTCCGTCCACGTCAAGCTGACCCTGCTGACGACGGCGATCCTCATCGTGTTCGGCATGGTGCTCTACATCGTCCTCGAGTTCGACAACCCGAAGACGTTCGGCGGCATCGAGGCCGGCCCGACGGTGTTCCAGTCCCTGTTCCTCAGCATGATGACGAGGTCGGGCGGTTTCTCGACCATCCAGATCTCCGACCTGAACGGATCGTCGCTCCTCGTCACCGACATGCTGATGTTCATCGGCGGCGGCTCGGCGTCGACCGCCGGAGGCATCAAGGTGACGACGCTCGCGGTGCTGTTCCTGGCCGCCTTCGCGGAGGCACGCGGCCAGCGGTCGATGGAGGCCTTCGGCCGCCGCATCCCCAGCGACGTCCTGCGCCTGGCCGTCAGCGTCGTCCTCTGGGGCGCCACGATCGTCGCCGTGTCGAGCATCCTGATCATGCACATCACGAAGGAGCCCCTCGACCACGTGCTGTTCGAGTCCATCTCGGCGTTCGCCACCTCGGGGCTCAGCACCGGCCTGACCGACCGCCTGCCGGACTCGGCGAAGTACATCCTGGCGGTCACGATGTGGATGGGCCGCGTTGGTACAGTGACACTCTCCGTCGCCCTGGCCGCCAGCCAACGACGCCAGCTGTTCACCCGAGCCGAGGAGCGACCGATCGTTGGTTGACAAGATCAAGCACGACGCCCCGGTGCTCGTCATCGGCCTCGGACGCTTCGGCGCCGCGACCGCCGGACAGCTCGAACGGCAGGACCGTGACGTGCTCGCCGTCGACACCGACGCCGGGCTCGTGCAGAAATGGGCCGACCGCGTGACGCACGCGGTGCAGGCCGACGCCCGGAGCATCGACGCCCTCAAGCAGATCGGCGCGCAGGACTTCTCGATCGCGGTCGTCGCCGTCGGCTCGTCCATCGAGGCCAGCGTGCTCATCACGGCCAACCTGGTCGACCTGAAGGTGCCGCAGATCTGGGCGAAGGCGATCAGCCAGTCGCACGGCAAGATCCTCGCCCGCATCGGCGCAAACCACGTCATCTACCCCGAGCGCGAGGCCGGCGAGCGCGTCGCGCACCTCGTCTCCGGCCGGATGCTCGACTACATCGAGTTCGACGACGCCTTCGCCATCGTCAAGATGTATCCGCCGAAGCCCGTCCGCGGTGCCTCGTTGGCCGCGTCGAACATCCGCAAGAAGTACGGCATCACGATCGTCGGCGTCAAGAGCCCCGGTGGCGCGTTCGTCGAGGCGACCCCCGAGACGGTCATCAGCAACCACGACCTGATCATCGTGTCGGGCGACAGCCGCGCCATCGAGCGCTTCGCCGCCCTCGAGGGCTGATCGCCCTCAGCGCCCTTCGGCGATCTCGCGGTTGCGGGCCAGGGCGGCCTGGGTCGCCCGCTCGAACAGCTCGAGCAGACCACCGTCGGCGAGTTCGGCCACGGCGCGCTCGGTCGTTCCGCCAGGGCTCGTGACACGGCGACGGAGTTCGGCCGGTGCGGCGTCGGCCGGCAGGACGTCGCTCGTCGCGAGCAGCTCGCTCGCGCCACGGAACGTGCCCTGCACCAGGGTGGCGGCCTGCGCGCGGGTGAAGCCCAACGCGACCGCCGCCTCCTGCAGTTGCTCGACGAGGTAGAAGACGTACGCGGGGCCCGAACCCGAGATCGTGCTGAGCGCGTCGATCTGCGCCTCGGGGACGACCACGACGTCGCCGACGACGGCGAAGAGCGACCGGGCCAGGGCCAGGTCGGCGTCGGTCGAGCGCGACCCGGCGCTCAGGCCGGTCACCCCGAGACCGACGTGCGACGGCGTGTTCGGCATGGAGCGCAGCACCGACACGGACTCGGGCAGCGCCGCCTCCATCGTGGCCGTCGTCACGCCGGCGGCCAGGCTCACGACGACGGCGCCCGCGTCGAGCACGGGACCGATCTCGTGCAGCAGGTCGACCACCATGTGCGGCTTCACGCCGATCAGCACCAGCCGCGCACCGACGACCGCGGAGGAGTTGGCGCTCGGGTCGGTCTCGGTGGCGAGGGAGGTGACCCCGCCGTGCCGCAGCGCGCGGGCCTTGACCTCGGTGCGGTTCGTCACCCGCACGCGCCCGTCGACGGACACCTCGGGGCGCAGCAGGCCCTGCAGGATCGCGCCGCCCATCGAGCCGGCTCCGAGAATCGCTGTGGTGGGGAGGGTGGTGACCATCCGGCCATCCTAGGATCGACCAGGACCACACGAGGGGATCGAACCGATGAGCAGTCACGGCGGCAACAAGGCGATCATCGCCGCACTCAGCGCGAACCTGGGCATCGCGGTGACGAAGTTCATCGCCTGGGCGTTCTCGGGGTCGTCGTCCATGCTCGCCGAGGGCGTCCACTCCCTGGCGGACTCGGGCAACCAGCTCCTGCTGCTGCTCGGTGGCCGCAAGGCGAAGAAGGCCGCCGACGCCGACCACCCCTTCGGCCACGGGCGCGAACGCTACGTCTACGCGTTCGTCGTCTCGATCATCCTGTTCAGCGTCGGTGGCGTGTTCTCGCTCTACGAGGGCGTCGAGAAGCTGCGCGAGCCGCACCCCCTCGAGGTGCCCTGGCTGCCCGTCCTCGTGCTCGCCATCTCGCTCGCCCTCGAGGGGTTCTCGCTGCGCACCGCGATCCGCGAGTCCCGCCCGAGCAAGGGTCAGCAGAGCTGGGTCGCGTTCGTGCGCCGGGCCAAGGCCCCCGAGCTGCCGGTCGTGCTGCTCGAGGACGCCGCCGCGCTGCTCGGCCTGTCGTTCGCCATGATCGGCGTCGTGCTCACCTGGATCACCGGTGACGGCGTCTTCGACGCGATCGGCACCCTGGCGATCGGCGTGCTGCTCGTCGCGGTGGCCGTGATCCTCGGCATCGAGACGAAGAGCCTGCTCGTCGGCGAGGGCGCCTCGGCCGAGGACGTCCAGAAGATCCGCGCCGCGATCACGGGCGGGCCCGAGGTCGAGTCGATCATCCACATGAAGACCCTCTACCTCGGTCCCGACGAGCTGCTCGTCGGCGTCAAGGTCGCGATGCCCGGCCGCACGGTGCTGGCCGACGTCGCGAGCGCCATCAACGCCGTCGAGTCGCGCATCCGCGAGGCCGTGCCGATCGCCCGCGTCATCTACGTCGAACCCGACGTCTGGGTCAAGCCGGGCCAGGTCGACCCGCCGACCGACGCGATCGTCATCCGCGCGGCCGACTGACCCGAGGAGGCGCGGATCGGCCCTCGGGGTCGGCCCGCCTCAGTGCCCCTCGGCGACGCGCCGCTCGGCGAAGAAGTCGTCCAGCCGAGCCCGGCACTCGGCCTCGCGCACGCCGGCGTACACCTCGGCGCGGTGCGGGAGCCTGCGGTCGCGGACGATGTCGTAGACGCTGCCCGCGCCTCCTGCCTTGTCGTCCCAGGCCCCGTAGACGAGCCGCGGGACCCGGGCGGCCAGCAGGGCCCCGGCGCACATGGGGCACGGTTCGAGGGTGACCACGAGCGTCGTGCCGGTGAGGTGCCAGTCGCCGGTGTGCGCCGCGGCGGCCCGCAGCGCGATCACCTCGGCGTGGGCGGTCGGGTCCTGCCGCAACTCGCGTTCGTTGCGTCCGGTCGCGATGACCAGGCCGTCGGCGTCGACCACCACGGCACCGACCGGCACGTCGGCCGAGACGCGGCACGCGTCGGCCTCGGCGAGGGCGAGCGACATCCAGTCGTCGAACTCGGGCGGGACGGCGATCACGGGGCCTCTGCGGGGTCGGGACGGCTCACGGAACCGGTCGACTCCGCTACCGTTGAGCCTATGCGAGTGCACGTAGCGGACCACCCCCTGATCACCCACAAGCTGACCGTGCTCCGCGACAAGAGCACACCCTCCCCCACCTTCCGGGCGCTGACCGAAGAACTCGTCACGCTGCTGGCCTACGAGGCCACGCGCGACGTCCGCACCAGCCCCGTCGACATCGAGACCCCGGTCGGTCCGACCACGGGTCTCGAGATCAGCCAGCCGCGTCCGCTCGTCGTGCCGATCCTGCGCGCCGGCCTCGGCATGCTCGAGGGCATGACCAAGCTCGTCCCCACGGCCGAGGTCGGATTCCTCGGCATGGTGCGCGACGAAGAGACCCTCCAGCCCACGACCTACGCCGAGCGTCTGCCCGACGACCTCTCGAACCGTCAGTGCTTCGTGCTCGACCCGATGCTCGCCACCGGCGGTTCGCTCATCGCGGCGATCGACTACCTGCTCGACCGCGGCGCCGTCGACGTCACGGCGGTCTGCATCCTGGCCGCGCCCGAGGGCCTCGCCGCCGTCGAGAAGGCGATGGAGGGCCGCGACGTCCACGTCGTGCTGGGCGCCGTCGACGAGAAGCTCAACGAGCAGGGCTACATCGTGCCGGGCCTCGGCGACGCGGGCGACCGCCTCTACGGGCTCGCCTGACCCCCGTCGCCCCGACGCCCCGGACCGCGCCTCCTCGACCGCAGGAGGCGCGGTCCGGCGTTTCCGGGCCGCTCACGGTGCCGGAACGCGAACGTCGCTTGACATCGCGACGCGGGGTGTAACAAGATCGACCCCATGACTAACAGTGTGCTCACCCCGACCTCTCGTGAGGCCCTCGGGAGCACCGGCATGATGATGCCGATGCACGCTGTCATGTGTCGAATGTGTGCCTGATCCGGTCACACACCTCGCCGAGTCGAAGCTGCTGACACCGCCAGCTGAGCTCGTGACCCCACCCGGTCACTGAGCCACCGACTCCAGGATGCCCCGCGTCGCCACCCTCGACGCGCATCCCGAACGGTGCATCGCACCGACTGCTCGTGACGTACGGCACCATCGCCGGCGGGATCGAGCACCGACACACATCGAGCAGTCCCTCCGCACCCGGCGACCCGTCGGCCCGAGGGACCGCCGCCGTCACGCAAGGACCCCCGCCTGTCATGTCCCTCATCCTCGACCGCCCCGTCACCGCCACCCGCACCGTCTCGCCCGCCCGTTCCGCCGCCCCGACACCCCTCCGCGAGGTCGCGCCCGCCCTCTCGGCCGCCCCCAGCGACGCGTCCGTCATCGCGAGCCCCGCGGCCCCCCGACCCCGCGCCGTGCCCGAGGGCACCGAGGCCCGCGGCTTCGTCCTCTACGTCGGGCTCGACGAGCTCAAGGCCGCCGCCGACGGCACCTCGCTCGGCGACGTCGTCTCGCAGATCAAGGAGCTCGTCGGACGGATCGCCCCGTCGGCCGAGACGCACGCCGCCGTCGCCCTCGCCCCCGAGGGGGCCGGCGGCCGCGACGTCGAGGTCGTCCGCCTGGCCCTTCAAGACCCGGCCGCCCTGGCGAAGCGCCGACAGGTCAGCGAGGACGACGAGCCCGGTGCCCGTGGCGGCGTCGTCGTCGACATCTCGCGCAAGCGCCTGCTGCTGGACGGCGACGTGGCTCCCCTGACCTACAAGGAGTTCGAGCTGCTGCAGTACCTCGTCCTGCGCGAGGGCCGCACCATCGAACGAGCAGAGCTGATCTCGAGCCTCTGGGCCGACGGCGACGACGAGGTGCCGAACGAACGCACCATCGACGTGCACGTCCGTCGACTGCGGTCGAAACTCGGCGCCTTCGAGGACATCGTCCGCACCGTCCGCGGGGTCGGTTACCGGTTCGACCGCCACGCGGACGTCTCGATCCGCCACGCGTCGACCCCGTCGCCCGACGTGTTCTGAACCCCGTCCGGCACACGCGCCGGCCGCGGCGTCGGCTCGGTGCGAGTTCCCAGGAATTCCTCGGGTCCACCCCTGGACCACCGTTACCGATCCGTTATAGATTGTGTCTCGCCGACGTCGTTTGCTGTGGCGGCCGAGGCGGAATGTGATTGCAGGACACTCCTGGTGCAAGGGAAGAGGGCCGGTCGCCATCGGGCGACCGGCCCTCTGTCGTGTACCCCCGGGTACACGCTCGCTCGTCGCCGCCCCCGCGCGTCGGCCCGAGGTCGGTGGCCTTTCGTAGACTCGACCTCGACGAACGTGAGGGACGACATGAGCGAGACATCGATGGCCGTGGGGGCCTGGGAAGCCCTGTTCCGGGCCCAGGTCAGCGTCATGCGTGAACTGACCGAGTGCTTCCCGACCCACGAGATCTCGTTCAACGAGTACGACGTGTTGTTCAACCTGTCCAACCAGCCCGATCGGCGGGCCCGCATCCGCGACCTGACCCGCCACCTGTTGCTGACGCAGCCGAGCATCAGCCGTCTCGTCGACCGACTGGCGTCGAAGGGCATCGTCGAGAAGGCCTCCGACCCCGGCGACGGCCGGGGCATCATCGTGACCATGACGGACGAGGGCTACGACCTCTACCGGCGCACGGCGGTCAGCCACGCCGAGGCCATCCGTCGTCGCGTGGGCGGAGCACTCGACGACGACGAACTGGCCTCGCTCGCCGATCTGTGCACAAAGCTGCGGCTCGGCACGCCGGCCGGGACGAACGCATGACCTCCCCTTCCATCGTCTGGTTGCGCGACGACCTGCGCCTCGCCGACAACCCCGCCCTCGTGGCCGCCGTCGAGCGCGGCGAACCGGTCGTCGTCCTCTTCCTGCTCGACGACGAGACCGACGGCCTGCGCCCCCTCGGCGGGGCCTCACGCTGGTGGCTGCACCACAGCCTCGCCGCCCTCGCCGAATCGCTGCAGGCCGTCGGTGGGCGACTCACGCTGCGCCGGGGCCCGCAAGCCCGCGAACTCCCCCGTCTCGTCGACGAGGTGGGCGCGGGCGCCGTCTTCTGGAACCGCCGGTACGGCCTGGCCGCCCGCGACGCCGACGCCGGGCTCAAGTCGTCGCTGCGCGAGCGTGGGCTCGACGTTCGCAGCTTCCAGGCGAACCTCATGTTCGAACCGTGGACCATCCAGACCGGGCAGGGCCAGCCGTTCAAGGTCTTCACGCCGTTCTGGCGCGCCTGCCTCGACCGGCCCGAACCCCGCCACCCCGAGGCGGCACCCGACGAGCTGCACGTCCCCCACGCGACGCCCGACAGCGACGACCTCGACTCGTGGGCGCTGCTGCCCACGACCCCCGACTGGTCGGCCGGCCTGCGCGACGCCTGGACCCCGGGCGAGGCGTCGGCCCTCGACACCCTCGAACGTTTCGCCATCGGCCACCTGGCCGACTACGGCCTGCGCGACGAGCCGGCCCAAGAGGCGACGAGCCACCTCTCGCCGCACCTCCGCTTCGGCGAGGTCAGCCCGTTCCAGGTCTGGCACCGCATGCGCGGCGACCTGGCACCCGACGCCCGAGAACAGGCCGCGGGCTTCCTGCGCGAACTCGTGTGGCGCGAGTTCAACCACACCGTCCTCTTCGCGAACCCGCACCTCGCCACGAAGAACTACCGGCCGGAGTTCGACGACTTCCCGTGGCACGAACTCGAACCCGGCGAACTCGAGGCGTGGCAGCAGGGCACGACCGGCATCCCGCTGGTCGACGCGGGCATGCGAGAGCTGTGGACGACCGGGTACATGCACAACCGGGTTCGCATGGTCACGGCGAGCTTCCTGGTCAAGAACCTGCTGGCCGACTGGCGGGTGGGCGAGCAGTGGTTCTGGGACACCCTGGTCGACGCGGACGAGGCGAACAACCCCGCGAACTGGCAGTGGACGGCCGGCTCGGGTGCGGACGCGGCCCCGTACTTCCGAGTGTTCAACCCCGTCCTGCAGGCCGACAAGTTCGACAAGCACCGCGACTACGTGCGGCGCTGGGTCCCCGAGGTCGACACCGACTCGTACCCCGAGCCCATGGTCGACCTCAAGGCCTCCCGCCGGGCCGCGCTCGACGCCTACGAAGCCATGCGCCGCACCACGCGCACCGAATGACCCCGCCCCTCGAGAGGATCGCCTCCGTGACGACGTCATCACGACCCGACCGCACCGAACCACCCACGGGGATCGACGCCGTGTTCGCCGCACGCGCTCCCGAGCGGCGCGGCCCGAGCGCCGTGTGGGCGACCTTCGACCGTTCGGGCGTCACGCACGACGGCTCCTACGGCCAGGTCGCCCCCGGCACCGCGCCCGGCGTCGACACGGCGTACCGCATCGCCTCGTGCACGAAGAGCTTCACCGCCACCGCCCTGCTCGCCCAGCGCGACGCCGGGCTCGTGTCCCTCGACGCACCGATCACCGACTTCGTGCCCGCCTTCGCCGACGTGGCCCTGCCCACCGCCGACTCCCCCGTGCCGACCCTGCGCATGCTCCTGACCATGTCGGCCGGCTTCCCCACGGACGATCCGTGGGGCGACCGGCAAGAATCCCTCACCGACGACGGACTCGACGCCCTGCTGCGGGCCGGGCTCAGTTTCGACAGCGTGCCGGGCACCACCTTCGCCTACTCCAACCTCGGCTTCGCCCTCGTGGGCCGGGCGATCGCGGACGTCGCCGGCAAGCCCTACCGTGAGGTCGTCGAGTCGACGATCCTCGAACCGCTCGGCCTGACGGCCACCGGCTTCGAGGCGACCGTGCGGGCGACGGGCGGCGTCGCGATCGGCCATCGCCGCACCTCCGACGGGGGTGACCCCCTGCCGTTCTCAGGCCCGGGCGCGTTCTCACCGATCGGCGGCTTGTTCAGCACCGTGACCGACCTGGCGCGCTGGGCGCGCTGGCTGGGTTCCGCCTTCGACCCCGAGGGCCGCGGCGACCTCGACGGCATCCTCTCGCGCGCCTCCCGACGCGAGATGCAACAGGTGCAGCGTTTCGTCCCCGCCCGGGTCGGGCACCCCGGCGGCTACGGGTTCGGCCTGTTCGTCGAGCACTACCCCGACCACGGCCCCGTCGTGTCGCACAGCGGGGGCTACCCCGGGTTCTCGGCCCACATGCGCTGGCAGACCGCGACCGGCCTCGGCGCGATCGGGTTCGAGAACGCGACCTATTCGAAGGTCTCCGAGCCGATCGGGCTCGCGCTCGACGGCCTGATGGCCGAGCGTCCCGACGCCCGCGTCGTCGTGCGGCCGTGGCCCGAGACGTCGGCGGCCCGCGAGGCGGTCGAGGCCGTCGTCCTCGGCGGCGCCGTGCCCGACGGGTTGTTCAGCGAGAACGTCGAGGCGGACCTGCCGCTCGACCGACGCCGCGCCTCCTGGGCCGCCGCCGTCGAGTCCGTGGGCGGTTGGGACGACGACGGCGAGGCATCGCCGCCCGACGAGTCGTCCGCTCCCTCGCACCTGGTGTGGCGACGACGGGGAGCCCGGGGCGTCGTCCGGTTCGAGATCCGGCTCACCCCCGAGCGTCCGCCCCGGGTCCAGACCGTGCTGGTGAGCGCCGAGAGCGCACGGTAGCCGAGGGCTCGCCAGGACAGGCGTCGTCAGTCGGGCAAGGCGTCGTCACGCGGGCCAGGCGTCGTCACGCGGGCCAGGCGTCGTCACGCGGGCCAGGCGTCGTCAGGCGGGCCCGACGCGGTCACGCGGGCGGCCGACCTCCGGCGACCCCGGCGGCCCGGGCGGCGGCACGGGCTCCACTCCGACCCGCGACCCCGAGGCTGCCCGTCGTCGCCCACGCGGCGATGAACCCGGCCGAGAACGCGTCCACGAGGCCCACCGAGTCGACCCAGCGCGAGACGACCCCGTCGACCACGACCGGTTGCTGCCCCCGCGAGACCACGACGGCACCCCCGTCGTCGGCGACGAGCGCGACCACGCCGACCTGCTCGGCGAGCGCCGTCGCCGACGCGACCGGGTCGTCCAACCCGGTGAGCTCGCGGGCGGTCTCGTCCGACGGGAAGAACAGGTCGGCTCCGTGGACGGCCGCGAGGAACGCCGACGCTCCGAAGCGGCGGACGATCGAGGCGCTGCCCGGGGCGACCGAGACGAGCGCACCCGCCTCCCGAGCCCGTCCCACGAGGCGTCGGAGGGCGACCGGGCTGCGGGACTGGGCGACGGTGTAGCCCGTGAAGTGCACGAGACCGGCCCCGGCGACCAGGTCGTCGGGGACGTCGTCGGGGCTCAGCGAGGCACCGGCCCCCCGATCGGTGAACATGATGCGCGACGAGCCGTCGACGGTGATGACGACCGTGCCCGTCGGGTCGTGGGCGTCGTAGGACAGACGGGCCACGACCCCCGCGTTGGCGAGCAGTTGCGCGTGGCGTTGCAGGTCGGCCGTGCCGACCCGACCGACGAACGAGACCTCGACCCCCAACGACCCGAGCCACGCCGCCGTGTTCGCCGCCGAACCCCCGGCCCGGTGCCGGATGGTGGCGGCCGTCTCGGTCCCGGTGCCGTCCTCCGCCCGGGGAGTGACGATGATGTCGTCGAGGACGTCCCCGAAGACGAGGACGGGCGATCCGGTGCGGGGTCGGCCGCCGGAGCGGCGGAAGCGGTCGCTGGCGGGGATCATCGGCATCCAGCCGACCACGGATCGGGGGCCGGGACGGGACGAGGAGGCGCAAATCACCCTCGCGGGTGCGTCACGTTCACCCGTCCCGGCCTCGCGCCCGACCCGCTCGGCCCCGACTCAGACGGTGGCGGGCAGCGGGGCCGGGGCCTCGCGACGGGCGCGCCGGCCCCGGACGACCAGGGCGTCGAGGGCGAAGCGGCCCGGCCCCGTGAGCACGACCGCGACGGAGACGACCGCCAGGACGAGGACGTACTCGAACCCACCCGTCGTCGAGTAGAAGCCGTTCGGCAGGTGGACGGCGACCAGGGCGACGACCGCCGTCACCGCCAGGAGCGCGGCGGCGACACGGGTGGCGACGCCGACCACGAGCGCGACGCCACCGGCGAGCTCGGTGACGGCCGCGACCGGGGCGGCGACCTCGGCGAGCGGGATGCCCATGCCCCCGAAGGCGCCCTGCGTCGCGGCGAGGCCGTCGACGGCGAGCTTCTGCCAGCCATGGGCGACGAACACGACCCCGAGGACGACGCGGACGAGGAGGAGGCCGAGGGACGAGAGAGCTGACGACACGAGGTGCCTTTCGGTCGGGGACGGGGTCGTGGCACGTCGTCGGGCCCCTCGCCACGGTAGGAGGTGACGCGTCACCGACCGGGGTCGTGGAGATCCCTGCCAGGCCTTCGCCAGAGCCTTGTCAGGCTCGGGTGGGGCATCCGGGGGACGCGGGGACGCGTCGCGAGGGCGGTTCGGCGGACGCGTGGCGTGCCCCGCGGGCGCTGTCGGTGGTCCCGGGCAGGATCGGGGCAGGACCACGGGACGGGCCGACGAGCCCCCGGACGAGAGGCGGCACACATGGCGACCATCGCGATCACGGGAGGCTCGGGCCGCATCGCGACCTGGGTCCGCCCTCTTCTGCTCGAGGCCGGCCACGACCTGCGGCTGCTCGACGTGGTCACGCCACCCGGCGGCCTCCGACGACGAGAGACCTTCGAGCACGTCGGCGTGACCGATCTCGACTCCCTCACCGTGGCGTTCGCCGGGGCCGACCTGGTCGTCCACCTCGCGTCGCACGCCGGCGAGCGCACATGGCACGAGATCCGTGACCTCAACGTCGAGAGCGCCTACGTGGCGCACGAGGCCGCCCGTCGGGCCGGCGTGACCCGGCTGCTCGCGGCCAGCTCGGTGCACGCCGTCGGGTTCGAACCGGGCTCGAGCGCCGCCGACCACGACGTGCCGGCCCCCCGGCCCGACACCTTCTACGGCGTCAGCAAGGTGCTGCTCGAGGCGGTCGGCAGCCTGTACGCCGACCGCTTCGGCTCGACCGTCGTGTCGGCGCGCATCATGACGGCCGAGGTCGAGCCGCACGACGTCCGCAGCCTCGGCACCTGGCTGTCCCCGGCCGACGCGACCCGGCTGATCCTGGCCACCCTGACGACCGCACCGGCCGGGCACCACGTCGTCTGGGGCGTCAGTCGCAACACCCGTCGCGTCGTGTCGCTCGCGGCGGGCGAGGCCATCGGCTACCACCCCGAGGACGACGCCGAGGCGTTCGCCGACCGCTTCGCCGGTCAGGTCCTGCCCCCCGACGCACCCGTCGGCGGGGACTTCACGACCATGCCGTTGGGCGAGACCCGGTGACCCGCCCGAGGGCGGCATCCGGTCACGCGCGCGAGGCCGATAGCGTGGCCGTGTGACCCCCACCCAGCACTCGTCGTCCGTCGCCGAGATCGACCCCGTCGTCCTCTACGAGATCCTCCGCCTCCGGGTCGACGTCTTCGTCGTCGAACAGGAGTGCCCCTACCCCGAGCTCGACGGGCGCGACCTCGAGCCGAGCGCGCGCCTCCTCTGGTCCACCGACGACGACGCCCGGGTCCTGGCGACGCTCCGGGTGCTGCACGACGGCGACGACCGTCGCATCGGCCGGGTGGCGACGGCGTCGTCGGCTCGCGGTCGCGGGCTCGCCGCCGACCTCATGCGGTCGGCCGTCGACGAGTGCGACGGTCGACTGGTCCGGCTCGACGCCCAGGCCCACCTCTCGGGCTGGTACGCCCGGTTCGGCTTCGTGGTCGACGGTGACGAGTTCCTCGAGGACGGCATCCCCCACCTGCCGATGACGCTCGCCGCCAGGCGCTGACGCCGGCCCCTGGCACGGCACCGGCTGATCGGTCAGACGGTCGGGCCGGGGTGGTGGTGCTCGAAGACCAGGCTGGTCCGGGTCGAGGCGACGGCCGGGTGCGCCGAGAGGTGGTCGAGGACGAACTCGCGCACGTCGTTCGTGTCGCGGACGGCCAGGTGGATGATGAAGTCCTCGGACCCGCCGAGGAAGAACAGCTGCACCACCTGCGGCAGGGCCCGGATCTCGGCCGAGAAGGCGGCGATCCGCTGTCGGGCCGACGCGAGGATCGTCACGCTGATCAGCGCCTGCAGGTCGAGTCCGAGCGCCGACAGGTCGACGTCGGCTCCGAAGCCGGCGACGACGCCGCGCTCGACGAGGGACCGGAGGCGCGCGAGACAGGTCGACGGAGCGATCCCGACCTGCGCGGCCAACGTGGCGTTGGGGGTCCTACTGTTCGCGAGCAGCAGGCGCACGAGCTGCCGGTCGATCTCGTCGAGCCGAACGTCCTTCGTCGCAGCCATGCCTCGTCCCGTCCCTCACCGTCGATCGTGCGGCCAGGCAGGGCCTGCACAGAATCTCGTGCGGAGAGCTTGGCACGCATCGGCACGAAACAGCACACTGACCTCAGTTCGGCGAACAGAGGCGTGCACCGGCCGCCCGTCGTCGAGGCCACTCCCCGAGAGGACGAACCATGCGCGTCGGCATCCCCACCGAGATCAAGAACAACGAGAACCGCGTCGCCGCGACACCGGCCGGAGTCCACGAGTTCTCCCGCCGTGGACACGACGTGATCGTGCAGGCCGGCGCCGGACGGGGGTCGGGGTTCACCGATGCCGAGTTCGTCGCCGCGGGTGCGACGGTGGTGGACGACGCGGCCGACGTCTGGGGCGAGGCCGATCTGCTGATGAAGGTCAAGGAGCCGATCGCGGCCGAGTACCCGCTCATGCGGGCGGACCAGACCCTCTTCACCTATCTGCACCTCGCGGCCTCACCCGAGTGCACCGAGGCCGTCCTCGCGTCCGGCACGACCGCGATCGCCTACGAGACGGTCCAGCGGGACGATCGCAGCCTGCCGCTGCTCTCGCCCATGAGCGAGGTCGCCGGCCGCCTCTCCACGATGGTCGGCGCCTACCACCTCATGAAGCCGATCGGGGGCACGGGCGTGCTGCTCGGCGGCGTCCCCGGCACCCCGAAGGCGAAGGTGGTGGTCATCGGCGGCGGCGTCGCCGGTGAACACGCCGCGGCGAACGCCCTCGGCCTCGGCGCCGACGTGACCGTCATCGACGTGTCGCTTCCGCGCCTCCGCGCCCTCGAGGTGCAGTTCGGCGGCAGGGTGCAGACCCGCGCCTCGACGGCCTACGAGATCGGCGCCCAGGTCGCGGCCGCCGACCTGGTGATCGGTTCGGTTCTGATCCCCGGCGCACAGGCCCCCAAGCTCGTCACCGACGAGATGGTGGCGTCGATGCGTCCCGGGTCGGTGCTCGTCGACATCGCCATCGACCAGGGCGGCTGCTTCGAGGGCTCGCGCGCGACCACGCACGACGACCCGACCTTCGCCGTCCACGACAGCGTCTACTACTGCGTCGCCAACATGCCCGGCGCGGTCCCCCAGACCTCGACCCGGGCCCTGACGAACGCGACCATGCCCTACGCACTCGCCCTCGCCGACCGGGGGTGGCGTGACGCCATCGCGGCGGATGCGTCGTTGGCCCGCGGCGTCAACGCGGTCGCGGGGCAGATCACCAACGCGGGCGTCGCGGCGGCGGCCGGCGTCGACCTGGTGGACGCCCGCGCGCTCTGACCCGTCCGACGACGCGACGGCCCACCTCCGCGACGGCGCCCTCCCGGACGCGGGGCGAACCGGTCCGGCCGGTAAGCGAAGACCTCTCTCCGAACCAGGTGGTCCGGAGAGGTGCAGCCCCTATGCTCTGGGCATGGCACGACGACCCACCCCTCCGCGGGAGCGGCTGCTCGAGGCGGCGCGGACCGAGTTCGCGGCCCGCGGCCTCGCCGGAGCCCGCGTCGACACGATCGCGCGCGACGCCGAGGCGAGCAAAGAACGGCTCTACGCCCACTTCTCGACCAAGCGCGACCTGTTCGACGCCGCCCTCGGCGAGAGCATCGGCCGCTGGGTAGCGGTCGTCCCCTTCGACGCCCACGACCTGCCGGGCTGGGCCAGCGCGCTCTACGACCACCTGGCCTCGAACCCCGACGACGCGCGCCTCCTGCTCTGGGGCCAGATCGAGGGCGTCGCGTTGCCGAGCCCCGGCGTGCTCGACCACGGTCAGCTCGAGGCGCGCCGTGACTCGGTGCGTGCGGCCCAGGACGCGGGTGACATCTCGTCCGGCTGGGACGCCGACGAGTTGCTGACCATGGTCTTCGGCGTCGTGCTGGCCTGGTTCGTCACGCCCGAGGCCACCAACCTGCACACCGGCCCGCAGCAGCGTCGGTGCGACGTCGTCCGCCAGGCCGTCGCCCGCATCGTCGCCCCCGGCTGAACCGCCCCGGCACCGTCCGACCCGCCGGGAGTAGCGTCCCCGTGTGACCACGACCGAACCCACTCCCGCCCTCTCCCCCGACCTTCAACGCGTCCTCGACAGCGTGCCCGACCCGGGCGGCGTCACGACGTCGGACGAGGTCTACGCGGCGACCGACGTCGATCTCGAGGGGTTCCTCGCGACGCCGGCCGGCGCCTCCTCGTCCGGGCTCGTGCCCGGCGTGCTCGTGCTGCACGACTGGTTCGGCGTCGTCGACCACGTCAAGGTGCGCGCGCAGATGCTCGCGCGGCTCGGCTACGTGGCGCTGGCCGGCGACGTCTACGGGCAGGGGGTCCGCCCGTCGCCCGAGGAGGCTGCCGGCGAGGCGGGCAAGTACTACGGTGACGTCGCGTTGTTCCGGTCGCGCCTGCTCGCGAACCTCGAGCGCCTGCGCGCCGAGCCGGGCGTCGACCCGTCGCGGATCGCGGTGATGGGCTACTGCTTCGGCGGCTCGGGTGCCCTCGAGCTGGCCCGCGCGGGTGCCGACGTCGCCGGCGTCGTGTCGTTCCACGGAGGGCTCGGGACGGGGATGCCCGCCGAGAAGGGTGCCGTGACGGCCCCGCTGCTCGTCATGACGGGTGCCGCCGACCCGGTGGTGCCCGACGAGGCCGTGGTCGGCTTCGAGGACGAGATGCGCGCCGCCGAGGCACCCGACTGGCAGGTGCTGAGCTACAGCGGCGTCATGCACGCCTTCGCCGTCCCCGGGACGGACGCACCCGATCACGGGGCCCAGTACGACGCCCGCGCGGATCGTCGCTCGTGGCAGCAGCTCGAGACGTTCCTGTCCGAGGTCTTCGCCTAGGCCCGAGGGGCCCGAGGGTCCCGACGGGCGCGACGGGCAGGACGCCAGACCGTCAGGAGGCGCGGTGCCGGGACGCTCGTCGCCCCGGCACCGCCTCCGTCGTCAGAAGCCGGCCACGCGGGCCGTGCCGGCCCGGGCCAGGTCGCGCAACTGGACGGCCGTCGCGACGGCGGCGTGGGCGGCCTCGGCACCCTTGTCCTCCTTCGAGCCGGGGAGGCCTGCCCGGTCGAGGCCCTGCTGCTCGTCGTCGAGGGTGAGCACGCCGAACCCGACGGGCTTGCCCGTGTCGAGCGTCACCCGCAGCAGGCCCGAGGTCGCGGCGTCGGACACGTACTCGAAGTGCGGCGTGCCGCCGCGGATGATGACACCGAGGGCCACGACCGCGTCGGCCCCGGCCTCGAGCGCGGCCTTCGCGACGACGGGCAGTTCGAAGCTGCCGGGCACGCGCACGACCGTGGCCGTGGCGCCGAGGCGCTCGACCGTCGACAGCGCGCCGGCCAGCAGGCCGTCGGTGATGGTCTCGTGCCAGGTGCCGGCGACGATCGTGACACGGATTCCCGTGCCGTCGACGTCGAGTTCGGTGGGGGCGCCTTCTCCGCTCATGCGCGGTCTCCTTCGGTCGTGCGGGTGGTGGTCGTGGTGTCGGTGGCCCGGGAGTCGGACGCAGGGGATGGTGCGTCGAGGTCGCGGTCGCCCAGCCAGGAGACGAGAGCGGCGATCGTCACGACCGGCACGCCCTCGCGGGCCCCGAAGTCGAGCAGAGCCCGCAGTCGCATCATCTCGCCGTCGTCGCCCACGATCTCGCTGATGACGGCCACGGGTCGCAGCCCCGCGGCCTTCATCAGGTCGACCGAGGCCTCGGTGTGGCCGTCGCGCTCACGCACTCCGCCGTCACGGGCGCGCAGCGGCAGGACGTGCCCAGGGCGGTGCAGGTCGTCGCGAACGCTGGTCGGCGACGCGAGCGTGCGGAGGGTCGTCGCCCGGTCGGAGGCGCTGATCCCCGTCGTCACGCCGGCCGCCGCGTCGACGCTGACGGTATAGGCCGTGCCCCGGGCGTCCTCGTTGTGGGCGACCATCGGCGGCAGGTCGAGTCGGTCGGCGATCTCGTTCGTCATCGGCGCGCAGACGAAACCGGAGGACACCCGGACCGTCCAGGCGATCCACTCGGCCGAGGCCAACTCGGCCGACAGGACGACGTCGCCCTCGTTCTCGCGGGACTCGTCGTCGACCACCACGACCGGGCGACCACGGCGCAGGTGCTCGAGGGCGAGCTCGATCGGGGCGAGGCGCGAGTCGACCCGCCCCTCCTCCCGGGGCGTCGACACGGTCACGGGCGCCCCGTCACGGCGGCGTCCCGCAGGTCCGCCGCGTCGGCCGGGGTGGCCGCACCGCGCGGGCCGTCGGCGTCGAGCGCGTCCAGTCGCAGCATGCGGCGCACGTGACGGGCGAGCACGTCGGTCTCGACGTTGACGCGGTCGCCGACGGCCTTGCCGCCCAGGGTCGTCACGGCGAGCGTCTCGGGGATGAGGCTGACCTCGAACCAGCCCGGCACCTCGCCGGGTTCGCTGATCGCGCTCACCGTGAGGCTGACGCCGTCGAGCGTCACCGACCCCTTGTCGACGAGCAGGGGCGCGAGGTCCTCGGCGAGGTCGAACCGGACCCGACGCCAGGCCTCGCCCTCTTCGATCTCGACGACCGTGGCCGTGCCGTCGACGTGGCCCTGGACGATGTGACCGCCCAGGCGGTCGCCGACGCGGGCGGCTCGTTCGAGGTTGACGGGCGTCCCGGGGCCGAACGTCCCCACGGTGCTCATGGCCAGGGTCTGCCGCATGACGTCGGCCGTGAAGGTGTCACCCTGCTGCTCGACCACCGTCAGGCAGACGCCGCTGACCGAGATGGAGTCACCGTGCGCGGCGTCGGTCAGCACGGCGGGGCCGTGAACCGTCAGGCGGACGCTGTCCCCCTGGTCGGCGACGCGCTCGACGCGTCCGAGTTCTTCGACGAGGCCGGTGAACATCAGCGCACCACCGGGCCCGTCGGGTCGGTGGGTCGGTGCGTGCGTGCATCGGGCCCGCGGGGCGTGGTCGCCTGCGTCGTCATGTCGTCCTCCGGTCTGCCTGGCTGTGTGCCGAGGGCTCTCCGGGGGTGCGCGACGCGAGGGTCGGCATCGGCCCGGGGGTCCGCTGAGGGACGACCGGGCCCGCGCCACCTCTCATCCGGACTATGACCGTCGGTACCGGGGTTCCACCGGTTCAACCGGCCGCCACCTCTCGGGGACGACGCGGGTCGCGGACTGTGACCGCCGGCTCAGATTTTCACTGACCCCGGAGCGCGTTGCTCTGTCGGCGACGATAGCACCGCCGCCTCGAGCGGCCCCGACGTGTTCGGCCAGGGCGTAGCCGGGCGTCGCACGGGCGGCCCGGGCTCAGCCGTCGACGAGCCCGGGCTCAGCCGACGACGAGCCCGAGGTGAGCCGCCATCGTCGGGGCGAAGGTCGCCAGCTGCAGGTCGTCGATGGTCGCGCCACGAAGCCCTTCGAAACCGTCGATGCGGGAGAAGTCGCTGGTGCGCAGATCGGTGTGCGACAAGGAGGCGCGGGTCACGTCGAGCGTGCCGATGCGGCAGTCGACCAGCGCGACCCGCAGGGCCTGCACACCCCCGAGGTCGAGTTCGCCGATCGTGCAGCCCTCGATCACGACGTCGGTGAGGCGCGCCCCGCGCAGGTTGAGGAAGTCGATCTTGCCGCCGACCAGGTGCACCGACCGCAGTTCGGCGTCGAACAGCTCTGCCGACCCCCACCGGGGCCGCTCGACGCGGACGTCACGCCAGGTGCTGCGCGAGGCGGCGAACTCGGGGGCGAACGAGTCGGCCAGCACCGACTCGACCAGGCGGGCGCCCCGCAGTCGGGCCGATCCGAGCCGCGGCGACTCGAAGACGCACTCGGTGAACTCGGACCCCTCGAGGTCGCGACCGGTCAGGTCGGCGTCGACGTACCGTTCGAGCTCACGGCTGTCGCGCGGACCCAGCAGGTCGGTGCCGAGATCGACGAGCCCCCGGGGCTCGACGGGGTCGAGCCGCGGGGCGTCGGTGCCCCCCGGGGTCGCGGGGCGGGACGGCGTGGGGCGGCGCGACGGGGTCATGCGACGAGGCTAGCGGCGGGGTGCGACACGACCCGAGGAACGTCCGGGCGGACGTCCGACGCGGTCGTTCTCAGCACTCGATGACGTTGACCGCGAGCCCGGCACGGCTGGTCTCCTTGTAGCTGTCCTTCATGTCGCGGCCGGTCTGGCGCATCGTCTCGATGACGGTGTCGAGGCTGACGACGTGGCTGCCGTCGCCGAGCAGGGCCATGCGGGTGGCGGCGACCGCCGTGCCCGCCGCGATCGCGTTGCGCTCGATGCAGGGCACCTGCACGAAGCCGCCCACGGGGTCGCAGGTGAGGCCGAGGTGGTGCTCCATGGCGATCTCGGCCGCGTTCTCGACCTGGCGGGGCGTCCCGCCGAGAAGGGCGGTCAGGGCGCCGGCGGCCATCGATGCGGCCGAGCCGACCTCACCCTGACAGCCGGCCTCGGCCCCCGAGATCGACGCGTTGCGCTTGTAGAGCGACCCGATCGCCGCCGCCGTCAGCAGGAAGGTGCGGGACAGCTCGTGATCGGTCGCGCCGTGGAACCTCATGGCGTAGTAGGCGACCGCCGGGATGATGCCGGCCGCGCCGTTGGTCGGGGCGGTGACGACGCGCCCGCCTCCCGCGTTCTCTTCGTTGACGGCCATCGCGTAGGCCTGCAGCCACTGGGCCGGCAGGTCGGAGGCCAACAGCGAGGAGGCGCGGCCCCGGTCGATCGCCGAGCCGCCGAGGGCGAAGGCGGTCGCCCGCTCGTCCTGCTGGCGCAGCATGGTCGCGAACTGCCGGGCGCGTCGGGGCACCTTCATCCAGCCGGGCAGGACGCCCGTGGCCTCGAGACCCGCGTCGACGCAGGCCCGCATGGCCGCCCAGCGTGAGTCGAGCCCCACCGCGGCGTCGGCCTCGCCGTGCAGCGCGACCTCGTTGCGCCAGGCGAGGTCGGCGATCGACGCGCCTTCGGAGTCGCAGAGGCGCAGCAGGTCGTCCGCGTCGGTGAAGGCGAACGGCGCCTCGGCGGTGGGCACGGCCCGCTCGTCGTCACCGTCCCGCACGACGAAGCCCCCGCCGACCGAGAAGTAGACCTCGCGGGCGAGGCTCCCGCCGTGAGCGTCGAAGGCCTCGACGCTCATCGCGTTGGGGTGCCGGGGCATGCGCGTCAGCGGCGCCATGCGCAGGTCGTTGGGGGCGAAGGCGATCTGGTGCCGGCCGAGCAGCCGCAGGCCGCCGCCCTGCTCGACCGCCTGCTGCATGCCCGAGACGACCTCGGGGTCACAGGTCTCGGGTTGCATGCCCGCGAGGCCGGCGAGGACGGCCGACGGAGTGCCGTGGCCGAGGCCGGTGGCGGCGAGCGAGCCGTAGAGCACGGCCTCGACCCGCACGACGTCGGTCAGCCGGCCGTCGACGTCGAGACCGAGCAGGAACTCGCGGGCGGCCCTCATGGGGCCGACGGTGTGCGAGCTCGAGGGGCCGATGCCGATCGAGAAGAGATCGAGGGCCGAGACGTGGTCGGTCACGGAGAACCTGCCTTCCGGGGTCACCACGACGTTACCCGCTCCCGCCGACGCGCAGGAGGTCGGGGCCGTGCGCCACCCCGGGGAGGTGCGGGTCGCCTCAGGCGGGTCGCCCCACCTCGCGGGCCCGCTCCGCCATCGCGCCCGACATGCCCTCGAGGAACCGTCGGACGGTCTCGAGCTCGGCCTCGTCGAACTCGGCCATGACCCGGTCGCTCATCACGCCGAGCGGCCCGAAGAACGCGCCCGCGACCTCGCGGGCGCGATCCGAGTAGCGGACGAGCACCCGGCGCCGATCGGCGTCGTCGCGGCTGCGGTGCACGTGCCCGACCTTCTCGAGGCGGTCGATGACTCCGGTCGCCGCCCCCGACGTGACGCCCAGGAGCTCGCCGAGACCGCCGGCGGTGACGGGGTCGCCGTCGCGCTCGGCCTGCATGACGTGCAGCAGCGCCTCGAGGTCGATGTGGCCGAGACCGTGTCGCGAGGCGAAGGCCTGGGCGACCTTCTGGGACTCGGTGGTCAGCCGTTGCATGTGGGTGACGATCTCGTCGGCCTGCGGCGAGCGCGACGGACGGGTCGACGGGGCCGTGGGGCCCGGGTCTCTCGGGGTGGGCATGGAACCTCCTGCGTGACGAGTCTGGTCGATGCTCCTGTGATCTGCAATACTCTTAGCTCCTAAGACATTCAGCGACTGAAGGATCACCATGCGCACCCTCGCCCGCATCGTCAGCGGCCACCGCACCGCCTGGGCCGTGCTCGCCGCGACGGCCGTCGCCGTCGCCCTGCTCTTCACGGTCCTGCCGCAGAGCGAGGGCGACGCGGCCCCGCCGTCGGGCGTCCCCGACACGAGCCAGTCGGCCCAGGTGGCCGAGTTGCTCACGACCTTCCCGAGTGCCGAGACGACGGTGGGCATCCTGGTCTTCAGCCACGACGGCGACCGGCTCGACGCCGCCGACCTGACCGCCGTCGACGAGCGGGCGGCCGCCCTCGCCGAGCTCGCCACGACCCCGCAGGCCGTCCGGCCGCAGCTCAGCGACGACGGCACCGCGGCGATCGTGGCCGTCCCGCTCGACGCCACGACGGTCGACGCCGACGTCGCGGGCACGGCGACGAGCCTGCGGGACGCGGCCTCGGCCGACCTGCCCGCCGGGCTGGACGCCCTGCTCACCGGGCCGATCGGGTTCCAGGACGACATCGCGAACGCCTTCGCCGGGGCCGACTTCCGGCTCCTGCTGGTCACGGTGGTCGTCGTGGCCGTGCTGCTGATCGTCACCTACCGCAGCCCCGTGCTGTGGATCGTGCCGCTGGCCGTCGTCGGTGCCGCGGACGCCCTGGCCGGCCGGGTCGCGGCCGCCGTCGCCGAACCCCTGGGCATCCCGCTCGACGCCTCGATCTCGGGCATCCTCTCGGTGCTCGTCTTCGGCGCGGGCACCAACTACGCCCTGCTACTCGTCGCGCGTTACCGCGAAGAACTGCTGCTCGAGCCCGACCGCCATCGCGCGATGCGCACGGCCGTGACGAGCGCCGGGCCCGCCATCGCGGCCAGCGGCGGCACGGTCGCCCTGAGCCTCCTCACGCTGCTCCTCGCGTCGCTCACGGGCAACCGGGCCCTCGGTCTCGCCTGTGCGATCGGCGTCGGCGTCGCGATCGTGTTCGCCCTCGTCGCCCTGCCGGCGGCCCTGGTGGTCTGCGGTCGCGGGCTGTTCTGGCCCTTCGTGCCCCGCGCCTCCTCGTCCGGGCGCGACCGCGTCTCCGACGGGGCCGACGCGACGCGGACGGCCGACGCCACCGCAGGAGGCGCGGCGCACCACGCGGCACCGCGACGCGGCTTCTGGGACCGTCTCGGGCGCGGCGTCCGACGCCGTCCGGCCGTCGTGGCCGTGGCGTCCGTCGCGGGCATCGGCGTCCTCTGCCTCGGCCTGAGCGGCTATGCCGTCGGCCTCTCGCAGACCGACCATCTGCTCGGCGACCCCGATTCGGTCACCGCGCAACAGGTGATCGACGACTCGTTCTCGGCGGGGCTGACCAGCCGTACCACCGTGATCGTCCCCTCGACGGTCGCCGACGAGGCCACCGCGCTCGCGTCGGGCACGGACGGCGTCGACACGGCCACGACCGGCGAGACCGAGGGCGGACTGACGCGCGTCGACCTGCAGCTGTCCGCCGAACCCGAGAGCGACGCCGCGTTCGCCACCGTCGAGCGTCTGCGTGCCGGGTACGCCGACGCCGGCGGCGGCCTCGCCGACGCGCTCGTCGGGGGCAGCGACGCCACCGCCTACGACACGAAGGTGGCGGCGCAGGCCGACATCGACCTGATCGCGCCGATCATCCTGGCGATCGTGTTCGCCGTCCTGGCCCTGTTGCTGCGCTCGCTCGTGGCCCCCGTCCTGCTCATCGCCTCGGTGCTCGCCACGTTCTTCGCGAGCCTCGGGGCCTCGACCTGGCTGTTCCAGAACGTGCTGGGGTTCCCCGCGCTCGACACGGCGGTGACGCTGTACGCGTTCCTGTTCCTCGTCGCCCTCGGGGTGGACTACAACATCTTCCTCACCACCCGGGCCCGCGAGGAGGGCCTCGTGCACGGCACCCGCGAGGGCATGGTGCGGGCCCTGGCCTCGACCGGCGCCGTCATCACGAGTGCGGGCATCCTGCTGGCGGCCGTCTTCGCCGTCCTCGGCGTGCTGCCGGTCGTCGCCCTGACCCAGGTCGGCGTGATCGTCTGCCTCGGCGTGCTGCTCGACACCCTGGTCGTGCGCACCGTGCTGGTGCCCGCGCTCGTGTTCCTCACCGGTGACGCGTTCTGGTGGCCGAGCCGGCGTCCGTCGGTTCAGCCGCAGGCGCCCCAGAGCCCGACCCGCGACGCCTCGGCCGACGCCTCGGCCGCGACGAACCGGTCGCGGTAGCGGTACGCGTCGTCGTAGGTGTCCTCGCGCCCGTAGCCCTCGGCGACGAGCCGCTCGTTGAGCATCGTGCCGTCCGGCGACCAGACGTAGCGCAGCAGCCGGTCGTAGCGGTCGGCGTCACCCTGCGAGGCGTCGTCCTCGAGCCAGACCGTGGCCCCCTCGGGCAGGGTGGCCGTCGTGAAGGCGCTCGCCTCGGGTCCGAAGCAGTCGACGGGCGCGTCGGGCTTCACGGTCTCGGGGGTGTCGACGCCGATCAGGCGGATGCGCTCGCGCTCCCCCGCCACCAGGACGACGACGGTGTCCCCGTCGACGACCCGGTCGACCACGGCCTCGACCGCCGCGGCCGGGACGCTCGCGGGCACGGGGACCGCACCCGCGCCTCCCGGGTCGCCACCCGCCGACCCGTCGCCGAGGAGGCGCGGGAAGGCCACGAGGACGGCCCCCGCCACGAGCACCACGAGGACTCCGAGCAGCCGGCGCGGCGTGAGGCGACGACGCGACGGACGGCGACGCGCGCTCACTCGGCGAGCCGCGTGCCGCGGAGCTCGGGCAGCATCGTGGCGGCGACGGCCCCCACGACGAAGACCGCGCCGAAGACGACGAACAGGGTGGGCGGCCCTCCGAGGGCGATCAGCGGGGGCACCGACAGCGGCGCGGCGATCGAGGCGATGCGCCCGACGCCGGCGGCCCACCCCGCGCCCGTGCCCCGCAGCGGGGTCGGGTAGAGCTCGGGCGTCACGGCGTAGAGCGCCCCCCACGCGCCGAGGTTGAAGAACGACAGGGCCATGCCCGCGACGAGGATCTGCGCGACGCTGCCGCTGACCGCCCCGAAGCCGAAGAAGACGGCCGCGACGGCCGACCCGAGCAGGAAGGTCGCGAGCGTCCCCCGGCGCCCCCACTTCTCGATCAACCACGCCGAGGCCGCGTAACCCGGCAGCTGCGCCAGGGTGATGATCAGCACGTACCCGAACGAGCGCACGAGCGGGAACCCGGCCGCGACGAGCAACGACGGCAGCCAGACGAAGGCGCCGTAGTACGAGAAGTTGGTCATGAACCAGACCACCCAGATCGCGACCGTGCGGCGAGCCATGCCGGCACCGAAGAGCCGGCCGACGGAGGCGCGGACCGGCTTCTCGACGACCCGCGCCTCCTCGGCGGCCACGGTCGGGGCGGCGACGCCGGCCGCCTGCTCGAAGCCGCGGACGGTGCGCTCGGCCTCGTCGTGACGCCCCTTCGACTCGAGGAAGCGCACCGACTCGGGCATCCTGAGGCGGACGAACACGGCGTAGAGCGCGGGAGCGGCACCGATCAGCAGGGCCCAGCGCCAGCCGTCGTCGCTCGTCGGGATCACGAGGTAGCCGACGAGGGCGGCCCCGATCGAGCCGACGGCCCAGAACGCCTCGAGCAGGACGACCACCCGGCCCCGGATGCGCCGGGGTGAGAACTCGCTGACGAGGGTCGACGCGACCGGCAGTTCGGAGCCCAGGCCGAGTCCGACGACGAAGCGCAGGACGAGCAGCACGCCGACCGACCAGGACAGGGCCGAGAGGCCGGTGGCGAGGCCGTAGAGCAACAGGGTCAGGGCGAAGACGGTCTTGCGGCCCAGGCGGTCGGCCAGCGAACCACCGACGGCCGCGCCGATCGCCATGCCCGCGAACCCGGCCGACGCGACCCAGGCCAGTTGTCCGGCCTGGTCGCTCCACACGGTCATCAGTTGGGCGATGACGAACGAGAGCAGGCCGACGTCGAGCGCGTCCAGGGCCCATCCGATGCCCGAGCCGGCCAACAGGCGACGGTGCTTCGAGGTGAACGGCAGCTCGTCGAGGCGCTCGCTGCGCGTCGGGGCGACCGGGGTCGAGGTGGGGACGGGGGTCATCGGGGCCTGTCGTCTCGGGGTGTCGTCGGGTCGGGCGGGTGGTCGGACACGGACTCCTCGCGTGAGGCGGACCGGGCCACTGGGCAGTGTAGGAGCCGTGAAGATGGCCGCGGCTACAGACACCGGGGCCGCGGCACCGTAGCCTCGGGCGGACCGGATCATCTCGGTCCGCGACGGAGGCACCACCATGGCAGAGAAATCAGCGAAAAAAGGCACCGCGAAGGTTGCCGTGCGCTCCTTGAAGGAGAAGCGCGCCGACAAGAAGGCCAAGGGCGCGACGGGTGGCCACTCGGAGGACATCGTCTCCAACGCCAAGAAGCGCTGACGCACGACGTCCCCGAAGGGGCGCCGACCTCCGCACCGGGTGACCGGTCGCGAGGCGGCGCCCCTTCGTCGTTCCCGGCACGCGGCGACGCCCGCGACGACGCCTCGGGTCGGTCCGGGTGTGACACGACGACCACACCTGACATAACCTCGACCTCGTGGCCCGCGATCAGGGGTGGGGCAGGAGGGACGACGACATGATCGACAGGCGCATCAGGGCATGGGCGGCGACGGGGGTGACGGTCGTCGTGGCCGGCGCGCTGGCCCTCGGGGGCGCGACCAGCGCCTCCGCCGCCGGACCGGGAGCGGTCGGCTGGGCCGACTTCACCGTCGACGGGACGGCTCGTGCCTACACGGGCACGATGACGCTCCCCGGGGACTTCCCGCAGGCGACGTTCACGTCGACCTCGCGCCAGGCGACGATCCCCAGCGGATCGAGCACGTGGCAGGGCACGGGCACGCCGGTCGGCGCCGAGTACGACTCGAGCCGCGGTCGCCCCTACCTCAACCTCCGTCCCGCCCAGGACTCGCCGACCGCGGCCGCCGCCTCGGTCACGACCTACACCTTCGATCGCGCCACCCCCGCGAGCGACTGGTCGTTCGTGCTCGGTGACGTCGACGCCGACCAGGTGACGGTGTCGGCCACCGGCGCCGACGGTGTGGCCGTGCCCGCCGACGCCCTCGGCTTCGGGAGCACGTACAACTACTGCCGCACCGCGGCCGGCGGTCCGTCGCCGTCGTGCGACGCCGCGGGACTGCGCGACGTGCCGACCTGGAACGCCGCCACGGGCGTGCTGACCGGCAACGCCACCGCGTCCGACACCGAGGGCGCCGCCGCCTGGTTCAGCCCGACCGTGCCGCTGTCGACGCTGACCTTCACGTACCAGCAGCGTTCCGGGTTCCCCGTCTACCAGACGTGGTTCGTGACCAAGACCTTCACCGCGAGCGGGGTGGTGACGAACGACGGCGCGGCCTACCCCGGAGCGATCGTGACGGTCGTCGACCCGGCGACCGGTGAGGTCGTCGGGACCACCACGACGGTCGGCCCCGAGGGCACCTGGTCGGTCCCCGGCCTCGTCTCGGGCACGCCCTACGAGGTCGACGTGACGGCGCCGGACGGTGCCGCAGCCCTGCCCGCCGTGCCGTTCACGGTCGCGGGTGACGACTCCCCCGGCCTCGACTTCGCCTTCACGGGCGCCGTGCCCCCCGCCGACACCGCGCCCCTCACGGTCACGGTCGTGGAGGCCGACGGGACGCCCGTGGCCGACCGTCCGGTGAGCATCGTCGTGCCCGGCCAGATCGACCCGGTGGCGTCGGGGACGACCGGAGCCGACGGCTCGGTCACCTTCGAGGGGCTCGACCCCGCGGCCGAGTACGACCTGGTGGACGAGGTCACGGGCATCGCCCGCGGTCCGGTCACCACGGCCTCCGGCGCGTCGATCACGCTCGACCCGACCGTCGAGATCACGACGAGCATCGTGAACCCCGACGGATCGGCACCCGCGACCGGGTCGACGGTCGACATCGTGCCGGTCGGCGAGACCGCGCCGGTGGCGAGCGTCGAGACCGGCGCGGGCGGCTCGTTCACGGCGGACGGCCTCACCCCCGGCGAACAGTACGAGGTGGTCCTCGACGAGGACGTCGACTCGGCCGTCACGATCACCGCACCTGCGACGAGCGGGACGATCCCGCCCGTGCAGATCGCGGCCCCCGCGACCGTGTCGGTCGAGGGCACCGTCGTGGACTCCGACGGCACGCCCGCCGCCGACCTCGAGCTGTCGCTGATCGAGGCGGACGCCACCGACCCCGAGCCCGTCGCCACCCCGAACACCGACGCCGCGGGCGTCTACCGGGCCGACGACCTCGTCCCCGGCACGACCTACGACGTCGTGGCCGACGGCGAGGCCATCGGGTCGTTCACGGCGCCGACCGCCGACGGGACCGTCCCGACCATCACCCTCCCCGCGCCTCCCGTGGTGACCCCCGTGCCCGACCCCGAGCCGACCCCCGACCCGATCGTCACGCCGGCTCCCGTCGTGCCGGCAGCCGGAGGCCAGGGCACGGGCGGCACGGGCACCGGCGGCTCGGGCCGACCGCTCGCCTACACCGGCAGCGAGCCGGGCCTGCCGCTCGGCGTCGCGGCGGCCGCCCTGGCCCTCGGCCTCGCGCTCGTCACGGGCTCGGCCGTCACCCGTCGCCGGGCGGGGCGCCGCTGACCGCGGCGGCCCCCGGGGCCCGACCCCACGAGGCAGAGGAGGCGCGGTGTCCGGTCGACGGGCACCGCGCCTCCTGCGGTCCGTCGGCCCGTGGGCCGGGCATGTGCCCGCACCGGGTGCGAGGGAGTTGGCTCGGGACCATGAAGAACACCACACTCGGCCAGGTCGACGGCGGACTCGACGTCGGCCGCCTCGGCCTCGGCCTCATGGGCATGTCCGCCTTCTACACCGGCAACAGCACCGACGACGACGAGTCGGTGCGCGTCATCCACCGCGCGCTCGACGTGGGCGTCACCCTGCTCGACACCGCCGACATGTACGGCCCGCACACGAACGAGCAGCTGCTCGGCCGCGCCCTCAAGGGCCGCCGCGACCACGCCGTCGTCGCGACGAAGTTCGGCAACGTGACCGACCCCGAGGCCCGCGCCGAACGCACGGTCGACGGTCGCCCCGAGTACGTCCGCCGGTCGGTCGACGGCTCGCTGAAGCGCCTCGGCATCGACCACATCGACCTCTACTACCAGCACCGCGTCGACCCGCTCGTGCCCATCGAGGAGACCGTGGGCGCCATGGGCGAGCTCGTCACGGCCGGCAAGGTGAGGTTCCTCGGGCTGTCCGAGGCGGCGCCCGAGACCATCCGCCGTGCCCACGCGACGTACCCGATCACCGCCCTGCAGACCGAGTGGTCGCTGTGGAGCCGTGAGCCCGAGGCCGAGATCCTGCCGACCGTCCGCGAGCTCGGCATCGGCTTCGTGCCCTACTCGCCGCTCGGTCGGGGGTTCCTCACGGGCACCATCCGCTCGGTGGACGAGCTCGCCGAGGACGACTTCCGCCGGTTCGCTCCCCGCTTCTCGGGCGACAACCTGCAGGCCAACGTCCGCATCGTGCAGCAGGTCGACGAGGTCGCCCGGGCCGTCGGCGCCACGCCGGGTCAGGTCGCGCTCGCCTGGCTGCTCGCCAAGGGCGAGGGCATCGTGCCGATCCCGGGCACGAAGCGCCGCGCCTACCTCGACGAGAACGTCGCGGCCGACGACGTGGTGCTCGACGCCGAGCAGGTGCACCAGCTCGACGACGTGGCCGCGCCGAAGGGCGCCCGCTACGCCGACATGTCGACGGTCGACAAGTAGCGAGGCGACCGGCGTCGGCTCGGCCGTCGCCCTGCGTGAGCCGTCGCTCCGCCACCCCGCCAACCCGCCACCCCGCCACGAAATGAACATCCCGCCATCTTTTTTGGTGGCGGGATGTCCACTTCATGGCGGGGTGAGACGTCCGGGGCCGGAACGAGGGCGAGCCCGAGGAGGCGCGGGTACGGTCGAGCGATGGACGACGTGATCAGACGCCGGGCCCTCGTGCACGGTTCGGTGCAGGGCGTGGGTTTCCGTTTCTCGACCGAGGGCGAGGCGGACCGACTGGACGTCGGCGGCTTCGTCCGCAACCTGCCCGACGGGACCGTCGAGGTCGAGGTCGAGGGACGGCCCGACCGGGTGGCGCTGCTGCTCGAGTGGCTGGACGAGGGACCTCGTGGGGCCCGGGTCGACCGGGTCGAGGTGAGCGAGATCACCCCCGTGGGCGAGAGCGAGTTCAGCACGCGCCACTAGCCCGAGCGACGATCAGAACGGGGCCCGGCGGCCGGAGACGAGAGACCCGGCCCGGACGCTCGCACACACCCGACAGTGTGGAGTGCCCGGACCGGGCGTTCAAGGGTACCTGCTCGACGGCCCGGCCCGATCACCCGGACCGGTTCGGTCGGACCGTCCGGCCCGGTCGGCCCGGGGCGTCCGATCTCGTCGACCGGTGACCTCACATCCGGTGCCGCTGCCGCGTCTACGGGGTGGATACCATCGCCGAGAGCCAGGAGGCACCGTGAGCGTCCACACCAGCGTCGACACCCCCGTCGGTCCGTTGACCGTCGTCGGGGGCGAGACGGGCCTCGTCGGCCTCTACTTCGACGAGCACCGCCACCTGCCCGATCCGACCGGCTTCGGCCCGGTCTCGCGGGACGGCGTCGGCCTGAGCGACTTCGCCGAGGTCGGGCGCCAGCTCGGCGAGTACTTCGGCGGCGAGCGGCGCTCCTTCGACCTCCCGCTGGCACCGCGCGGCAACGACTTCCAGGTGCGGGTGTGGACGCTCCTCCGCGACATCCCCTTCGGCGAGACCCGCAGCTACGGGCAGCTCGCGACCGCGCTCGGCGGCGTCGGCCTGGCCCGGGCGGTCGGCGCCGCCAACGGGCTCAACCCGTTGAGCATCGTCGTGCCGTGCCACCGCGTGGTCGGCTCGGGCGGGGCCCTGGTCGGCTACGCCGGCGGGCTCGACCGCAAACGGTTCCTGCTCGGGCTGGAGGCCGACCAGCCGTCGGGCCCCGACTCCGGTCGGCTGTTCTGACGTGGAACCCTTCGAGCGCGTGGTCGCCCGGCACGGTCGCACGGTCTGGCGCGTCTGCCGGGCCGTGCTCGACGAGCACGACACCGACGACGCCTGGAGCGAGACGTTCGTGGCGGCCCTCGTCGCGTATCCGTCGCTCCCCGCGTCGACGAACCTCGAGGCGTGGCTGGTGACCATCGCGCACCGCAAGGCGATCGACGTGCTGCGGGCACGGGAGCGTCGCCCCCGCCCGGTCGAGACGGTGCCCGAACCGCCGCCCGCGCCTCCTCACGACGAGACCGTCGCGCGCGCGGACGAGCTCGACGGGGCGCTGCGCACCCTGCCGCCGGGCCAGCGGCGTGCCGTGGTCTACCACCACCTCGTCGGGCTCTCGCACCGCGAGGTGGCCGAGCTGACCGGCATCAGCGCGGACGCGGCCCGGCGTGCGTCCGCGGACGGCATCGCGGCGCTGCGGCGGCTGCTCGCGGAGCCGGCGACGCCCCGACCGGCTGACGCCTCCGACCGGGCCGCCGGCCGCGCCTCCGTCCCGTCCGCCTCCCCCGAGCCGAAGGGCACCCGATGACCGCCTCCCCCATCGACGCGTCGACCGACCCCGGCGACCTGTTGACCAGCCTCGACCCGACCGACGAGCGACTCGCCGCGCTGCGCGCCCGCTTCGCCGAGACCGCCCTCGGCGTCGGGGCGGTCGACGTGGCCTACCGCACCCTCGACTCCCCCGTCGGCCTCCTGCTGCTCTGCGCCACCGACGTGGGCGTGCTGCGGGTGGCCTTCGAGATCGAGGGGCACGACACGGTGCTCGACCGCCTCGCCTCGACGGTCAGCCCGCGCATCGTCGAGGCGCCGTCACGGCTCGACACCGTGGCACGCGAGCTCGACGAGTACTTCCGCGGCGAGCGCCGCGCGTTCGACCTGCCGCTCGACCGGCGCCTGTCGACGGGGTTCCAGCGGACGGTGCTCGAGCACCTGCCCGACATCGGCTACGGGTCGACGACGAGCTACGCCGCGGTGGCGCTGGCCTCGGGCAGTCCTCGCGCGGTGCGGGCCGTCGGCACGGCCTGCGCCACCAACCCCCTGCCGCTCGTCGTCCCCTGCCACCGGGTGGTGCGGAGCGACGGGACCTCGGGCAACTACCGTGGGGGCATGGCGGCCAAGCAGATCCTGATCGACCTCGAGGCGGGGGCGTGAGCGACGCGGTGACCTCCGGCGTGACGACGGCCGACCCGGGAGCGGTGCCGTCTGACGTTGCGGGCGCGGGCGTCGTGGTCGGTGACGACGGGCTGGCCCGGCCGGTCTGGGCATCGACCGATCCGCTGTTGCGCGAGTACTACGACACCGAGTGGGGGCTGCCGGTCCGGGACGAGCGGGGCCTGTTCGAGCGGCTGAGCCTCGAGGCGTTCCAGTCGGGGCTGTCGTGGGCGACGATCCTCCGCAAGCGTCCGGCGTTCCGGAGCGCGTTCTCCGGCTTCGACCCCGAGGTCGTCGCGCGCTTCGACGACGAGGACCGGGCACGGCTGATGGCCGACGCGGGGATCGTCCGCAACCGGCTCAAGGTCGACGCGACGATCCGCAACGCGCGGGCGACGCTCGACCTGAGGGCCGACGGCGGCCTGGTCGACTTCGTCTGGTCGTTCCGGCCGGCCGAGACTCCCCGGCCCCGCACGATGGCCGAGGTGCCGACGACGTCGCCGGAGTCGCTCGCCCTCTCGCGGGCACTCAAGGCGAAGGGGTTCACCTTCGTGGGGCCGACCACCATGCACGCGCTGATGGAGGCCGCGGGCATCGTCGACACGCACCTCGTCGACAGCCACCGCCGCGGGTCGTCCGGGGTGTGGGCCGACGACGGCCGGCCGGTGCCGGACGGCGGCCCCCGGGCGGCCGGGTCGTGACCGCGGACTCGCCCGACGGGGCGGCACCCGACGGGGCGGCACCCGACGGGGCGGCACCGGTCGGGGCGGTACCGCACGGGGCGATACCGCACGGGGCGACCGCGCGCTTCGTCGTCGAACCCGTCGGCGCCTGGGACCACGCGCACGCCGTGGGATTGCTGGCGGCGCACAGCGTGCCGGGAGCCGAAGCCACCGACGTCGCCGCGGCCACGCACGCGCGACTGGTCGAGCTGGGTACGGGAGCCGCCCGCGCCTCCCACCGTCTCGACCTGTCGTTCGCGGCGACCGGGGTCGACGTCGCGCTGACCGGGCCCGACGGCGTGCCGCCGACGCAGGCGACGGTCGACGAGGCACGACGCGTCGTGCGGACGTGGCTCGACCTCGACACCGACCTCGACGACGTCGAGCGGGGCTTCGCCGACGACCCCGTGCTCGGGCCGCTCGTCGCGGCGCGTCCGGGCATCCGCGTGACGGGCAACCCCGACGGGTTCGAGACGGCCGTGATGACGGTGCTCGGGCAGCAGGTCTCGCTCGCCGCGGCGCGCACCTTCACCGGGCGGCTCGTCGCGGCCCACGGCGAACCCGTCGCGGGGACGGGCCTGACGCGGTTCCCCCGCGCCGACCGCCTGGCGGACGCCGACGTCGACGAGCTGCGGGCCGCGGTCGGGGTGACGAACGGTCGCGCGCGGACGATCCACGCCCTGGCCGAGGTCGTCGCCGACGGACTCGTCATCGCCCCCGACGTCGACCACGCCGACGCCCGCCGACGCCTGCTCGCCGTGCCCGGCATCGGCCCGTGGACCGTCGAGTACCTGGCCGTGCGCGCCCTCGGCGACCGCGACGCCTGGCCGGCGGGCGACCTCGTGCTGCGGCGCGTGATGGGCGGGGTGACGACGAAGGAGGCCGAGGTCGCCGGGGCACCGTGGTCGCCCTGGCGCGCCTACGCCCTGTTCCACCTCTGGGCCGCGGTGCTGCCGACCGCGCCGTGAGGCGTTCGGCGCCACCTGCCGAGGACGACGACCGGACGAGGAGGCGCGGTGCGCCTAGCCTCGGAGGCCCACCACGAGAGGACCCCCCGATGAGCGACGCCCGCACGAACCCGGACCCGCACGAGCCGGACGACGAACTCGGCCACGGCGACGCGCTCGACCAGGCTGCGGTCGAGGCCGCCGCGATCGAGACGCACCGGGCCGCCCACGGCACGGGCCCGACCGACACGCAGGGCGAACCCGCCGCATCGGGCGACGCGACGCCGGACGGCGACGTCACGCAGCCGCTCGGCGGCAGCCACTCGGGCGAGGACGGCTACGTCGCCGTGAGCCCCGGGGGCGTCTCGGGCGAGCAGGACGCCGCCTTGACCGTCGACGACGAGGACCCGCACTCGGCCGACCCCGAGGCGAACGCCCACCGCGGCGACATCGGCGCGAACCGCGGCGGCAGCGGCGGCCGCTGACCCGTGTGAGACCCCGGGAGGGCGCCGAGACCCACGTGCGCGAGCCGGGGCCTCGGCCCCTTCGTGAGGTCTCGGCGGCGACCGGGTGGTGCATGCTGGTGGGGATGACTGACACGCGCCCCCACCTCGACGACTTCGCCCGCTTCATCCAGGCCTCGCCCTCGTCCTTCCACGCCGCGGCCGAGGCCGCCCGCCGGCTCGACGACGCCGGGTTCACCGCCCTCGACGAGACCGCCGAGTGGCCCTCGGGCCCGGGCCGTCGCTACGTCGTGCGCGACGGCGCGGTCATCGCCTGGATCGAGCCGGCCACCGCGACGGCCACGACGCCGTTCCGCGTCGTCGGAGCGCACACCGACTCCCCCGGCTTCAAGCTGAAGCCCAAGCCGACGACCGGCACCCGCGGCTGGCTGCAGGCCGGCGTCGAGGTCTACGGCGGTCCGCTGTTCAACTCGTGGCTCGACCGCGACCTCGAGTTCGCCGGCCGACTGGTCACCCGCAGCGGCGAGACGCACCTGGTGCGCACCGGGCCGCTGCTGCGCTTCCCGCAGCTCGCCGTCCACCTCGACCGGGGCGTCAACGCCGAGGGCCTGAAGCTCGACCCCCAGCGCCACCTGAACCCCGTGGTCGGGGCGGGGCCGCTCGACGAGGCCGACGTCCTCGGCCACCTCGCCGGGTTGGCCGGACTGACCGGAGCCGACGTGACCGGGTACGACGTGGTCGTGGCCGACACCGCGCCTCCTGCGGTCCTGGGGATGTCGGGCGAGCTCTTCGCCGCCGGGCGCATGGACAACCTGTCGTCGACCCACGCCGGTCTCGTCGCACTGGTCGAGACGGCGACCTCGGGCGTCGAACTCGACCACGTCGCCGTCTTCGCGGCGTTCGACCACGAAGAGGTCGGTTCGGCCACCCCGTCGGGTGCGGCCGGGCCGCTGCTCGAGGACGTCCTGGCCCGGGTCTCGGCCGGTCTCGGGGCGACGACGACCGATCACCGCCGGGCACTCGCCGGGTCGTGGTGCCTGAGCGCGGACGCCGGGCACGCGGTGCACCCGAACTACCCCGAGCGGCACGACCCGGTCAACCAGCCGGTCGTCAACCGCGGGCCGCTGCTCAAGATCAACGCGAACCAGCGCTACGCCACCGACGGGCTCGGGGCGGCCGAGTGGTCACGGGCGTGCGAGCAGGCGGGTGTGCCGTTCCAGGAGTTCGTCTCGAACAACTCGGTGCCCTGCGGCTCGACCATCGGACCGATCACCGCGACGCGACTCGGCATCCGGACGATCGACGTCGGCATCCCGTTGCTCGGCATGCACTCGGCCCGCGAGTTGTGCGGCGCCGACGACCCGGCCTACCTGTCACGCGCCGCCGCCGCCTTCCTCGCGCCGGACGCGTAGACCCGGCGCGGGCCCGATCCGCAGGCCCGGCGCGGACGGCCGCGGCCCTGCCCTGCTCTGCTCTGCTCTGCTCTGCTCGAGGCGGTTCGCCGTGACATGACGGTCTGACATGTCACGGTAGTTTGGTGCGATGCACGAGGCGAATCGACTACGACTGGCGGACGTCGAGATCCGGTACGGGCGCCGACCGGTGGTGGCCGCTCCCGCACTCGAGATCGCCCGATCGTCCACGACAGCGCTCGTGGGAGCATCCGGCAGCGGCAAGAGCTCTCTGCTTCGCTGCCTGACGGGCCTCCAACGCCCTTCCTCGGGTCAGGTCTTCGTCGACGACCTCGATCTGACGTCCCTGTCCCCCTCCCGGCTCGCTCGGCGACGGCGAGAGCTGTTCGGCATCGTCCTTCAAGACGGCGGCCTCGTACCGTCGTTGTCGGCCTTGGACAACGCGCAGATCGCTCTCGACCTCCGCCGCATCCCGAAGTCGCGATCCACTGCCCGATCGACCCTCGCCGACCTCGGCCTGACCAGACTGGCCGACCGGCGACCCGACGAGCTGTCCGGCGGCGAGCGGCAGAGAGTCGCCTTCGCCCGGGTGCTGGCCCAACGGGCACCTTTCGCGACGTTGGACGAACCGACCTCGAGCCTCGACGCCGAGAGCCGCGCCGACGTCGTCGACGGCATCCGTGCGCTCGCGGCCGCGGGGTGCGGCACGGTGCTGGTCACGCACGATCTCGAGCTCGCCGCCAGCGTCGACGCCGTCGCGGCGATCACCGAGGGGCAGGTCGTCACGCATCTGACCCCGACGACGGCGTCGGACATCCGCCGGCGGATGCGAGCCGTGCACGACACACAGAGCGAAAGATGATCGGCCTCACTCGTCTCGCCGCGGCCTCCCTGCGCATGCTCGCGACCGATCGGGCCACCTGGTTCGCCTACGGCGCCGTCGTCCTGGTCACCACCGTCGTCGCCGGCCTCGCCCTGACGGGTGTCGACTCGGCAGGCGGTGCGCCCGCCCCCCTCGGAGGCATCGTCCGCTCGTGGACGACTCCCGCGGCGTTCATGGCCGTCGTCGCCGGCACGACGTGCCTCGCCGCCGTGTCACGGCTGACCCAGTCACAGTTCGACCCGACCCGTCTCGCCTGGGTGCCCTTGGGCGTCCTGCCGTGGCAGGGGCGCGCGCTCATCGCCCTCGAGACGGCCGTCGTGACGGTCGCGGCCGCCACGGGGGGTGTCGCCATCGTGATCGTGACGGCCACGGCCCTCAACCCCCTGACAACTCCCTGGGGCTCCCTCGTCCTCACCACGGGTCCACTGGTCACCGTCGGCACATCGGTCGTCGTCGCCTTGTCACTGACCCCGGCGCTGGCAGGTGCGACGAGCCGCTTCCCGCCGCGTCCGCGACGGGCCGGGCTCGGCCGCGTGCTCGGTTGCGCGATCCCCGTCGCGGCCGTCGTGGTGCTCCTGGCCCTGATGCCGTCGACTTCGATGAGGGACGACGACGTGGCCGGGCTGGTGCCCTGGTCGCTCCTCCTCGTCGTCCTCGGCTCAGTCGCCGCGTCCACGATCGGCCCTGCGGCCTGCCGTCTCGCCGCCGCCGGGCTCGGTCTGGTTGCGCGGGGTACCCGATGGACCATTCCCCGACTCGCCTTCCAGGCCGTCGCGGACGGCGTCCGCCGCGATGGCGCGGGCATCTCGGTGCCGATGGTCGGCGTCGCCGTCCCCGGCGGACTCGCCGCCGTCTTCCTGGCGGGCGACGAGGCCCTCCGTGCGTTCGGTTCGCTGGTCACGTCGGAGACGACGATCAACTGGGCGGCCGTGACCGGTCTCGCCACGGCGCCCGCCCTCCTCGCAGCGGTCACGGGTGCACTCGTCTTCAGCCTGTCGGCCCCGATCCGTCGAGACACCGGGCGAGCACTGCTCGCCGCGGGAGCCGCCCCGGCGACCCTTCGGGCCATCGCCTCCTTCGAGGCCGTCCTGCTCTGGGCTCTCGGGGCCCTTGGCGCCGTCGCCGTGGTAGCGGTCTCGGCCTCACCTCTGTTGTCGGCCGCCCAGGCCGACCTCGGCACGTGGGCGGCCGTGATCGTGAACCCGGTCACCCTGTGCTGTTCCGGGCTCGCCCTCGTCGCACTGCTGATGGGCAGTTCGTTCGGCCGACGGTCGTGACCGGCGGCGGATCAGCCGAAGGCCTCCGCCGCCGGTGCCCCGAGCGCCCAGGCCAGGACCGCCGGCCACTCGCCGTAGCCCGAGTCCGGGGTGAGGTGACCGCCTCGGGGCACGACGACGACCGGGGCGTCGACCCGCGCCTCCCAGGTGTCGACCGGGCCGAGCGGCAGCCACTCGTCGTCGTCCCCGGCGACGACGACCGACTCGGCGTCGTCCCCGAGCGCGAGCCGCCGCCCGTCGAACAGCTCCCCGGCCACGAACGCGTGGATCGGCTGGCCGGCGATCAGCTCGGGCGACGGAGGCGCGACCAGCGCCACCCGGTCGGCGGACGGAGGCGCGACGCCGGCCTGCAGCCTCAACCAGAGCAGGCACGAGAGGCTGTGGCACAGCACCGTCACCGGACGGCCCGCGGGCAGGGCGGCCCGTTCGTGTCGCACCGCGGCGTCCCAGGCGGCGGGCGTGGGCTCGTCGGCGTCGGGCAGCTGCGGGTAGCGCACCGCGTGTCCGCGGGCCTCGAGCTCGCCGGCGAGCCAGCGCTGCCAGTGCCCCTCGGGACGATGGTTCTGCCAGCCGTGCAGGATCAGGAAGGCCGTGGGCGGGGTCGGCGTCGGGGCGGTCGCGTCGGTCACGGTCCGATCATGCCCCGAGCCGGCGTCCTCACGTGGCAGGGTCGACCCATGACGTCACACCCGTACCGCGCCCGGTTCGGCCACGGCTACGCCTTCGAGGGCGAGCCCACCCTCGACGGTCCGCCGCCGACCCGATTCCACGTGACGACGCGCAGTCGGGTGATCGGCCACGGCCGGGCCGCCTTCGAGGCCGCAGGGGACGCCGTGCTGCACTGGCAGGTGCACCGCGGCTCGGGCTTCGTGCCCCTCGAGGTGCCCGTCCGCGTGGCCGTCGGTGCGACGAGCGTCTGGGGCGTGACCCTCGGCCCCGTGCACCCACCGGTCGCCTGCCGGGTGTTCGCCGTCGTCCGGTCCGCCACCGAGATCGGCTTCGGACACGCCGCCCTGGTCGGCCACCCCCAGCGCGGCTGGGAGAGCTACCGCGTGCACCACCACGACGACGACCGCGTCACCCTCGACATCCGCGTCGTCTGGCTCCCCGCCGCGTGGTGGATGCGGGCCGCCGGGCCGGCGTCCGCACTCGCCCTCTCGCTGATCCTGCGGCGCAACCTCCGTGCCCTCGACGTCGTCGTGGCCTCCGCCTGACGGCACCGCGCCCTCACCGGACGGCCCGGTCACCCCTCCGTGGGGACGAGGAGGCGCGGCTCACGAGAACAGGTCGTCGAGCCACCTCTGCCAGGCCGACCCGGTCGCGGCGGCGTCGGCCCCGTCGGCGAAGTCGTGGACGCTGACGCTCACCCCGGCCCCCAAGCCTCCCGCCCGAAGACGCGGACGAGCGCGCTCGCGGTCCGCAGCCCCACGAACGACGCGGTGCGGTACGAGAGTCCCGCGGCGACCGGACCGACGCCGGGCAGGTCGACCACGACGGCGTCACCGACCTCGACGTCGTCGGCCAGGTCGAGGGCCTGCAGCACCCGGGCGGCCGATCCCGCCGCCCGCGACGACTCCGGGGCGTCGACGCTCGTGAACGTGGCCTCCCGCCCCGTGAACCATGCGACGTACTCGGCAAGGGTGTGCAGGTAGAAGTCGGTGTGCTCCTCGACGCCGGGCACCTGCCCCTCGTCGAAGACGCTCGAGTGCCGGTAGGTCAGCCGGGTCGCCTCCTCGGTGTCGTCGCCTGCCGCGAGGGCGAAGTCGAGCTCGTTGAACCAGCCGCCCTCGCCCTCCATGCGGTTGGCGTAGTGGCGACCCGGTCGCCAGGCCGTGACCACCGCACCCGGCCCGGCCGCGCCTCCCACCCGGGGTTCGACCTCACCGGGCCAGAGCCACCCGCCGGTGCCCGTGGTGACGGCGTCGAAGACCACGGCGGGAGGCGCGGCGAGGGTGACGGTCCGGACGATGTCGGCAGCGGGCACGATGACTCTTCTCTCGTCGAGGCGGGTGGGTCGAGGCGGTGGGGCGGAGGCGGTGCGCCGCGGGCGGGACCCGGCGGGGTCAGCCTGCCACCGGGGACCCCGCCCGCGCCACCGTCCCGGGCTCCGAGCCCACCGTGCCACACTGATCCGATGACCCCTCGACGTCGCCACGCCGGTTCGCCACGGCGTTCGGCCGCCCGCGACGCCTCGCGAGCGGGGGACGTCGACACGACCGTCACCGTGCGTCGCGTCGAGCGGGGCGACCTCTACGTGCGGGTCAACACGATCGGCGACACGGGCGAGCGTCCGTTCGTCCTCGTGCCGGGCATCGGCGTCTCGTCCGACTACTTCGAGCGCCTCGCGCCGAACCTCAACGAGTTCGGCCCCGTGCACGCTCTCGACCTGCCGGGCTTCGCCGGGGTGCCGCACCCGGGTCACGCCCTGAGCATCCGCGAGTACGCCGACCTCGTCGGCACCGCCATCGACGAACTGGGACTCCACGACCCGGTCGTCGTCGGGCACTCGATGGGCACGCAGATCGTCGTCGACCTCGCCGCGCGCCGACCCGACCTGTCGACCGTCGTGCTGATCGGGCCGGTGATCGATCCGGCCCATCGACACGTGCTCGAGCAGGCGGTGCGGTTCGCCCGGGCCGCCTGGCACGAGCCCGGCCGGGTGAAGTTCCTGGCCCTGAGCGCCTACGTGCTCTGCGGGGTGCGTTGGTTCTCCCGCATCCTGCCGAAGATGATGACGTACCCGATCGAGCGGCACCTGCCGCAGATCGCCGCCGACACCCTGGTCATCCGGGGCGAGCACGACGCCGTCGCCCCACGCGAGTGGGTGCGCCGCGTCGGCGAACTGCTGCCCTCGTCCCGCCTGTGGGAGATGCCCGGGGCCGCCCACTCCGTCATGCACGCCCACGCCGAAGAGGTCGCCAAGCTCTGCGTCGAGCACGCCCAGCAGCCGATCCGGCACGACGAGGGCGTCGAGCTGCACCACTACGTCGACGCGGGGGACGGCGACGAGAGCGACGACTTCAGCCCCAGCCCGGCCGACTTCGTGAAGGCCGTGGGGGCGCGCCTGCGTTCGACCGCGGCGACCATGCGCGGTGACGACGAGGCCCTCGCGAAGGCCAAGACGGACCACGCCGAGTCGATGCAGGCGGCGTTCGACCGTCGCCAGGCCGAGAAGGCCGCGGCCGGCGCCGACCCCGACGACGGCCCGCACATCGAACCCACGACCGGCGGCGCCGACCGCTGACGGTGCGGCTCGTCCCGGCCGCGCCGGGCCGGGCCGGGGCGGGTCGGGTCGGGTCGGGTCGGGAACGCAGGAGGCGCGGGTCGCCTCGCCGCCGCCCCTCACGCCCCCGAGACGGTCAGCCCGATCAGCACGAGGTTGAGGGCCACGACGACGACCACGGCCACCCAACCGGCGATCCGCGTCCCGACGGCGTTGACTCCCGTGCCCATGAGCGACCGGTCGCTCGTCGCGACGACGAGGGGCACGAGGGCGAAGGCGATGCCGAAGCTCAGCACGACCTGGCTGAGCACGAGCAACCACGTCGGGCTGATGCCCGTCGCGAGCAGCACGAGGGCCGGGATCAACGTGACGACCCGGCGCACCATGAGCGGCACCTGCACGTGCAGCAGGCCCTTCATGATCTCGGCGCCCGCCATCGCCCCGATCGACGTGGACGCGAGACCCGACGCGAGGAGGCCGACGGCGAACAGGACGCCGATCACCGGCCCGAGCGCCGCCGCGATGGCCCGCTGGGCCCCGGGGATCGTATCGGTGCCGTCCTGACCCGACAGGGTCGAGGCCGCGAGCACGAGCATGGCGATGTTGACGCCGCCGGCGACGAGCAACGCCAGCACGACGTCCCACCGGGTGGCCTTCAGCACGCGGGCACGGTCCGCCCCCTCGGCCACGACGCCGTGGTGGTCGCGGGTGAGTGCGGAGTGCAGGTAGACCGCGTGCGGCATGACCGTCGCGCCGAGCATCGACGCGGCGAGCAGCACGGCCGTGCTGTCCTCGAAGCGGGGCACGAGACCGGCGAGCATGCCTCCGGCCGACGGCGGGGCGAAGAGCAGCCCCGCGCAGAAGCCGAGCGTGAGGACGGCGAGCAGGGCGATGACGACGGTCTGGAAGACTCGCCCGCTGCGGTACCTCGTGAGCAGCAGCAGGCCGAGCGAGACGAGGCCGGTGATCAGGCCCCCGACGACCAGCGGCACCCCGAAGAGCAGCTGGAGCGCGAGGGCTCCCCCGATGATCTCGGCGACGTCGGTCGCGGCCGCCACCAGCTCGGCCTGACCCCAGTACGCCAGCCGGAGGGGCCGACGACGGAGGCGCGTGCCCATCACCTCGGGCAGCGACCGACCCGTGACGATGCCGAGCTTCGCCGACAGGTACTGGACGAGCACCGCGATGGCGTTCGCGAGGACGAGCACCCAGAGGAGCGTGTACTGGTACGCCGCCCCAGCCGTGAGGTTGGCGGCGACGTTGCCGGGGTCGACGTACGCGATCGCGGCGACGAACGCCGGGCCGAGCAGGGTGCCGCGGGGTCGGGCGTGCACGACCTGCGGGGCACGGCCGTCACGGGGTCGGTCGGCGTCGGCACGGCGGGTGTCGGACGAGCTCATGCCTCGACCCTAGCAAGATTTCGGAGTCCCGAAACCTTGGTGTGAGGCCTCCGTAACCCGCCCGCAGGCCGCACGCCGCACCCGCACACCGAACGCCGCGCCCGAACGCCGAGAACCCCGTTCCCGAAGACGAACCACGATTGATCGGGGTTCTTCTTCGCGAACGGGGTTCCTCGGTGATCGGACGTGCCCGATCGGTCGAGCGGGGGTGTTACTCGGTGGCGGCGGTGATCTTCGCGACGCCGACGAGCATCTCGTCCTGGACGGCGTCGGTCTTGAAGGTCTGGTTCAGCAGCGACGCGGCGTCGGGGCTGATGTGCACCGTGGTGCCCTCGAGGACGGCGTTGGAGCCTTCCATCTGGATCGGCTTCAGCGTGCCACCCCAGAGGTTGAAGAGGTAGGCGTCCTCGGCGGCGACGGTGCCGTTGGCGGTGACGGTGCCGTAGAGCTTCGACTCGCCCGGGTCGATGCGGAAGTCGGTCAGTTCGACGACGGTGCCGTCGGCCGAGGTCAGGCTGAGGCCGGAGCCGTCGTGGTCGATCTCGCCCTGGACGTAGGGTCGCACGTCGCTGTCGGGGCCGTAGTAGTCGACGTTTCCGCCGGTGATGGGGAAGGCGAAGGTGCCGTCGGTGAAGGTCGCGGTGCCCACGACGCCGGGGGTCAGGCCCAGGCTCGTGAGGGCCTCGACGAAGGACGCGTCCACGGCGACCTGCGTGTCGACGCCGTTCGACAGATCCGGGATGGACGCCTCGGGCAGCATGCTCTCGCCGGGGCCGGGTTCACGGGTCTGGTTGACGGGGTGCGTCGGGGCCGTGTTGTTGCTCTCGGAGTCCGAGGTCGAGGCGCAGGCCGCGAGCGAGAACACGAGGGCTCCGGTGGCGACGACGCCGAGGACGCCTCGACCGAGGGAGGAACGGAAGGGGGTGCGCATGAATGGTCCTTGTCTGTGCTGCCCGGTGGAGTTGATCGGTGTTCGACGCCCGGGCCGCGTCGGATGGGGCGAGGGGGCGACCCGGCCGGGACGCCCCCTCGCGGCGCTCAGTCCTCTTCGGAGAAGAAGCGGTCGACCTTGCGGTGGTACCGCTGACCCAGCAGGCCACCGAGGACGGCACCGGCGAAGCTCAGGACGACGACGAGGCCGAGGCCGATGAGACCGGCGAGGGACGACGACTGCAGGTCGTCCATCGAGGGCACGAACGGATTCGGCGACGACGAGTCTCCGGTCTGGGTGCCGACGACGCCGACGACGATCGCCAGGACGATCGTGATGACCAGACCCCAGAGCCAGGTCGCGAGCCCCTGCTTGAAGCCGCTGAAGCGGGCGATGCGCGACGCCGTGTAACCACCGATGAGGTACCCGAAGAAGATGATCGCGAGCACCACGATGCCCGAGGTCAGCGCGAGCACGTCGGCGTTGTCGGTCGTGAAGCTGCGCAGGTCGGCCATGGCGGTCGAACCGGATGCGACCCCGCCCCAGGCCGCGAGGACGCCGCCGAAGATCGTGATCATGACGAGGCCGAAGCCCGTCGCGGCGAACCAGCCGAGCAGGCCGGCGCCGAAGCGGATGCCGCCGAACTCCTCTTTCTGCTGGGCGAGCAGCTCACGGCGCACCGACACGTGGTCGATGCCCGAGTCCTTGACGAGGGGGTAGGCGTGGGAGCCGGTGTCGCGACCCGCGGCGGCTCCTGCGGCCGCGCCTCCGGCTGCCGCCGCGGTGGGCGCGACGGCGGTGGGGGCGTCCTGACCGAACGAGGGCTGACGCTCGGCCGCGGCGCGGTCGGTGGCGTCGCGTTCGGCGTCCGAGCGGTCGTCGACCCACCCGTCGTGCGAGGACGAGGAGGCGCCCGTCGCCGCGGTCGCGGACGCCGCGGTGGCCGTGTCGTCCCCTCGGTCACCGGTGGCGGGCTCGCCGGCGCGGGCGGCCTCGGCCGCACGGAGGGCCTCGTCGTCGTGCAGCGGACGGCGCGTGCCGTCCGAGGAGGCGGACCAGGCCCGCTGGGCGGGCTCGGTCGGCGCCACCATGGGGACCGCCTCGGTGGGACGGCCGGTCGAGGCCGCGTCGCGGTCGGACTCCGAGAGGACCTCGGTGTCGCGGCGGTCGGCGTCGGTCGACGCGTCGGCGTCGGTCGACGCGTCGGCGTCGGCGTGCTGGTCGGACCCGGTGTCGCCGGGGACGTACTCGGCGGGCACCGAATCGGGCAGCGCCTCCTCGTCGGACGACGCGGGAGCCCCGTGCGCGTCCAGGCCGGACGCCTCGGGGTTCGCGGGGGCCTCGGCGACGACCGGGCGGTCCTCGGCGTCGGCGACGGGGGCCTGCTGCGTCGGGGCGTCGGACCCGAAGTCGACGGCGGGCTGCTGCTGCGTCGGGGCGTCGGACCCGAAGTCGACGGCGGGCTGCTGCTGCGTCGGGGCGTCGCCGCCGAAGTCGACGGCCGGGGGCTGCTGGGTCGGGACCTCGGAGCCGTACGGCACCTCGGTCGGCTCGACCGTCTCGCCGGTCTCGTCGGACCGCGGGGCGTCGTTCGTGTCGCCGTACTGGGGATCGCGTCCCTCGTGGTCGGGGCGGTCGCGCCGCGGATCGTTCGCGTCGGTCATGGCTCACTCCTGTCGGTGGGGTCGTTCCCTGGATCTGTGATCCGCCTGAACGTTACGCCCGAACGGCACCCCGGGCCGGGAGCCCCCGCCCGCGCCCGCGGGACTCACGGGCGCGGACGAGCCGGTAGCGTGGACCGGACCGCCGAGCGACGAAGGACGACGACGTCATGACCGACACCAGCCAGACCCCCTCCGACCCGACCGCGACGGCCTCCGGCGCGACCGACTCCGCGGCGACGGGCCGCCGGGCCGCGGCGGCCGCCCGCACGCGACCGAAGGCCGACATCGCCCGTTCGTGGCTGCTCGTGCCGGGCACCGCCCCCGACCGTTTCGACTCGGCCCAGGCGTCCCGCGCCGACCAGATCGTCCTCGACATCGAGGACGCGGTCGACCCCGCCCGCAAGCCAGCCGCACGCGACGACGTCGTCGCCTGGCTCACGGGCGGCGGCGAGGCCTGGGTGCGCATCAACGACCGCTCGACGGACTTCTGGTCCGACGACGTCGACGCCCTGATGGGCCTGCCCGGACTGCACGGCGTCATGCTCGCCAAGACCGAGGCGCCCGAACACGTCACCGAGACCTTCGACCGGCTCGGAGGCGCGGTGCCGGTGCTCGCGCTCGTCGAGTCGGCCCTCGGCATCGAGGAGAGCCCCGCCATCGCCAAGGCCCGCGGGGCGTTCCGCCTCGCGTTCGGAAGCGGCGACTACCGCCGCGACACCGGCACGAGCGCCGACGACCTGGCCATGGCCTACCCCCGCTCCCGCCTCGTCGTGGCGAGCCGCATCGGCGGGCTGCCCGGCCCGATCGACGGCCCGACGGTGGGCAGCAGCCACCCCGTCCTGCGCGAGCAGTCCGGGGTCGCGGTCGCCCTCGGCCTCACCGGCAAGCTCTGCCTCGACGTCGAGCAGCTGCCCGTGATCAACGAGGTCATCAGCCCCACGCCGTCCGACGTCGCCTGGGCCCAGGACTTCCTCGCCGACTTCGAGGGACGCGGCCGGGTCATCCGAGACGGCAGCGACCTGCCCCGCCTGGGCCGGGCCCAGAAGATCGAGAAGCTCGCCTCGGCGTTCGGGGTGCAAGCCGCGAACTGACGGCTCGACGGAAGGAGGCGCGTCCCACTCGGGACGCGCCTCCTTTCTTTCTGCCCGGATGTCCGCCGGACCGTTGACAGACGATAGTCACCGACATATCTTTGACACATCGCGACAGGACGTCGCGACCTCGATCTCTTCCCCCCGACCCGAGAGGAGTACCCCATGGGTACCGACTTCACCACCGAGAACCACGGCGACCCCCGTCGCCGGCACCACGACTCCCCCGACGCCCGGCACGACCCGATCGGCCGCGGCGAGGGTCACGGCCGCTTCGGCCGTCCGTTCGGCCGCGGGTTCCGCCCCGGTCCGGGCTTCGGCGGCTTCGGCCCCGGTTTCGGCCCCGGCGGCCCGGGCTTCGGTCCCGGCGGTTTCGGACCGGGCCGCGGAGGACGCGGCCGGGCACGACGCGGCGACGTGCGCCTCGCGATCCTCTCGCTGCTGTCCGACGCCCCGTCGAACGGCTACGGCCTGATCAAGGCGATCGCCGAGCGCACCGACGGCACGTGGAAGCCCAGCCCCGGCTCGGTCTACCCCACGCTGCAGCAACTCGTCGACGAAGAGCTCATCTCGTCCGACGAGGCCGCGACCAAGAGCGTCTTCACGCTGACCGACGCAGGCCGGGCCTACGTGGCCGAACACGCCGACGAGATCGAGAGGGCCTGGGCCGCCACGGCGGACGACGCGAGCGACACCGACCGCGAGTTCCAGACCAGCCTCATGAAGCTCATGGGCGTCGTCAAGCAGTTCCACCACGACGGCAGCGACGCCCAGCGGGCCGCCGCCACCGCCAAGCTCGACGAGGCACGCCGCGCGCTCTACACGATCCTGGCCGACTGAGCCCCGGCGGGCCGAGGCTCGGCCGACCGAGCCCCGGCCGGCCCTCCTCCGGTGGGCCGTCCTCCGGTGGCGGCCGGACCGATGTCCGGGGTCGTGGGCATGATGGGCCCACGAGCACGACGACCCCGCCGGAGGCGCGCATGAGCACCGCAGACGACCGCACCACCGCGAGCACCGCCGACCTCGGGCGCGCCGGGTACGACCCGTCATTCCTCACGGTCGACGTGCCCCTGCCGGCCGTCCACGCCACCGTCCGCGAGCTGCCCTACGTCCACTTCACGGTGCTGCTCGACCCCGTCCGGCGGTTGGCCGCCCTGACGGCCGTCAACATCGACGGGTCGTCGCTGGTCGACCTCGGCCGGGGCGACGACTGGCACCTCGACGAGCGCGTGCCCGACGACGAGCAGACGGGTCCCGAGGTGTACGCCTCCAACGACCTCGACCGGGGGCACCTCGTGCGTCGGCGCGACCCGGTCTGGGGCGAGCGTGCCGTCGCGGCCGCGGCGAACGTCGACACCTTCAGCTTCACCAACGCCGCACCCCAGGCCGCCGAGTTCAACCAGTCGAAAGAACTGTGGCTCGGCCTCGAGGACCAGGTGCTGCAGTACGCCTCCACGCATCGGCAGCGGCTGACGGTCTTCACGGCGCCCGTGCTGCTCGACGACGACGCGCCCTACCGCGGCATCCGCCTGCCCCGTCGGTTCTTCAAGGTCGCGGCCTGGACGACCTCCGACGGCGGTTCGTTGCGCAGCGCGGCGTACCTGCTCGACCAGTCCCCCGAACTCGACGGCGTCGACCTCGAGGCGGCCTTCGCCCGCGCGCACGAGCAGGGCGACCCGCCGCCCCTCGGGCCGTACCGCACCTACCAGGTGCCCGTCCGCGACATCGCCGAGATGACCGGTTTCGACCTCGCCCAACTCGCCGAGGCCGACACGCTCCGGCCCGTGCCCACGATCGAGCCGCCGGACGGCATCCGCGCGGGGTGGGTGCCGCTCACGTCGGTCGACCAGCTGTCGTTCTGACCGCCAGGCGACGCGGCCCCGGCTCGTCCAGGCGGCTCGCATCGGGCCGTGCCAGCATTCTCGGGCCATGGCACCGAACGACCGAGATCCCGTCGACCCCACAGACGCCCCGTCACCCCTGCCGCCCGAGATGCCGCGCAGCCTGACGGTGCTGCGTGACGAGGACGCGCCGCCGGTCCGGGCCACACCCTGGCGAGAGGTCCGGGTGGACTTCCTGGTGCCGACCACCTCGACCGGTGCGGCCCGCGGCGTCCGGCACCTGCTCGACGAACCCGAACTGCACTTCTCACCCGGGCTGCGCCAGGGGACGCTCGCCCTGATGCCCCGACGGTCGGCACTCCTCCGCGTCGTGCTCGCGTGGGAGTGGTCGGTCGAGGCGGCGTCCTTCGCCGTGCACTCCTTCGAGCCCGAGCCCTTCTCGTCCGACGAACGAGACGCCCTCGAGGCCTGGTTGCGGGCGACGGCGCGACGGTTGCAGCTGTTCGACGGCGCCCTCGCGCGTGCCGTCGCCCGGGTCGACCACGACGTGGTCCGAGGCGTCGACACGAGCTCTCCCGAGGCGTCGCTGGCCGGCGCCTCCGCTGCGGCCCGGGCGGCAGCCCCTGCGGCCGCGGGTTCGCCTGACCCGGGCCCGGTCAGGGGCCGTCCGGTGCCCGACGACTCCGACCCGGTCGACCTCGCGGCGGCCGGGCCCGCCGCCACGACGATGCGGACGGCCACCCTCGGGACGAGACTCGCCTCCCCCGCCGTCGGCGCCGCCCACCCCGTGGTCGACGTCACCCTGCCGGACGCGAGCGACCCCGGCTGGGAGGTCTTCGTCGACGCCCTGAGCCGCCAGACCCTCGGTTACCGTCGCACCCTCGACGACGGCGGCAGCGCCTACGCGTTCACCTACCTCGTGGCCGACGACGTCGACGACGTCACGCCCGACGACCTGGTCGACTGGCACGACCAACACATCCAGCGGCAACTGCTCGTCGAGGACGCCCGCCAGGCGTACGTGCACCTGCTCGCCGGGCTCGAGCCGCCCGTCTCGGTGCAGTACACGATCTGACCGACGTGGCGCGCGCCTCCCGGGCAGGCAGTCGGGTCAGGGGGCGACGTCGACGATGGCGACGAAGCGGGTGCCGACGCCGTCGACCTCGGCGCGCACGACGCCCGGCTCGGGCTCGGGCAACTCGTCCGCACCGTGGTCGTCGCAGCTGAGGTAGGTGTACTCGGGCCACCACTTCTTGGGGCGAGCCGCCTCGTGGTAGCCGCAGACGACGCACTCCAGTTCGACCCACACCGGCTTGCCCGTGCGGTTCGCCCGGGACTGCACCAGCCAGGCCGGCGGCGTCCGCTCGATCGCGACGAGTTCGTCGACCGTCATCTTCGGCGGTAGGCCGTGGCGCTTGGCCATCTCGAGCGGGATGTCCAGTCGCAGGGCGGCGTCTCGTCGCGTGATCACCCGCACACGCTACCCGTCCGCCCCCACCCCTCGCGAGCACGGGCACTGTTGCCACGCGCAACACCCGCCGTCAAGTCGGCCAGAGTGCCGACTTGCCCCCGAACGAGGGCCAGGCGGAAGCTCGACCCAGGCGGCACGTGTCCGATCCACCCGGTCGGTCGATCACCGGACCGCCGGCAGGCACCACCCGACACGCACCACCCGACACGCACAACACGAACCAAGGGGAACCACATGAAGACCTCCGTCGCCGCCGCCCTCACCGCCGCAGCCCTCGTCGTCGGATCGCTCGGGGTCTCGACCTCGGCCGTCGCCGCCGGGCCCGTCGACACCATCCGGTCGACGGACGTCGTCGGCGGCGAGAAGGCTCCCACGACGCCGTGGGCCGTGCAGCTGGTCTTCCGGACCGGCGGCACCGCGAGCTACGCCTGCACCGGCGAGCAGATCAACGCCAGCTGGGTGCTGACCGCCCGCCACTGCATCGACGGCGTCACCTCGATGCAGGTGTACCACTCGAACAGCACGACGAACCCGGGCACCGCGATCGCCGTCGACCGCGTCGCCGCCGCCCCCGCGGGCGACATCGCGCTCGTGCACCTCGGCCAGCCGAAGGCGCTCGGCAGCTACCCGACGCTGAACCTCGGGTTCCAGGCGACGTCGTCGGGCAGCGGCACGATCATGGGCTACGGCCTACGCGCCAACTCGGTGCAGTCCGACGGCCTGTACCAGGCGACGGTGGGCCTGACCGGCCGCAGCACCGACGCCTACGGCGGGGCCGCGCAGCACCTGACCGGCACCACCGGCGCGGCGAACCACGGCGACTCGGGTGGCCCCCTGATCGTGGGCGGCCAGATCGTGGCCGTCTGCTCCACCGGCGACGAGGCCGACCCGGGCGCGAACACCCGTGCCGGCTCGAACTACGCCGTGCTGTCGCAGAGCGCGACCTGGATCCGCTCGACCGCCGGCCTCTAGTCCGCGACCTCGGGCGGGTCCGCCGGCGACGGGCGGCCTCGGACGCAAGGCCCGTACGGACACGCCCACCCACGGAACGCAGGAGGCGCGCCCCGGTCACGCGACCGGGGCGCGCCTCCGTCGTCGTGTCGACCCGCGCCTCCTCGGGGGGCGTCGGCCGCCGGACGTCAGGCGATCGGCTTCTCGAAGCAGATCGACTGCGGGATGGTCGTGACGTAGGGCTCGTAGGTCGGGATGCGGGTGAAGCCGATCTTCTCGTAGAGGGCGACGGCGTCGGGCTGACGGTCCCCGGTCTGCAGGATGAGTCGGCGGGCACCGCCCTCTCGGGCGACCGCCTCGAGCTCGGCCATCAGCAGCCGGCCGATGCCGCGGCCACGCTGACCGTCCGCGACGATCACCCGCTTGACCTCCCATTCGCCGTCCCGGCTCTGCACGAGGGCGTGGCCGACGGGCGTGCCGCCGTCGGCACCGTCGTCGACGACCACCAGCACGGTGGCCAGCACGTTCGACGGGTGCACCGTGAGGGCGGCGTTCCGGGCCTCGACGACGTCGACGGGTTCGACGACGTCGCGGTGGTAGCGGACGGTCATCTCGGCGTCCATGGCGTCGCGCAGGGCGACGGCACGGGGATCGTCGAAGGCGACGCGTTCGAGGTGCAGCGGGGGCAGGGCGGAGGGAGCGGTGTTCGTCACCAGACGATTCTGCCCCCTCGTGGGGTGCCTAGAGTCGCACGCCCCGCGCGGCCATGAACGGCACGGGGTTGGTCGAGGCGCCGCCGACGCGGGTCTCGAAGTGGAGGTGGCAGCCGGTGGAGTTGCCGGTCGAACCGACGAGCGCGATCAACTGGCCCGCGACGACGCTCTGCCCGCGGGACACCTTGATGCCCCTGTTGACGATGTGGCCGTACGCGGTCGAGACGCCGCCGCCGTGGCTGACCTGGATGTAGTTGCCGTAGCCGCCGGTCAGGCCCGCGAAGGTGACCGTCCCGGAGGTCGCCGCGTAGATCGGGCTGTTGCAGCCGGGGGCCAGGTCGATGCCGTCGTGCATGCGGTACACGCCGGTCACGGGGTTCACGCGCATGCCGTAGCCGCTCGACATGTACCCGGCGCTGGGGCGCACCCAGCCCGAGCCGCTCGAGGCACCGCCACCGCCGGACGAACCGCCGCCGGCGGACGGGGCGGGCGCGGGTGCGGAGGGCGTCGAGGGTCGGGCAGCGGCGGCCGCGGCAGCCGCGGCGCGCTGCTGACGGAGCGCCTCGGCCTGGCGGGCGGCCTCGGCGGCGGCGGCGGCCTTGCGGGCCTCTTCGGCCTGACGCGCGACCTCGACGCCGGTGGCGTAGTCGGCCTCGGTCTGCAGGCTCTGGTCTTGCAGCACGGCGAGCTGGCCCTGGAGGCGCGACTCGTTCTCCTGCTGGGCGGCGACGGCGGCCGCGGCGGCGTCGGACGCGGCCTGGGCCTCGTCCATCGAGACCTGGGCGGCTCCCTGCAACTTCACGAGCGCGTCCGAGGCGACCTTGGCCTGGTCGGACAGCGACTGGGCCACGTTGCGGTCGTTCACGGCCTGCTGACGGATGCCGTCGGTCTGCTCGGTGAGCTTGCTCATCGCGCCGAGGCGGTACAGCAGGTCGTCGGCCTGCTCGGTGTCGCCCACGAGCTGCGACGACACGTCACCGCCACCGGTGCGGGCGAGCTGCGCCGAGACCTGACCGGCGCGCTGTTCGCTGGCGTCGGCCACCGCAGCCTTCTCGTCGGCCTGCGACTGCAGTTCGGCGAGCTTGGCGGCACCGGCGTCGGCGTCGGCCTGGGCCTGCTCGAACTCGGCACCGAGGCGTTCGGCCTCGGCCTGGGCGGTGGTGGCGTCGCTCGCGAGCTGGTCGAGCAGCCCCTGGATGCGGCTGACCTCGGAAGCCTTCGCCGACTCGCTCGACCGGGCCGCCTGGACGTCGTCCCACGTCGGGTACGAGGCGGCCTGTGCGGGCGAGCCCCCGAGCACCGCGCCCGACGCGACGAGCGTGAGGCTGAGCAGCACCGTCGCCACGGCGGCGGCGACGCCCTGACGGCGGGGCAGGGACACGGGCGAAGTCACGGAGGAGCACCTATCTGTGGTCGGTCCTGAGCCCGCTGGACGCGCCGGATCGACGGTCGTCGGGGGTGGGGAACCCGCTCAGCCTACGGGCGGAACCGGGAAGGGTAAACCCGCACCTCAGGGTTTCTCGTCATCGGCATGTCCCCAGTCAGGGGTTCACAGGGGGATTCACGACATGACTCCAGTCACATCCGTCACACGATCTGTACCCCGATCGACGAAGAGGCGCGAGTCGGCGACACCCGTCGCCCACCACGACGGGCATCGCCGTTCCGGGCCGGGCCGGGCCGGGCCGGGGCCGGGCCGACCATCGGGCACCCGGCACCGGCGCCGAGCCGCCAGGCGGGTCAGTCGACGAAGGCCGAGTTCAGACGGTGGAGCGCCGCAGCGAGCGCGTCGACCTCGGCGGGCGTCCACCCCTCGAGCCGGTCGGCCAGTGCGGACCGGTTGGCGTCGACCGATCGGGCGAGCAGGTCACGACCACGGGCGGTCAGCGTGAGCGCCTGGCCGCGGCGACCCTCGACCGCGGCCCCTGCGCCGGGCTCGACCAGGCCCAGCTCGACGAGTCCGCCGAGCTGGCGCGAGACGGTCGAGCGGTTCAGCCCGAAGTCGGCGGCGATGTCGGTGGCGCGGCAGCCGGGGTGGGTGGCGATGAAGGTGACGAGCGAGTGCTCGACGAACGACAGCGGGGCACTCTTGTGCCGGGCACGGGCGACGGCCCGTCGGGACACGGTCTCGAGCTCCGAGTAGACCGTGTCGATTCCTCGCTGCCCCCGCTGGTCCGTCACGGGGTCAGCCTAACGGCGGGTGGTCGGGAACACCGAGGGGGTCGTTTGTGTTGCATAATGCAACTGTAGACCGACGGGCAACGGCGCCCCCGACCACGAGGAGCCCCGTGACGACCACCGACCTGACCCTGCACCGCCCGGACGACGGCGCGCGCCCCGACCACGACTCGTTCCGCGCCGACGCGCTCCGGGACCGGGACGACCGACCCGACCCGCGCCTCCACCGGGGTCACCAGCACGCCGGGCCCGCGATCGCGCGCCACCCGCGTCCCGACGCCGCGGCCTGGCGGTCCCTCGGCCTGCACGTGCTCATCCCGCTCTTCCTGGCCACCGGCATGGCCCTCGCCTACCTCGGCGCCTTCGGCCACCCGACCCCCCACCACGTGCCCGTCGCCGTCGTGGGCAGCTCGGCCCAGAGCGAGGTCTTCGCCCAACAGCTCAACGACGCCGACCCGGACGCCCTCGACGTGCGCACCGTCGCCGACGCCGACTCGGCGCGCAGGCTCATCACCGACCGCGAGATCTCGGGTGCGTTCGAGGTGGGCGCCACCGACGCGACGCTGTACGTCTCGTCCGCTGCGTCGGACACGACCGCGAGCGTCCTGCAGAAGGTGTTCGGTCCGGTCGCCTACCGACTCGGGCTGCCCCTGAAGGTCGACGACGTCGTCCCGAGCGGCGAGGGCGACCCGACCGGACAGGGCCTGTTCTTCCTGCTCGTCGCCCTGAGCGTCGGCGCATACGCGAGTGCCGCAGCCATCTCGGCGGCGAGCGCCCGGCTGGGACTCGGCTCGCGCCTCCTCGCCGGGGTCGTCACGGCGGCCGTGATCGCGGCGATCGGCACCGTCGTGGTCGGCCCCGTCTACGGCATCGTCACGACCGGCCTCTGGGGCATCGCCCTCGTCAGCTGGTTGTACGTGACCGCCGTCGTCGTGATCGGCATCGGCCTGCACCCCCTGCTCCGCCACTGGACCACGCCGGCCCTGACCATGCTCTTCGTCATGCTGAACTTCACCAGCTCGGGCGGAGTCTTCTCGTCGCAGCTCGTGCCGCCCTTCTTCGGCGCGTTGGGTGCCTTCTGGAACGGCTCGGCCTGGCTGCACGCCACGCAGTCGATCGTGTACTTCCCCGGCCAGGGATGGGGCCGGGCCGGTCTGACGCTCGCACTCTGGCTGGCCGCGGGGCTCGCCCTCGCCGGACTCACCCACCTCTGGAGCGTGCGCCGCACCCGGCTCGCGAACGAGCGCGTGGCCGTCCGCGAGGACGAGGAGGGCATCGCCGCCTGAGCCGCAGGGCGTCGGGGACGCCGGTGACGCCGGGCGCGGCGGTGACGCGTGCGACACCGGGCGCCGGGCCCGCCGGGGACGCGTGCGAGACTCGACCGGTGACGACGACGCACGAGACCCTCCGGCCACCCCGACGCGACGAGCGGAACTGGGCCGACAGCTTCAGCTACGGGGCGACCCGGGTCGTGCAGCCGACCACGATCGACGAGCTGAGCGAGCTGGTCGCCGGGGCCCCGCGCATCCGGGCCCTGGGCACGCGCCACTCCTTCAGCGACGTGGCCGACGGACCGGGGCTGTTGGTCTCGACCACGGCGTTGCCCGCCGACCCGGTGATCTCGGACGACGGCCACGGCGTGACCGTCGGGGCCGGCACGAACTACGCCGTCGTCGCGCAGCACCTCGACCGACACGGACTCGCCCTGCTGAACATGGGCTCGCTGCCGCACATCTCGGTGGGTGGAGCGATCGCGACCGGCACCCACGGCTCGGGACTCGGCCTCGGGAGCCTGTCGAGCGCGGTGTCGGCCCTCGAGATCGTCGGGCCCGACGGGTCGCTCCGGACCGTGCGTCGTGGACAGCCGGGCTTCGACGGCAGCGTCGTGGCCCTGGGCGCCCTCGGCGTGGTGGTCCGGGTGACCCTCGACGTCCAACCCGGGTTCCGCATGCGACAGGACACCTACGTCGACCTGCCCTGGTCGAGCGTCGACGACCACCTGATGGACGTCATGGGAGCCGGGTACAGCGTCAGCTTCTTCCACGAGTTCGACCACCGCATCCGCGAGGTGCTGGTCAAGTCGCGCGTGCCCGACGGCCTCGCCGACGTGTCGATGCCCCGTGACCTGTGGGGCGCCCGCCCCGCCCCCGTCGACGAGCACGCCGAGGTCACCGGTACGAAGTCGACGCCCATGGACGGCAGCGTGGGGTCGTGGGCCGACCGGTTGCCGCATTTCCGCATCGACGCCACCCCGTCCGTGGGTTCCGAACTGCAGAGCGAACACTTCGTCGCCCTCGAGGACGGTGCGGCCGCCCTCCGCGCCGTACGACGCCTCGGCGACGAGCTACGCCCGCACCTGCACACCTGCGAGACCCGCACCGTCGCGGGCGACCCGCTCTGGTTGAGCCCGACACCACAGGACAGCCTGGGCATCGCCTTCACCTGGAAGAAGCACCCCGCCGAGGTCGCGGCCTTGATCCCCCGGGTCGAGGAGGCGCTGGCCCCGTTCACCCCGCGCCCCCACTGGGGCAAGCTGTCGGCCCTGCCGCACGCGGCGATCGTCGCGGCCTACCCGAGGCTGACGGATTTCGCCGACCTCGTGCGCGACATCGACCCCGAGGGCAAGTTCGGCGGCCCGGCCGTGGAGCGCCTGCTCGCCTAGCCGCGACGGCGTGGAGCGCGTGCGCGCCTAGGCGCGACGGCGTGGAGCGCGTGCGCGCCTAGGCGCGACAGGTGGTCGACGGGTCGGGCCCCGGGTCGGGCTTCAGTAGGACTCGCCGGTGGGGTCCGCCGCCTCGAGGTCGAGCAGCTCGGCCCCGCCGACGGGCAGGCCCTGCCAGGTCTGCAGGCGCCAGCCGGCCTCGATGCTGCCCTCGAGGGTGACGACCCCCGTGTTCTCGAGCAGGTGCTGACGGATGAACTCGTCGTCGGCGTTGACCGCCCGCGAGCCGACCCAGGCCCGGATGGCCGCACCGTGACTGACGGCCGCGACCGTCTCGTGCCCGTCGCCCTCGGCCCCGGCGATCAGGTCGGCCAACGCGGCGTCGTACCGCGCGTAGAACTCGTGCCCGTCCTCGGAACCGGGCACCCGGACGTCGAGGTCGCCCGACGCCCAGGAGAAGACGCAGCCGACGTAGGCCGTGACCGCCTCGATGTCGTGTCGGCCCTCGAGGTCGCCCGCCTTCACCTCGCGCAACCCGTCGAGCACCGTCGGCGCGAGGCCCCGGGCGGCGGCCAGAGGAGCCGCGGTGAGCTGCGTCCGCACGAGCGTGCTGACGAGGAGGGCACCGATCGTCTCGTCGGCGAGGGCGGCGGGCAGAGCCTCGGCCTGCCGTCGACCGAGGTCGGTGAGCCCGACGCCGGGCGCGACGGTGCCGAGGACGCCCTCGACGTTGTCGGGGGTCTGACCGTGGCGGATCAACAACAGGCGCATGATCGTCAACCCTACGGTGGACCCCCGACACCGGCGGTCGTCAGGCGTCGGGCCAGAGGCGACCGGCGTCCACGACGACGTCGGCCCGGGCGCGGGTGGCCCGCACGAGCCGGGCGTTCGCCTCGTCGGGACCCGCGGCCCAGGCCTCGGCGGCTCCGGGCGTCATGCCGAAGCGGACGTGACGGGCGACGAGCCAGCGCCGTCGCCGCTCGGCCGGGGTGTCGACGAACCACACCTCGTCGAACGTCGCGCGCACCGCGGGCCAGGGCGTGAGCTCGGCCAGCAGGTAGTTCCCCTCGCTGACCACGACCTCGACGGACGGATCGACCTCGACCGCGCCGCCGATCGACTCCTCGACGCCCCGGACGTACTCGGGTGCCCACACCGTCCCCGACCGGGACCGCAGCCGCTCGAGCAGGGCGAGGTAGCCGTCGGCGTCGAAGGTGTCGATCGCGCCCTTGCGGTCGAGGCGGCCGAGCCGGGCCAGGGTGGCGCCCGCGAGGTGGAACCCGTCCATCGGCACGACCACGGCCCTCACCCCGACCCGCGTGAGCCCCTCGACGACGGCCGCGGCGACCGTGCTCTTGCCGCCCCCGGGCTCGCCGGCGACGCCGATCAGGGTGCGGACGGACGTCGGGACGGGACCGCCGGGGGACGCGAGGCCCGCGGAGGAGCCGCGCCGCGCCTCCTGCGTCCGGGCGTGGACCGCCAGGGCTCGGGCGACGAGGTCCTCCACCGAACCGAGCGGCGTACCGGTCACTCGGGGCGGCCGGCCGAGCCCGGACCGGTGCCCGCCTCGTCGCCGACGTCCGCGGTCCGCAGCTCGGTGAGGGCCGCCTCACGCCGCGACCGGCGCCAGGCGAGCAGGGCGTGCAGGGCGATGGGCACGACCGACAGCACGACGAGCACGACCGCCAGCACGTCGATGTGGTCGCGGATGAACGGGATGCCGCCGAGCAGCGAGCCGAGCACCGTCATGCCCACGGCCCAGAGGAAGGCGCCGGTCACGTTGAAGAGCAGGAACCTGCGGTACCGGTAGCCCGCGGTCCCCGCGGCCAGCGGGACGTAGGTGCGGACGATCGGGACGAACCGACCGAGGATCAGGCTCGTGCCGCCGTACTTCGCGAAGAAGGCCTCCGCACGCTCGAGGTAGGCCGTCTTCAGGATGCGTGCGTCGTCCTTGAACAGGCGTCGGCCGAAGCGGTTGCCGAGGAAGTAACCCACCTGGTCGCCGAGGACCGCGGCGACGAAGGCGCAGAGGGCGATCACCCAGACCTGCAGCCCCAGCGCCTCGTGCAGCACGCCGGCGGTGAAGAGCAGCGAGTCGCCGGGCAGGAACGGGAACAGCACGCCCGACTCGATGAAGACCATCAGCGAGATGCCGGCGAGGGCCCAGGGCCCCAGCGCGGGCAGCAGCTCGTCCGGGTTGAAGAGGACGAACCCCCCGCCGGTGGACGCGGGCAGGGCGGCGAGCAGGGTGTCGGCGATCACGAGGGACGACTGTAACGGGTCCACCCCGGGTCGCGGCGTCCACCGAGCGGACCACTCGCGCATCCACCGGTCTCGGCCGGGCGGGGGATGCCCCCGGGCGCACCGCGCCCCTAGCCTGGGGCGATGCGGACACCCCTCAGCATGCCGACGACAGGACGCACGCGATGATCGAAGCCCGGAACCTCACCAAGATCTACGGAGACAAGCGCGCGCTCGACGACGCCACCTTCACGGTCCGACCCGGCCTCGTCACCGGGTTCCTCGGCCCGAACGGCGCCGGCAAGTCCACCACCATGCGCATGATCGTCGGGCTCGACCGCCCCACCAGCGGCAGCGTCACGGTCAACGGCAAGCGGTTCGCCGACCACGCGGCCCCCCTGCACGAGGTCGGCGTCCTGCTCGACGCCAAGGCCGTGCACACCGGTCGCAGCGCCCACGACCACCTGCTCGCCATGGGCGCCACGCACGGCATCGGCAAGAAGCGCGTCGACGAGGTGATCGCCCTGACCGGCCTCGAGTCGGTCGCGAAGAAGCGCGTCGGCGGGTTCTCGCTCGGCATGGGCCAGCGCCTCGGCATCGCCGCCGCGCTGCTCGGCGACCCGGCCACCGTCATCCTCGACGAACCCGTCAACGGCCTCGACCCCGAAGGCGTCGTCTGGGTGCGCACCCTGGCCCGCTTCCTCGCGAGCGAGGGTCGCACCGTGTTCCTCTCGTCGCACCTGATGAGCGAGATGGCCCAGACCGCCGACCACCTCATCGTGCTCGGGCGCGGCAAGGTGCTCGCCGACTCCCCCATCTCGGACGTCATCTCGCAGGCGTCGGGTGACGCCGTGCGCGTCCGCAGCCCGCACGCCGACCACCTCGTCTCGCTGCTGCAAGGGCCGGACGTCGCCGTCACGGCCGTCGAGCCCGGCGTCGTCGAGCTGCGGGGCATCACCGCCGAGCGGGTCGGCGACCTCGCCGCCTCGTCCGGCGTCGTGCTGCACGAGCTCACCCCGCTGGTCCGCTCGCTCGAGGACGCGTACATGACCCTCACGCAGGACTCCGTCGAATACCACGCAGGAGGCGCGGCGCGAGGCAGCCACGTCGCCCCCGACACGCAGACCCCCCAGGGAGCGACCCGATGACCGCCACGACCCCCACCCGTCACCGCGACCGACCCGTGCGCCCGACCTCGAAGCTCACCTTCGGCGGCGTGCTGCGCAGCGAGGTCATCAAACTACGTACGCTCCGCTCGACCTGGTGGTGCCTGGCGATCATGGTCGTCATCATCGTCGGCTTCGGGGCCCTGTTCGCCCTGAGCGCGGGCCTGTTCCAGGCCGGCGAGGCCAGCACCGAGCAACAACAGCAGATCGTCGCGCAGTCCGTCTCGGTCGGCGTGGTGTTCGGCCAGCTCGTCGCGTCGATCCTGGGCGCTCTCGTCATCACCGGTGAATTCGGCACGGGCATGATCCGGTCGACCTTCGCCACGGTGCCCAAGCGCCTGCCCGCGGTCGTCGCCAAGCTCGTCGTCGTCGCGCTGACGCTCTTCGTGGTGTCGCTGGTCGCCCTCGTCCTGACCCTGCTGATCAACAGCGCGATCCTGCCGTCGAACGACATCACGGTCGACTTCGGCGACGGTGCCCTCTGGCGCAGCGTGGTCGGAGCCGCGGCCTCGATCGCCTTCATCGGCATGATCGCCTTCTCGCTCGGGGCGATCATCCGCAACGGCGCCGGCGCCATCGCGGCCTCGGTCGGCCTGGTCTTCGTGCTGCCGATCATCGTGCAGATCTTCACGGCGTTCGTCGACGCCGCCTGGGTCTACACACTGGCCGAGATCATCCCGCCGAACGCCGCCGCCCGGCTCTACGACTACGTCGTCTCCGGCCAGTCGGCCATGGCCCTGCCGAGCCCCGACGGGGCCCTCGTCCTCGAGCCGTGGAGCGCCCTGCTGGTGCTCGTCGGCTGGGTCGTCGTGCTCTTCGGTCTGGCGCTCGCGCTCGTGAAGCGACGCGACGTCTGACCGACGGGCACCGCGCCTCCTCGGGGTGACGGCGACGCGATCGGACGGATCGGGAAGAACCGGACCGTCTCGTACGTTCGGTCGCACAGGCACACCGCCGTCACCTCCGAGGAGCCCCATTTGAGCATCGACCCCTCTCCCCCGACGACCGTCGGCGACAGCCGAGCCCCCGAGAGCCGAGCCGCCGACACCGCGACGGCGGGCGCCGACGGCGACCAGGCCGGCACCGAGGCGCGCAACAAGCTCGTCATCGGGCTGCTGCTCGTGTCGGCCTTCGTCGTGATCCTCAACGAGACGATCATGGGCGTCGCCCTGCCGAGCCTCACCCGCGACCTCGACATCACCGTCACGGCGGGCCAGTGGCTGACCACGGGCTTCATGCTCACCATGGCCGTCGTCATCCCGATCACGGGCTTCCTGCTGCAGCGCTTCAACACCCGCCCGGTGTTCATCACCGCGATGAGCCTCTTCAGCCTCGGGACGGCCATCTCGGCGATCGCTCCCGGCTTCGGCGTGCTGCTGCTCGGCCGCGTCGTGCAGGCCTCGGGCACGGCGATCATGATGCCGCTGCTGATGACCACCGTGCTCACCCTCGTGCCGCCGGCCACGCGCGGCCGCACGATGGGCAACATCTCGATCGTCATCTCGGTCGCACCGGCCATCGGCCCGACGATCTCGGGCGTCATCCTGAGCGTGCTCGAGTGGCGCTTCATGTTCATCCTCGTGCTGCCGATCGCCCTCGTGGCGCTCGCGCTCGGTGCCGCCCGCGTCAAGAACGTCACCACGCCGAAGAAGGTGCCCCTCGACGTCACCTCGGTGATCCTGTCGGCCTTCGCCTTCGGTGGCATCGTCTTCGGGCTCAGCTCGATCGGCGAAGGGGCCGAGGCCGCCGTCCCCGCCTGGGTGCCGCTGGCCGTCGGCGTCGTCGCGCTCGTCGCGTTCGTGCTGCGTCAGCGCTCGCTGCAGCGTCGCGACCGCGCCCTGCTCGACCTGCGCACGTTCTCGTCGCGCACCTTCACGATCTCGGCGTCGGTGCTCGGCGTCGGCATGATCGCCCTCTTCGGCACCCTGATCGTCCTGCCGATCTACCTGCAGAACGTGCACGGCCTCGACCCGCTCGCCACCGGGCTGCTGCTGCTGCCCGGCGGCCTCGTCCAGGGCCTGCTGTCGCCCGTCGTGGGACGCCTGTTCGACAAGTACGGTCCGACCGTGCTGCTCGTGCCCGGCACCACCCTGGTCAGCGCGGTGCTGTGGTTCATGTCCACGGTGTCCGAGTCCACCCCGATCCCGATGGTCCTCGCCGCCCACGTCGCCCTCAGCATCGGCCTGGCCTTCATGTTCACGCCGCTGTTCACCTCGGGCCTCGGGTCGCTGCCGTCGAACCTGTACTCGCACGGCAGCGCGATCGTCGGCACGGTGCAGCAGCTGGCGGGCGCCGCCGGCACCGCCGTGTTCGTCACCGTGATGACCCTGGCCGCCACCGCGGCGGCCAGCCAGTCCGGTGCCGGAGCCGCCGCCACGGGAGCCGGCGTGCGCGCCGCATTCCTGGTCGGCGCGATCATCTCGGTGTTCGCCGTCGTGGGGTCGTTCTTCGTCCGGCGCCCGCCGGTCGTCGAGGGCGCCGAGCCGGTCGTCGCGCACTAACCTGCGCGCGTCGCGCGTCGCGCGTGGCGCGTGGCGAGACGTGCGTCGGCGCTGCCGAGCTGCCGAGCTGCCGAGCTGCCGAGCTGCCGATGGCCACGGCCTCCCCCTCGGGGAAGCGCCGGCCGTCGGCAGCTCGTCGTCGCATCAGCCGTCCGTGAGGTCGTGGATCGTCGTGCAACCGACGGCCCGAGCCGCGTGATCCCGTTCCCGCGACGGCCCCATGGCGCCGACGGTGCGGCCTGCACCACCCGCGCCTCCTCAGCCCCTGCGAATTCGGTGCGGGTGCGGGTGCGGGCAACTCCTGTCTCGGGGTGCGCCCTGCCTCCGGGTCCCTATCTTCTCGGCCCGCGCCTCCTCGGCAGTCCTGCGTTGCCGACACGCGCCTCCTCCGCGGTCATGCGTTGCCGACACGCGCCTCCTCGGCGGTGCTGCGTTGCCCGTGCGCGCCCTCCTCTGCCCCTGCAGGTGCGGGCAACTCCTGTCTCGGGGTGCGCGCTGCCTCTGGGTCCCTGTCTTCTCGGCCTGCGCCTCCTCGGAAGTCCTGCGTTGCCGACGCGCGCCTCCTCGGGCACCTGCTTCCTCGACGTGCGGGCCGACGCGGACACGGGCTCCGAGCGCGAGTAACGTCCGGGCACGTGCAGATGATGCAGACTTGCAGGCTGCGCACCCGACGTCACGCATCCCCGGGAGGCCGACCCATGACAAGCTCACCCACCACCTCGTCGAACGGCGGCCCGGGCGGAGGCACGCGCAGCCTCGTCCCGGCCCGGATGGACCGTCTGCCGTGGACGAGGTTCCACTGGTCGATCGTCGTGGGCCTGGGGTTCTCCTGGGTGCTCGACGGGCTCGAGATCCAGATCGTGGCTTCGGCCGGGTTCCAGGCGGACCTCGGGCTCACCGCCGCCGAGGTCGGGCTGCTGGGCACGATCTACCTCGTCGGCCAGGTCTTCGGGGCCCTCATCTTCGGGCGGATGGCCGACAGCCTCGGCCGCAAGAAGCTGTTCATCCTGACCCTGGCGATCTACCTCGTGGCGAGCGCCATCGCGGGACTGTCGCCGAACTTCGTCTTCCTGGCCGTGTTCCGGTTCTTCGCCGGTGCGGGGATCGGCGGGGAGTACGCCGCCATCAACTCGGCGATCGACGAACTCATCCCGTCGAAGTACCGCGGACGCGTCGACATCGCGATCAACGGGACGTACTGGGGCGGCGCGGCCCTGGGCGCGACGGCCAACATCTTCTTGCTCGACCCCGACCTGTTCGCCGAGAACGTCGGCTGGCGCATCGGGTTCTTCATCGGCCCCGTGCTCGGCCTCGCGATCATCTACCTGCGCCGCCACATCCCGGAGAGCCCGCGGTGGCTGATGACCCACGGACGCGAGAAGGAGGCCGAGGCGACGGTCGACGACATCGAGGCCCGCGTCGAGAAGGACAAGGGCACCGACCACCTCACCCCCGTGTCGGACGACCAGGCCATCGAGGTGGTCGCGGCGGGGCGGATCGGGTTCGGCACCATCATCCGCACCCTGGTACACGACTACCCGAAGCGAACCTTCGTCGGCGCCGCGATGATGATCACGCAGTCTTTTCTCTACAACGCGATCTTCTTCACCTACGCACTCGTGCTGCAGAACTTCTACGGCACGAGCCCCAGCAGCACGCAGTACTTCTTCCTGATCTTCGCCGTGGGAAACCTGCTCGGGCCGCTGGTGCTGGGGCCGCTGTTCGACAGCTGGGGTCGACGTCAGATGATCTTCCTGACGTACGCCGTGTCGGCGGCGGTGCTCGCCGTGTCGGCGATCCTGTTCCAGGCGGACGTGCTGAACGCCGCGACTCAGACCGCCTTCTGGAGCGTCTCGTTCTTCTTCGCCTCGGCAGGCGCGTCGTCGGCCTACCTGACGGTGAGCGAGATCTTCCCGCTCGAGCTACGGAGTCAGGTCATCGGCTACTTCTTCGCCCTCGGACAGATCGTCGGCGCCGTCGCTCCGAGCCTCTACGGCGCCCTCATCGGCGACGGGAGCGACCGGGGCCCCCTCACGGGCGGGTACTTCCTGGGCGCCGGCGTCATGCTGGTCGGCGGTGTCATCGCGCTCATCTTCGGAGTCGACGCGGCTCGCAAGTCGCTCGAGACGATCACCACTCCGCTGTCGGTCGTCCCCTCGTCGAAGCAGTCGCCGCGGAGCTGAGGTGGGCCGGGCCGGCGGGCGGCTTGCCCAGGCCGTGCGGCGCGATGAAGGCCAGTGGGACGGGCTACGCGCTCCACCGCTAGGTTCCCCCGATCGGGAACTCCTGACCGGGGTGCCGTCGGGGAATCGCCAGCCGCCACGATCGGTGACCCCGGGGTCCGAGCACTCGCGGCAACGAGGAGTTGCCGACATCCTCGGCGCGACGGGGGCCACCCGCCGTGAAGATCAGCGCATCGATCGCCTCGGCCGTCGACCGCCACCTGTTCTTCACCATCATGGCGCTCGCCCGAAACGGCACCCGCCCCTCACGGGCGATGTCGGCGTCCTTGACCCGGTCCTCGTCGAAACGCCGTTCATGGTGTGCTCGTCCATCCGTCTCGAAGCCGATGATGCCGTCGACCACCATGTCGATGATCTTGTTCGTCCCCGAGACGGGGATCTGACGCACGACGTGGCGTCCCGCGCGTCGGAGTCTCGTTCCGGCGGCGCTCTCGAGGATGCTCTCCGCGCCTCCTTCACTCCATGCGACGAGGCCGGCAGCGTCCATCCTCTTGCGGGACAACACCTCGGCGGCGTCGTCATCGTCCTGGACGATGCCTGCCTCCCTCGCCCAGTCGACGAGGATCACCGCGTCCTCGAAGGATCGCGCCTCCACGACCGCCCGGGCCAGGGCGTCGCGAGGATCGACCGCCCAGGTCGATCCTCGGCAACTCAGGTCGACGGGGTCCCAGACGACACGGACCCCTCGACGCCTCCGGAGGCGCGAGGCCGTCAACGGAACCGACACGGTGACGGGCGGTCGGCGCGACGACCACGACCACGCCCCGAGCAGGTGGAGGGCGGACGCTCCCGTGAGCCGGCCACCGACCGCCACCGCGACGAACCGGGGGTCATGGGGCGACCACGTGGAGTACCACCCCCGCCGGGGCCGGACGACGCTGCGGGAACGCACGGCGACGGTGAGGTGTCGGTCGGTCGCGCCGTGGGCGACGAGGTCGCGTTTGTGGAGCAGGCCTCCGGCGGACGAGACCAGTTCGGCGATCGTGGTCATGTCACGAGCGTGTCGGAATCGCGGGAGCCGTCACCTCCGCACGACTCGCACCGGGGACGCACGGCGGCGGCTGGCCCCTGGGGACGAGACGACGCCGAACCGGTGAGACCTTCTCCGCGGTCGGGAACGGCCTGCCGTCGCCAACTCCTGTCTCCTGCCCAGACCCAAGGTGGTGTGAGGGTTCCGGCCGGGTGGCGATGCCCTGGGGGCAGGAGTTGCCGACCGTGCTGGTGCAGTGTCGGGAACTCCTGCATCGGGCGTCGGCGTCGTGACGGAGGCGCGAGGGTTCCGCCTCGGCCAGTCGACAGCCCGGAGTTGCCGACCGGGACAGACCCTTGGCGGTGACAGCAAGCGGAACGGGACAGGACACGACGGGACGAGACGGAAGGGGGCAGTAGACGGACGGGACAGGGGCGGCACGAGGCGAGGCGGGGGCTGGGCGAGACGAGGCGGGGCGAGGCGGGGGCGGGGCGGGGCGGGGCGGCGATCAGGGAGTCGTGACCGCCGGGGGCATGCGCGCGAGGTCCGGACCGATGCCGATGTCGACGAGCACGACGCGTCCGGCTCGCTCCGCCCCCGGGCCCACGACGAGCCCGACCTTGTGCCCGCCGAACGTGACGGTGACGTCCGCGGGCAGCACGTGTGGCGGATCGGGGAGGGCCCCGTCGTCCACCCCGATGCCGCTCGGAACGTCGACCGCGATCACTCGTGGTGCGGGCTCCGTGACGTCGCCGTCCGCAGCCGAACCTCCGCCCGGGGACGTCCCTGCGCCCCTCCCCGTCACGGATGCCACAGCCGCCTCTGCACCCGCACCCCATGTCGCACCAGTGACCACCGGCAGCACCGCCTCCACCACGCGCAGCGAATCCCCCCGGAGCCCCGCACCGTTCGAGCCCGTCCCGACCAGTCCGTCGAGCAGCACGTCGTACGCGGGCAGAACCCCCGCCACGACCGCAGCATCGCACCAGGCTTCGACGTCGTCGAGCACGGCCCCTGCCGCGAGCGCCGCGGCCAGGGCGGCCTCGTGCACCCGTGACCCCACGGGCACGACCGTCACCGCGCCGCCCTGTGGCATGAGCTCGCGGGCGAGCGACTCCCCGGCGTAGAGCGCGTCACCGCCGTTGTTGCCGCTTCCGACGAGCAGCAGGATGCGGCCCGCACGACCGTCCCGGGAGGACGAGGAGGCGCGCAACACGTCGCGCACGACGTCCGCGAGACCGTCGGCCGCCCGCCTCATCAAGGGTTCGCCCGCCTCCAGGTGTGGGCGCTCCGCCTCACGGATCTGTGCCGCCGTCCAAGCCTCGACCATGCGTCCACCCTCCTCCCCTCGACCGCCGGAAGACCGGGCCGCCCACCCCGGTCCGCCACGGCGCCGGGCCCCGCCGTGCCGCACCGCGCCGAGGAGGACCTGCTCGTGCGGCACCGGCCGAGTCGGTAACTCCGGGCCTGTGACGCGCAGGCGGCCGAGGGCGCCGCCCACGGGAGGCACGGGCGGCACGAGGGAGGAGTTGCCGACATCGCGCGCCACTCGGCACCTCGGTCGACCCGACCGCGAGCCGACCCGAGTCGACCGTCACGCGACCAGAACGGCACGACGAGCGGGAGGCGCAGCGGGCACGACGAGCGGGACGTGCAGCGGGCACGACGCGCGAGACGCGCGCAGCGAGCGGGACGCGCGCAGCGAGCGGGACGCGCAGCGGGCACGACGAGCGGGACGAGCACAGCGAGCAGAACGAGCACAGCGAGCACTACGACCACAACCATCACGAGCTGTGGGGCGCTGCCAGACTGTCGGGATGCGTGCGACCACCCCGAACCCTGTCGACGGCACCGAGATCGCCTACGAGGTCGACGGGGACGGGCCGCCGCTCCTGCTCGTGCACGGCTCGGGCCTCTCGCGCGGCACCTGGCGGGGGCTCGGCTACCTCCGGGACCTGCAGCGCGACTTCACGGTGGTCGCGCTCGACATGCGCGGCCACGGCAAGAGCGGCAAGCCCCACGACCCCGAGTCGTACGCGATGGACCTGCACCGTGGTGACGTCGGCGCCGTGCTCGACGCCACGGGCCTCGAGCCCGCGCACTACGTCGGTTACTCGTTCGGCGCCCGCATCGGGCTGTCCGTCGCGGCGCACGAGCCCCGGCGCCTCCGGACGCTGACCACGATCGGTGGCAGCTGGGCCCCGATGAACGGCAACATCGGCGCGACCTTCACGCCCGACTGGCACGACGCCCTGACGACGGGTGGCATGGCCCGCTTCGTCGACCGCTGGGGCGAGACGATCGGCCGTCCGATCGATCCCGAGACCCGTCTGGCCTTCATGCAGGACGATCCGATCGCCCTGGCCGCCTTCTTCACCGCGGCCGAGACGGGTGGCGGCCTGACGGTCCCCCAGCTCGACTCGGTCGAGGTCCCCACCCTCCTGCTGGCCGGCACGCGGGACGTCGACCGCCATCGCGAGTCCCAGGAGGCCGCCCGCCGGATGCCGGCAGCCGTCTTCTACTCGCTCGTCGGCCAGGACCACGCCTCGTCGCTGCTCCCCGTCGACCAGGTGACCGACCTGCTGCGCACCTTCCTCGAGACCGTCGACGCCTGAGGCCCGCCCCGACGGGTCGTCGACCCGGAGGCGCGGCGCCGGAACGCAGAACGCGACCCGGAGGCGCGGTCCCCTAACGCAGGACGCGACCAGGAGGCGCGGTGCCGGTGCGCAGGACGCCACGGGACGACCCCGGCGAGCGCCGGTGCGCGCCGACTGCGAGAATGGACGCACCATGGGCATCAGTCGGCGAGCGTTCTTGACGGGATCGGTCTCGGGGGCCGCGATCCTCGTGCTGTCGGCCTGCACGACGGACTCCCCCGCGCCGACGGCCAGCCCCACCCCGTCCGCCACGCCGACCCCCACGCCGACGCCGACCTCGTCGGGCACGGTCGCCCCCGCTGCCTTCCGCCGCAGCTCGTGGGCCGACGACCCCTACTCCCTCGGGGCGACGAGCCACCTCACCCCCGGCACCTCCGACGCCGACCGCCGGTTGCTCGGCACCCCGCTCGACGACCGCCTCTTCTTCGCCGGAGAAGCCGTCGCCTCGACGATGGGCGGCACGGTCTACGGTGCGCGTCAGTGGGGCTTCGACGTCGCGGCGCAGGTCGCCGGGGTCGCCGCGACCGACGAACGCATCGCCGTGATCGGCGCCGGCATCGCGGGGGCGACCGCGGCGCGGTCCCTCGTCGACCGGGGCTACGACGTCGTGGTCGTCGAGGCCCGCGGCCGGGTCGGCGGCCGGGTGCACAGCGTGCACGACGACGACTGGCCCTACCCGGTCGAACTCGGCGTCGGCCTGCTCGAGGGCCCCGGGTCGGTGGCCCTCCAGGCCGCACTCGCCCTCGCCCGCGTCCGCACCCGGCCGCTCGACGACACCGTCGAGGTCCGGACGTCCGACGGTGCGGTCGACTCCCTCGGCGACGCCGCCGACCGTCTCGACCGGGCCGCGTCCTGGGCCGTGGGGCGCTCCACCACGACCGACGCCGACTCCGGTACGAGCGTCACCGACGCCCTCTCCGGCTCGGGGGCCGACGAGGTCTCGGCCCTTCCCGGTCCGGACGGGGTCTCGGACGCCGACCGTCTCGCCCTCGTGCTCGACGACCTCCTCCCGGCCCGATGGGGGGCCGGGGCCGACGACCTCGCCGCCTCGGCCCTCGGCGACGACCCCGCACGCGACCTGCTGCCCACCGGCGCCTCCGTGGTGACGGGTGGCCTCTCGGGCTTCGTCGCGGGCCTGCTCGACGGCCTCGACGTGCTCCGCGACAGCAACGTCGTCCGCGTCCAGTACGGCGACCAGGGCGTGGGGCTGAGGCTCGCGACCGGCGAGTCGCTCTCGGTCGACCGCGCGGTGTCGACGATCCCCCTGGGCGTGCTGAAGACCGGCGTGCCCGAGTTCTCGCCCGATCTGCCGTCCACCCACACGGACGCGATCGAGGCCCTCGGCGTCGGCACGCGCGAGGTGCTCTGGCTGCGCTTCGACGAGGCCTTCTGGTCCACCCAGGCCACGGTCTGGGCCGTGCTCGACGACGACGCCCCCTACCGGCTCTTCGTCAACCTCATGCCGGCGACCGGCGCGCCCGTGCTGGTCGCGCTGACGGGTGGCGACGCGGCGGCCGAGGTCGCCGGCCTCGACGACGACGCGGCGATGGCCTCGGCGATGCAGAGCCTGGCGCCCTACCTCGACCTCGTGGCCGCCGGGTCCCCCGCGCCCACCGACGAGCCGACGGCCGACCCGACGTCCTGACCCGCGCCTCCTCGTCCGTCGACCGCAGGAGACGCGGTGCACGTCGCCGACGCCGGCCCGCCACCCTGCCGTGCCCGCGCGTGCGGCCGCACGTGGCTCAGCGCGACGAGCCCCACGAGCACCCCGACGATCGTGCCCAGGGCGATGCCGTTGTACAGCAGGAACTCGCCCGGCCAGGTGACCTGCGCCGGGTCGAGGAAGAAGTACGGGTACCAGCCGACGTCGGCGCCCCGGACGATCATGAACACGCCCCACACGAGCGGGAAGACCAGCACCACCGAGAGCACCCGCCACCGCACCCGCGGCCGGTCGGGGCCGAACACCCAGTCCACGAGCACGAACGTCGGGATCACGAAGTGCAGCAGCTGGCTCGACCAGGGCACCTCGATGCGGTAGTCGTGACTCGCCGACTCGGCGACGATGATGCCGAACACGATGCCCGACACGATCACGTAGGTGCTGACCAGGGCGTGGACTCCCGCGAACCAGTCGGGCTCCTGTCGCCCGCGCAACGACACGACGCCCGCGAAGGCGAGCACCACGACGTTCGCCATGTTGCTCTGCTGCGTGAAGTAGCTGAAGTAGTTGATCGAGCTGAAGGTGCTGAAACCGAGCACGTAGACGAAGTCGGCGACGAGGGCGACCACGCCGACGGCGGCCGCGAGCAGGCGTAGGACGCCGACGATCCGTCGCACCGTGTCACGCCCTCCGGATCTGGTCGGCTGTGGTCGGGGGAAACGTCGATCGTACTAGGCGCCCGCGCGACGCCTCGACGTGCGGAGGCCGGGCCCGCTCGTCGTGACGACGTGCGGACCCGGCCTCGGTGCCTCGGCGTCGCGACCGAGCGCGACGCCGTGACGATCAGGCGATCAGCTGGGGATGTAGTTGAACTCGTCCGGGTTCGGACCGGTGCGCTCGTCCTTGTTCAGGGCGGTGATGGCGGCCACGTCGGCGTCGGTCAGCTCGAAGTCGAAGAGATCGAAGTTCTCTTCCACGCGCGAGCGCGTGACCGACTTCGGGAAGACGATGTCGCCACGCTGGATGTGCCAGCGCAGCGTCACCTGCGCGGTCGTCTTGCCGACGCGCTCGGCGATCTCGGTGATGGTCTCGTCCTTGAGGACGCCGCCCTGGGCGATGGGCGACCAGGCCTCGGTGTGGATGCCCTTCGAGACGCCGAACTCGCGCAGCGCGTCCTGGGTCAGGTAGGGGTGCACCTCGATCTGGTTGACGACCGGGACGACCGAGCCCTCGTCGAGGACGCGCTCGAGGTGGGGCTGCTGGAAGTTCGAGACGCCGATGGACTTCGCGCGGCCACTGGCGTAGATCTCTTCGAGGGCCTTCCAGGTCTCGACGTAGTCGACGTCGATGCCGGGCAGCGGCCAGTGGATGAGGAACAGGTCGACGTAGTCCTGCTTCAGCGCGTCGAGCGTGCCGTCGAACGCCTTCAGCGCGTCGTCACGCTTGTGGAAGCCGTTGTTGAGCTTCGAGGTGACGAAGATCTCGCTGCGGTCGATGCCGCTCTCGGCGATCGCCTCGCCGACGCCCGCCTCGTTGCCGTACATCTCGGCGGTGTCGATGTGGCGGTAACCGACCTCGAACGCGGTGAGGGTGGCGTCCTTGGTCTCGGCCGGGTCGACCTGGTAGACGCCGAACCCGAGCTGAGGGATCTGGATTCCGTTGTTCAGGGTGATGGTGGGGATCGTGGTCATGTGTAGAGCCAACCACTCACCCCCGTCGAACCTTCCGAGGAAACACTGGTGGACGTACCCCGGGCGTGTTACTGTGATGAGTCGCTTGGGCCCCTCTTCTCAGAAGTGCCCCGTGCGGTGACGACCGAGTCCACACCGGTGCACCGCCCGAACAGCCTCGCGAGACGACCTCGCCGGATGCGCACGATGACCACCGATCATCGTTGCCCTACTTCTCCGGCCGCCGTCACCGCAGGCCCGACCACCGCCGTCAGGCGGACCACGAGCGCCCATCCGGCATCTCGTGCCACGGATTCTGTCGCAACACAGAGCACACATCGAAATCGAGCATCATGAACGACATCATCAGCATCACCGGCACGGTCACGACCGCGCCCACCCTCACCACCGCCCGCCTCGTCGAGTTCGTCGTCGTCGACGACCGCGGCACCCAGTTCGCCGTCCGCGCCTGGCGCGACGACGTCACCGCCGCCGTGCGCGTCGGTGCGTCGGTCGTCGTCGACGGAGCGGCCGGCTGGGTCATCCCCGGTCGCAGCTGGCGCCACGAGCCCAGCCGCACCATCGTGCAGGCCTCGTCGGTCGAGACCCGCGAGCTCGCCCTGGCCGCCTAGGCCCCGGCGGCGCCTGCGGGCGCGACGACCCGAGGAGGCGCGGTGAGGCTGACGGCCGCACCGCGCCTCCTGCGGTTCCGGCCCCGAGGAGGCGCGGTGAGGCTGTCGGCCGCACCGCGCCTCCTGCGGTTCCCGGCACCACGACGACGGGCCCGGCCACCGAGGAGGTGACCGGGCCCGTCGTCGTGTGCGGAACCCGCGAGGTCAGAGCCCCCGGGCGCGGACCAGGATCGGACGGTGGTCGCTGATGCCGGCCGGCAGGGTGACGACGTCCTCGATCTTGAGGTCGTAGCTCGTCGCGAAGTCGAAGTGGCCCTTGACGTACTTGTAGCCGAGGTAGGTCGGGGTCGAACTGCGGGTCAGCACGAAGCCGTCGCGCTCGATGTGCTTGCGGAGACCGCCGTGGAACCACGGGTAGTTGAAGTCGCCCACCATGAGCATCGGCACGCCGGGCGCCAACGCACGCATGAGGCGGTGCGCCGACTCGACCTGCTTCTTCCGCAGGGCGTTCGTGGCGGTGAGCGGGGCGGCGTGGAACGAGCCGATCAGCACGTCGCGTCCGCTCTGCCGGTCGGCCAGGTGCATGGCCAGGAGACGCTCGTGCGCCGGCGACATCACCCGGTCGTGCATCGACTTCTTCAGCGCGTAGACGTTCGTCCCGAGCAACTCGAAGCGCGAACGGCGGTAGTAGGCCGCCAGCCCGAGACGGTTGTTGTGCGTCGACGCCGCGAGGGCGAACTCGCCGAACTCGTCGGGGATGTCCTTCGTGTCGGCCTCTTGCAGGCAGAGCACGTCGGCGTCGTTGTCCTCGGCGAGCGACCGGATCTCGCCCTTGGCCGTGTGCTCGCGAAGGTTGTAGCTGACGACGCGCATCGTGTGTCCGTTGTCTTCTGTCACGAGTAGCGAACCTAGTCCACGTCTGTTTCGGGGAGGTGCAGGTTGGACGAAAGGGGGGTGCCGGGTGAGGCGGACGTCGTGTCCGCCGCACCCGGCACCCCCTGGCGGTCGGCTACTCGCCGCGGTGGCTGCGGTCGGCGTCACCGGTCAGCGCCGCGCGGGCCGCACGACGACGGGTCGAGACGACGAGCGCTGCACCGAGCAGGGTCAGCAGTGCGGCCAGCGTGACCGGACCGGCCAGCTCGGCCCCGGTGAAGGCGAGACCGGTGGTCGCTGCCGCGGCGGCCGGTCGAGGCGTCGACGCGGCCGGGGCGGTCGGGCCCGCCGCGGGGGCGGCGAGCGCGGCCGGGGTCGTCGTCGGGGCGGACGTCGGCGTGGTGGTCGTGCCGGTCGCGCCGGAGACGCGGGCGAACCAGGCGTTCGAGGACGTCACGGCCTGGCCCGACTCGATGCCCCGCGCCGTCACGGTGCCGACGTCGTGGTGGTCGGCGGTGCCGGCCGTGACACCCGCGAGGGCGGCGGTGCAGTCGAACGAGGCACCGACCGCGAGGGGGCCGGCCCAGGTGACACCGGTGGACGGTCCGCCCAGGGCGCTGAAGTCGCAGCTCAGGCCCGTGACGGTGCCGTTGGCGACGACCGCGTCCGAGACCGAGACGTCGGCGAGCGCGTCGGCACCCGTGTTGGTGACCCGGTAGGCCAGCGAGGCGGTCCCGTCGGAGAGCACGACGGCGGCGTCGGCGGTGTCGGCCGCGTGGCCCGCGGCGTCGCCCTTCGTGATGGTCACGGCGGAGACGGGGACGTCACCGCTGCCCACTCCCCCGGCGGAGGCCTGGACCTTCGAGGCCGTGACCCGGCTGCCGGCGGCGACACCGGCCCGGACGGTCGACGCAGTCGCGGCGTTGGTGAAGGTCTGCGGGGCGGTCGCGGTGCCGGTGGGGGCGGCGAGGCTCACGGCGACGGCGGCACGGTACTGCGCGGTCCGCGTCTGCGCGCCCCACGAGACCGTGTACCCGGAGTCGGTGCAGTCGAACGAGGCCGGGGTCACGGCGACCGGTGCGGCCAGCGAACCGTCGGCCTTGGTGCGGATCTCGGTGAAGACGGCGGTGTCGCAGTCGAACGACCACGCCTCGCCGACGGGGACCGAGTCACCGACGGTGGCCGAGTCGAACGGCCCCATCGGCGTGTTCACGCTCCAGACGAGGAAGTCGTCGGCCACGAGTCGACCCTGGTCGGCACGGGTGTAGGTGCCGAACTTCGTCACGACGTCCGATCCGCGCAACACACCGGTCGGAGTGACGACGGTCGTGAAGTCGCGACCGTCGTTCGTGGTCGACGTGAAGGGGGTGGGCACGCCCGACGGGGTGGTGCGTCCCTCGAAGTCGGACGTGACGAAGGCCTGGCCGCTGACGTTGAGGTGGTCCTCGGCGTAGGCGGTCATCGTGAAGGTGACCACGGACGGGCGCGTCCCGACGACGGCGGCGTCGGCCACGACCGCACCGGTGGCGGGGTCGCGGAGCGCGAAGTCGGTGGGCAGGTTCTTCAGGTGCTCGCTGAGCGCCAGCGTGAAGGTGTCACCTGCGAGGGTGTCGTCGGGCACCTGCCACGCGATCGTCGTCGTGAGCTGGGAACCCTGCTTCGGCGTGGTCGGGGTGACCGTCACGTTCGTGATGGCACCGTCGATCTCGGCGGCCCGGGCCGGAGCCGCGGTGCCGGTGAGGGCGGCGGTGCCGGCCAGGGCGAGGGTGGCGAGCAGCGCGGCGGACAGGCGCAGGGCCCTCCGCCCGCGACGGGGAGACCCCTCGAGGGTGAGCGAATGCATGGTGGTGCCTTTTTCGGGTAGGTCAGACGCGCGCCTCGACCTGTTCCCCCGGTGCCGTGTTCGGGTACGGCGCCGGGGTCGGGTGAACGGGGATCGTCACGTCTCGGGTGACACCCAAACTAGGGCCGACGTGCCGACCGTGTCCACCATCGGGGGGACAGATCACCCGGACGAGGAACGGGCGACGAGGGTGGCGCCCGGGCGACGGACGTTCCGCGGTGCTCCGTGCGCCGTGCGCCGTGCGCCGTGCTCGGTGCGCCGTGCGCGTTGCGCCGTGCGCGGTTTGCCGGGAACTCCTGCCCCCTGCCCGACACCCGCCCCGATTCCCCCGCAGGCGAGCCCACACCGCAGCACACGCCAGGAGTTGCCGACACGGACCACCCCCGGTCGGCAACTCCTGCCCCCTGCCCGACGCCGGCCCCGACTCCCCCGCTGGCGAGCGCCACCGCAGCACGAGCCAGGAGTTGCCGACACGGACCACCCCCGGTCGGCAACTCCTGCACGCTGACCGACGCCGGCCCGACTCCCCCGCTGGCGAGCGCCACCGCAGCACGGGCCAGGAGTTGCCGACACCACGGGGCGGGGCGGGAGGGGGCGGGGCAGGCGGGGCGGGCGGGGGCGGGGACGCGAGGAGGCGGTGGTCGCCCTCCCGAGGGAAGGTGACCACCGCCTCCGGGTGGCTCAGGCCGTCAGGCCGTCAGGCCGTCAGGCCGTCAGGCCGTCAGGCCGTCAGGCCGTCAGGCCGCGGGTGCTACCCGCGCCAGGGGAACCAGCCGTGGAAGAGGTCGCCGAGGGCGTTCCAGATCCACTGCAGGATGTCACCGAGGCTCCAGCCGCCGGGGTGTCCGGGCTGACCGGGGTGGCCGGGCTGGCCCGGGCCGGGCCCCGGGTCGGTGGGCGTCTCGGGCTCTTCTCCCGAGGCGACCGTGAGATAGGTGACCTGTCCGGTGTCGCCGTACACGACGCGGCCGAGGAAGGTCTGCTCGTAGGGCAGGCCCGTCCAGGACGCGGTCAGCGTCGCCGTCTCGCCCAGCCCTGCGGAGAGGGTGGCCGGGTCGACCGCGAAGCCCCCGACGGCCGTCGCCGGGTCGAGCAGGTACGACGTCAGCGTGTAGTCGAGCTGTCCGGCACCGCTGTAGAAGTCGACCAGCAGGACGTACTCGCCCGCCGCGGGGGCGTCGAGGTCGATCTGCTCGTCCGCCGAACCGGTGGCCGAGGACGCCGCGAGCCGGTCGGGCGCACCGTCCGCACCAGCCGTGTAGAGGAGCAGGTCGAGGTCCGCGGTGTCGTCGGCGCTGTCGAGCACGAAGCGCGCGTGGCTGGTGCCCTCGGCGACCGTGACCGGCGTCTCGGCCGCCGCGGTGCCTGCCGCGCCCGAGCCGGTCGTGACCTGCCCGGCGGCGAGGCCCTCGGTGGTGAGCGGCAGCTCGAGGGTGTCGCCCGCCGTGACGTCGAACGCCTTCTCGCCCGTGGCGCCCTCGCCGGCCACCTCGGCCGGTGCCTGCAGCTGGACGGGGCGCACCGCGAGCGGGCTGCGCACGTCGTGGGTCCCGTCGGACCAGGTGAGGTAGCCGGTGGCGAACTGGTCGAGCTCCGCCGTCGTCCGGGTGAAGGTGACCGTGTAGTCCTGCTCCTCGCCCGCGGCGCCGAAGGTCAACGTCGAGGGTTCGACCGTCGCCGTCACGCCGTCCATCTCGATCGGGGCGACCGTGTAGGTCCCCGCCCCGGTCGAGGTGACGGTGCGCGTGACCTGGGCGGTGCCGGCCAGCGAGCCGACGCTGATCGACGGCAGGTTGAGCGACGAGTCCGTGCCCTCGACGGTGTCGATCGAGTCGACGTAGGCCTGCCAGTCGGCCGGACCGTTCTCGTAGAGCAGCCCGGGTTCGAGGAACGCGGTCGGGTCGACGTGGCCGGCGCCCTGGGCGAAGACGTCCCGGCTCGGAGCACCGTCCTCACCGACGAGGTCGTAGGCGGTCGTCATCATGGCCGACTTGACCTCGTCCGGGGTCCAGTCGGGGTGGACGTCCTTCGAGAGGTAGAGCGCGGCCAGACCGGCGATGTGGGGGGACGACATCGACGTGCCCGAGAGGAACTCGTACGTGCCGGGCTCGCCCTGCGCGTTGGCACCGTCGGCGAGGATCGCCACGCCGGGGGCCGAGATGTCGGGCTTCAGCAGGTTGCCGCCGTCGGCCGTCACCGGGCCGCGCGACGAGAAGCCGGCGATCTGGGGGGTGGCGGGCTCGGGCAGTGCGCCCGGGTTGCCGTCGAGCAGGGTGACGGTGGCACCTTCGGTGTCGGCGTACGCGTGGACCGCGTCGTAGTCGTCGGCGTTGAGGTGGACCGTGGGGACGGCGTGTTCGTCGAGGTCGACCGAGCTGCTCGTCGGGTTGACCAGCACCATGCCGATGCCGCCGGCGCGCTCGACCTCGGCCGACTTGGCCGTGCGGTCGTAGACGCCGCGGTCGCAGAGCACGATCGTGCCGGCGGCCTTCGCCGGGTCGAGCGTGTCCGGTGCGCAGAGGGTCACCGCGGTGGCGTCGGCGCCGTCGGCCGCGACGGCGGTCGACGAGACGAAGTCGCCCGTCAGGCCGTCGGTGCCGGTCGGCACGGTGATCGAGCCGCCCAGGTAGTTCGTGCCGTCGGCGGTCTGCACCGTCGCGCTGTAGCTGGGGATGGTCGACGCCGCGACCGTGGTGATCCACGGTGCCGCGTTGTCGGCGGTGGTCGCGGTCGGGCCGTCGTTGCCGGCCGAGGCCGCCACGAAGACGCCGGCCGAGGCCGCGCCGAGGAACGCCTGGTCGGTGGCCGAGAAGGTGCTCGTGGCCCCGCCTCCGCCGATCGAGTAGTTGATGACGTCGACGCCGTCGGTGACCGCGGCCTCGATGGCGGCGATCAGGTCGAGCGTGGCGCAGCCGTCGTCGTCGGTGGCGACGCGGTCGGGGCCGTCCCAGCAGACCTTGTAGGCCGCGATCTTGGCGGCCGGGGCGACGCCCGAGACGGTGCCGAACGAACGGTCGCCGATGGTGGCCTCGACGTCGGCGTTGCCCGCGGCGGTCGACGCCGTGTGCGAGCCGTGGCCGTTGCCGTCGCGGGGAGAGAGGTACTCGCCCTGCTCCTCGGTGCCGATGTTGCCGACGCCGAAGCCGTCGACGAAGTACCGCGCACCGATCAGCTTCGTGTTGCAGTCCCCCGCGTCGAACTGCACGCCGGTCTGGCACACGCCGGTGAAGGTGCCGCCGTCGCCCTTGGCGAAGACGGTCCGGTCGCCGTCGAGGTGGGGCTCGGTGTCGCTGGCCGACCCCAGGGGGTCGCCGGCGAACGAGGCGTTGCCCGCCGCGATGCCCGAGTCGATGATGCCGACGACGACTCCTTCGCCCGCCTTCTCGCGTCCGCCGACGGCGTCCCAGACGCCGCCGTTCCCCTCGGCGTCGCCCAGCCCGAGGAACTCGGTCGACGGCGTCGCCTGCAGCTTGAGCAGCTCGTTCTTCGAGACGGCGGCGACCGAGGGGTCGCTCGCGAGCTCGGCGGCCTGGGCGGCCGTGAGGTCGGCCGCGAAGGCGTTGGTCGTGATGGCGTAGCTCGCCTGGACGGTGGCGCCGGCCGCCGCCGCGACGTCCTGCTGGACGCCCTTGAGGTGCTCGGCGTAGTCCTGCACGGGAGCGCTCTGCGCGTCGAGGTCGCTGCCCTCGGGCACCGCGGTGCGGGCGAGGCCCGGCTGCCCGCCCTCGTAGGTCGCGGCCGCCGGCTCGCGCAGCGTGACGATGTACTTGCCGTCGGAGAACTGGCTGTCGCCCACGACGGCCGGGCCGTCGGCGGCGAAGGAGGCGGTGGCCGGCACCGCGACGAGGCCCGCGGCGACGACGCCGGTGGCGAGGAGGGTGGCGAAACCGCCACGGAGTCGGGTGCGGGGCGGAGCGGTCGGCCTGCGTCGGCCGGATGGTGTGATCACGGATCGCCTTTCGATGCACGTCGTTCGGGACGTGCTGTCGGTGGTGCGCCGCAGCCCCGGGCCGCGGTCGATCCATAAGAACTACCTGTGAATGTCGGTGACCCTCTAGTAGGGGCCATGGCCGAAACCGGCCACTGACCGGCTTCGGCCACAGAGTTCACACGAGGAGGCGCGGGCGGGGCACCGCCGTCGTCCCCCCTTCGGCGGACGGTCACCTCGCCGCGCCTCCCTACCGCGTCGTCAGCCCGAGCCGCGCCGCCGCCCAGGCCGTCCCCGCGCCGAGCCCGCGCGACGCCGTCGACCAGTCGTGGCCGCTGCCGGGCACGACGTGGCGGGTGACGTCCATGCCCGCGGCCCGGGCGGCCGCCGCGACGACGGGCATCACGGGCCCGTAGCGCGAGTCGGTCCCGCCGATGGCGAAGAAACCGGCACTGTCGGCGTAGGGGGCCCGGGCGGCCAGCACGGCGAGCGGCTGGGCGGCGTCGTAGGCCGCCCGGTCGCCGGCGAAGCCGCGCTCGACCGTCACCCGTGCTCCCCCGTCCAGCAGTGGTCCCCGCTGCCCCGAGACGTCGACGAACGAGGCGAAGAGCTCCGGGTGGCCAGCCGCCAGCTGGAGCGAACAGGTGCCGCCCTCCGAGAAGCCCGACACGGCCCAGGCCCGACCGGGCGCCTGGACCGAGAGGTGGCTCGTGATCCACCGGGGCACGTCGACCGTCAGGTAGGTCTCGCTGTGACCGAGGGGTCCGTCGACGCACATCGGGTTGTTGGTCGGCCGCTCGAGCTGGTCGGGCATCACGACGATCGGCGCGAGGCCGTGATGCGTGCGGGCGAGGGTGTCGAGGGTCTCGACCATCCGTCCGGCGTCGACGAGGTTCTCCGGGGCGGCGCCGGGACCCTGTCCGGACAGGACGACGTCGACGGGCAGGGGCGGCGGATCGGCCACGAGGGCGGCGGGCGGCAGGTACACCAGGGCGTCCCGTGCGTCGAAGTGGGACGCCGTGCCCGGGATGGCGACGCTGCCGAGCCGTCCGCGGGACGGCAGGTCGGCGGGTGCCCGCCAGGTGCGTCCCAGGTCCGGGGCCGCCGGGGTCGACGTCCGTCCGGCCCGCACGGCCGCCCCCTGCGCGACCGGGACGACGAGCGGCGAGACGTCCGACACGCCGAGCAGGGCCCCCACGGTCGGGAAGAGCCCGCTGTCGCGGTCGATCGCGAGGCCCGTGGCGAGGGCCGTCACGACGATCGTCGAGGCCGCGAGGACCCGCCGCCCCGCGCCTCCGCGCACCACGGCGACCACGGCCGCGCCGACCACCGCCAGCAGGGCCCCGACCCAGAGACGGTCGACCCAGGTGGGCGGGACGTCGAGGACGTCCTCGACGTCTCCGAGCCACCAGGTGACCAGCGCGCCGAGGCCGGCCCCCAGCGCGGCGGCTGCGGCGACCCAGCGCCACCAGGTGCGGGCCCCGCGCGGACGGCGCACCGTCGAGACCACGAGCGCCCCGGCCACGGCGTACACGGCCGCGAGGGTGCCCGCGGACATCAGGGAGAGCCTCAGCACGAGGGCTCCGCACGGGGACGATCGATCACGTCCGGACGCTATCGAGGCGACTCGATGGGTGAGCCGTGAGAGGGCTGGGCGTCGGCTGACTCAGACCCAGCCGCGGCGTGCGGCCTCGACTCCGGCGTGGAACCGGTTGCTCGCGCCGAGCTCGTCGAAGAGGGCGTGCAGGCGCCGCCGGAGCGTGCGAGACGAGATGCCGAGCTGACCCGCGATCACCTCGTCGGTCGCCCCCGCCGCCACGAGGGCGAGCAGGTCGCGCTCGGCGGGGGTGGGGGTCGCATCGCGAGTCGCGCCTCCTGGTCCCGCGACGGCACGGTGGCTCCCGACGTCGCCGGCACGGTCGACGACGACGACGCCAGTCGCGCGGCCACCGCGGCCCAGTCGACCGCGGCCCCACCGGCCCCTGGGGTGCCCGGCACGGGCAACGCGCTGCGCCACCGGGCCTCGAACAGGTCGTGGAGGGCGGCGACGAGCGGCTCGGACTCGGTCACGAGGGCCTCGGGCCGGTCGGGGTCGTGCCCGATCGAGACGAGGGCGACCCGGCGGTCGGCGACGGCGAGCTTGACCGGCAGGTCGTGCGTGATGCGGGCCTCCTCCCCGTCGGCGCCGAGGCGGTGGACGCCCTGCCAGCTGCCGTCGGCCGAGATGCTGGCGACCGTGTAGACCGCCCGCCACCGCACGCCGCGCCCGAGGGCGACCCGCTGGGTGGACTCGTTCGACGCGACCACGTAGGGCGGACGGTCGAAGGCGACGAAGTCGGTGGTCGCCCGGTGCTCCAGCCTCGAGTACCAGTCCCCCACGGCCGCGTGCCCGACGACCACCCGCGTGAGTTCGTCGGCGTCGTGCGGGCGGCGGCCCTCGTCGAACAGCGCTCCCAGCTCGGGCACGGCCGCGCGCACCTCGACGAGCGCGTCGGCACGCGCGGCGACGACGGCCGGCACGGCCACGCGCGGGTCGACCGCGCCGTAGCCCTCGCCCCCCGCCGAGCGCTGGACGAGCCCGAGCGAACGGAGGCGCTCCAGGGCGGCCAGGGCCGTCGCCTCGTCGAGGTGCACGGCCCGTGCCACGGCCTGGGGAGTCGGCCCGGCCGCCGCTCCCGCGGCGTCCGCCAGCCCGGCCCCGGCGACGACGTGACGGTAGACCGCGACGGCCACGTCGTCGATCCCGAGGGCGGCGAAGGACGGAAGGGGCACGGGACGATCTTGCCCCGTCACAGCCGACTCTTGGTAGCGTCGTCCAGATGACCGGACACGGGGCGGGGCGGTGAGCCGCGAGACGATCGCGTCGCCCTCGGCGGCGAGGCTGCGCCGACCCGGTTTCTCGATCGGTCTCGCCGACCGGTTCTCGGGCAGCTGGCGCAGCGTGCTGGTCGTCTACCTCGCGTCGCGGCTGTTCTCGACGAGCGTCCTCTTCGCCGTCTACGAGGTCGCGAAACTCGCCGGTGCGACCTTCATCACCCCCGGCAGCGACCGCAGCTTCCTCGACTTCACCTCGTCGTGGGACGCCGACCGTTACCGCACCATCGCGCTGCACGGCTATCCCTCGACCCTGCCCACCGACGCGACCGGCGAGGTGCTGCCGAACGAGTGGGCGTTCCTGCCGGTCTTCCCGTACCTCTGCCACCTGCTGATGGTCGCCACGGGCATGGACTTCGTCGTCGCCGCCCCTCTGCTCGCCACCGTCTTCGGTGCGGCTGCGGCCGTCGTCCTCCACCGCCTGCTCGTGACGAAGGTCGGACGCACCGGCGCCCTCTGGGCCGTGCTGCTGTTCTGCTTCGGGCCGATGGCGTTCGTCATGTCGGTCGGCTACGCCGAGAGCCTTTTCCTCCTGCTGATGTTCGGCGGCCTGCTCGCCATGCAGCGGCGGAACTACCCGCTCGTGGCGGCGGCGGGCATCGTCGCCTCGTTCGTCCGACCCGGGGCGCTCGCCCTCGCGTTGGCGCTCGGCATCCACCTGATCGTGCGCTGGCACACCGAACGGGAGCGTCCCGAGGCCCGCACGGCCGCTGCCTCCGCCGCCGCTGCCTCGACCACGTCCTCCGCTTCGACCTCGACCTCGATCACGGGGCACGGCACGGCGAGTGCCGACGCGCCGTCCGCGTCGACGCCGCGGTCCCCCGGTGACGCCGGGACGCGACGGATCGCCGGGATCGGCAGCGCGCCTCCTGCCCTCGTCCTCGCCGCCCGGGCGTCGGCCCGTCGTGCCTGGGCCGGGCTGCGCGAGTTCGTCGTCGGTGGACGGATGCCGAAGCGCGAGCTGACGACGATCGTCGTGGCGGGGCTCTCGATGGCCGCGGCGGGACTCGCCTGGCCGGTGGTCGCCCACGTGGTCACGGGCCAGTCCGACGCCTACCTCGAGACCGAGATGGCCTGGTGGGTGGACTACGTCGGCCGCCCGGCGTTCGTGCCGTTGACCCCGTGGTTCCTCCTCGCCGGGCGGTGGCTGGGCATCGGGGGCATCGTGCTCGTGCTGGCCATCATCGCGTCGTTCACGTTCTGGGTGACCCGACGCTCGACGCTGCGGCTCGGTCACGAGGTCGTCGCGTTCACCGCGGGGTTCTTCGCCTACCTCGTCGCGGTGTTCCTGCCCCAGCAGAGCCTGTTCCGCCTGCTCATGCCCCTCAGCCCCCTGCTCGGCACGCCCGCGATCTCGTCGCGACCGTGGGTGCGGCGCACGATGCTGCTCGGCGGGGCCACGCTGCAGCCCGCCGCCGTCGTGTTCGTCTTCCTGTTCACCGCGCCGTAGCCGCCGCGGCCTGGCCGCCGCGGCGTCACCACCGCCGCGTCGCCACCGGCTGCCCCGACGGAGACACCGCCGAGCGGACAACACACCGTCGCATTTCTCGGTGTCTCGTCCACTCGGCGGTGTCCGGCGGGAGGGGCGCTGCGCGTCTCGCCCGGAGGCGCCGGCGGGCTACGCGGCGGCGGGGGCCAGCTGCATCGCGTCGGCGAGGAGCGCGACCGACCGGAGGCGCGCCTCCGTCGACGAGGCCGAGTGCGCGACGATCAGCTCGTCGGCCTGGGCGGTGCGGGCGAACTGCTCCATGTACTCGCGTGCGTCGCCGGGCGTGCCGACGGCGGTGTAGGTCGTCATGGTCTGGACGTGCTGCCCCACCGGGGTGCGCAGCAGGTGGTCGAGCTCGTCGTCGCCGAACTCGCGGGTGGGGTCGATCTGCCCGCTCTGGCGCAGCAGCATCATGAGGCGCTGACGCTTGACGGCGGCGAACTGCGTGTCGGCGTCGTCCGCGTCGTCGGAGACGATCGCGTTGACGGCGGCGAGCACGTACGGCTCGCTCAGCTGGGTCGACGGCTGGAACTCGCGACGGTAGGCCGAGACGGCGTCCACCAGGTCACCGGGGGCGAAGTGCGAGGCGAAGGCGTAGGGCAGACCGAGGGCGGCGGCGAGCTTGGCACCGAACAGCGACGAACCGAGGATGTACAGCGGCACGTTCGTGCCCGCCCCGGGGACGGCCTGGACGCCGGCGACGCGCGACTCCCCCGCGAGGAACGCCTGCAGTTCGACGACGTCCTGCGGGAAGCGCTCGGACGACGAGGGGTCGCGGCGCATGGCCCGGAACGTGGCCTGGTCGCTGCCGGGGGCTCGGCCGAGGCCGAGGTCGATGCGCCCCGGGTGCAGGGTCTCGAGGGTGCCGAACTGCTCGGCGATGGCGAGCGGCGAGTGGTTCGGGAGCATGACGCCGCCCGAGCCGAGGCGGATGGTCGAGGTCTGGCTCGCGATGTGGGCGATCAACACCGACGTCGCGCTCGAGGCGATGGAGGCCATGTTGTGGTGCTCGGCGTACCAGACCCGCCGGTACCCGCTCGCCTCGGCCTGCTGCGCCAGGGCCACGGAGGCCGCGAAGCTCTCGCGCACGGTCTGACCGGGTGCGACGGGGGCGAGGTCGAGGATCGAGAGGGGAATGCTCATGCGGGGGTGAACAACGACGGTCGTCGCCGTATGCCCGGTCTTGGCGATCGTCAGGTCGAACCGGTCGTCTCGGACGATGGAACGCATCCGCATTCGAGACGTGGTGGGATCGGACGCCAGACGCTGTCGAAACTGGCGAGATCGACCTCGCGGACACCTCCGGCGAGTGCCGGTGGTGCCCCGAGCAGTATCCGGAGCGCCTCCCATGCCGTCATGTTCCCCACCACGCCGGCCAACGGGGCGGCTGAGCCGCCGGGCGAAGAACCCTTCAGAGTTCGCGCGGCACGTCCGTGATCGTCGGCTGTCGCGGCACGGATGCACGACCAGCACGTCGTTCGGCCGGGCAGGACGGTGACACCCGGCACCCCGAGCAGGGCGCCGTACGCGCCTCCGACGATGTGCGGGACACCGACCGCGGTGCTCGCCGTCGCCACGACGTCGGCCACGACGGGCACCGAGGGCTGGTCTGCGCAACTCACGACGAGATCGGCACCCGAGAGCAGGGTCGCGAGCTGTTCCGCGGTGTCCACCCGAGTGCGCCAGACGTCGACGGTGATGTCCGCGTCGATCTCGGCGACTCGCTCTGCGGCTGCGTCGACCTTGACTCGTCCGATGTCTCCGGAATCGAAGAGCACCTGCCGGTTCAGATTGGAGAGTTCGACGACGTCGGGATCGATGAGCACGAGCCTTCCCACCCCAGCCGCGGCCAGCGATTGGACGACCCACGAACCAGCACCACCGACGCCGACCACGACCACGCACGCACCGGTGAGCCGGCTCTGGATCGTCGAGGCGTCGTGTCCTCGAGCGACTGCGGACAGTTCATCGGCCGAGATCATCTCGTCGAACAGCTGCAGCTGACGCGAATGCCTCGTGGCACGGTCGGTGGAAGATGCCTCCGACGCCAGGAAGCGTTCGGATTCGAGGACCTCCAGCACGTCCTCGAGCGCTCCGCGATCAAGCAAGGAAAGCGTCTGGGCGAGCTGCACTGGCGTGCGAGTCCCATCGAGCAGCGGGACGAGGTCCGCCACCCAGGGCTCGACGGAGAAGGTCGACACGACCCGCTCGTACGTTGCCCTGAATTGCAGGCGACCGTCTGCGAGCTGGACGACGATGATGCTGTCTCGCAGACGGGGGCGGGCGGCTGAGCCCGTTCTCGCGTCAGCGCTCATGACGTGCCCCTCAGAATCGTCAGGGGCTCCGTGCGGGAGGCCCGCAGGACCGGCCCCACGGCGGCGATGGCGAGAGCGATCGCCGTCACGCCGACGATTCCCGCGATCGTCACGGGATCGACCACCGGGTCGACCCCCACGCCGAGGAGCCTCGAGACGATCCGCGTCCCGAGTGCTCCCCCGAACGAGCCGAGGAGCAGTCCTGCACTCAGCGACGCCACGGCGATCACGGTGGCGTCCCAGGCGACGAGGGCACCGACGCCGCGACGTCGGCACCCCACGGTGCGGAGCACGGCGAGTTCATCACGCCGCGATTCGACGTCGAGGCTCAGCGTGCTGCTGGCCCCCAGGGCCCCGAGGGCCAGAGTCACCGTCACCGCTGCGAAGAGTCCTGCCGTGAGGGCTGCCGTCTCGGAGGCTGCACGATCCCTCGTCGCCTCGGCGGTGATGACGTCGACACCGGGGACTCCGACCACCTGCGCGGCGACGCGGTCTGACAAGTCGGCGACATCGACCCCTCCGTCTGCCGACACGTCCCACCGAGAGACCCCCGTGACACCGAGTTCGCCCGCCGTCCTGCGGTCGATGACGACCTGTTGCCCCGTGGCCACCGAGGTGAAGAGCCCGACGACTTCGAGGGACACCTGGGTCCCCCCGGCCGACACGACGACCTCATCACCCGGGGCCACCGTCAGGGACTCGGCGACCCCCCTCGGCAGAGCGATGCCCCCACCGGCCCTCAGCAACTCGACACCTCTCGATCCGCCACCGGCGGACCACGCGAGCCCCGACACGTCGAACCAGGTCTCGGGGTCGATCGCCTGGAACGGCACGTCGAGTTCGGCGGACGCCGACAGGACGGTGGCTTCACCGGACACCGACCGCGCGACGTCCCGAACGCCGTCGACGACGACGATCGGCTCGGCGTCGTCCGACAAGGGCACGACCGACGTGACTTGCACGTCGGCCCCGAACTGCCGATCGATCTGTTCCCCTGTCGCGGAGGCGACGGCACCGACGCAGGTGGCGAGCGACACCGCACCGAAGACCACCAGGGTGAGAGCCCCGGTCACCGTCGACCTGCCGCGGGTCGGTCGGCGACGCGCCAGGTCGGCGGCCCACTGGAGCCTGGCCGCGAACGCCGCCAGGGGCGCGATCGCGAGGCGGGAGAGGGCCACCGCACAGACCGCCAGGGCGACCAGGCCCAGAGCGTCGAGGACGGCGCCTGCGTCGAGGGCCCAGATCACCAGCCCCGAGACCGATGCGACCACGGCGACCGCGACGGCTCGTCGCCGTGAGCACGATCCGGGCGAACCGTCTGCGGGTTCGACGCCCCTCACGACGAACGCCGGCGGAATTCGACGGACGTCGGCGACGGCTCGTCGGGCCCCGAGCGTGGCGGAGGTCGCTCCCGCGAGGACGCCGAGACCGACCGAGAGGGTGAGGGTCGGAAGAGACGGAGCCTCCCCGTCCATCCGACTCATCACCACCGCAGCGCCGGCGACGCCGACCGCGACGCCCACGACCGTTCCGGCCGCTGCGACGATGGCGATCTCGGCGCCGACCGACGAGACCAACCACCGTGTGGACGCGCCCGTGGCCCGCAGCACACCGTAGGTACGGCGCCGTGCTCGGACGGCAGCCGTGCTCGCCAGTGAACCGAGCAGTGCCGACACGGCGAGGGCGACCAGAGCGAGCCCTGCCATCACCGCCGTCACGGCCGTTTCGATGGGCCCGAGGCCGTCGGCCACGGCCGACGTGTCCTGGAAGACGGCGCCGGACGGGAGCGCCGCTCGGTGTTCTGCTGCCCAGGTGGACGCAACTGCAGGATCGAGTTCGAGGTCGAGACGGGTGAGGTCACCCTCGAGCCCGAACGCCCTCTGGACGACCTCGAGGTCGGTGAAGAGGTTGTCCCGGGCGAAGACACCCAACAAGCGGGGGTCGACGAGCCCCACCACGTCGAACGAGCGGACGCCCGAGGGAGTCGTCATCGACATTCGACTCCCCAGGGAGGCGCCCATGCGGTCTGCGACATCTGTCGGCACCAGGACCTCGTCCGAGCCCGGTCGAGGAGCTCGACCGTCGGTGACCACCTGGGAGGCGAGTGAGTCCGGCCCGGCCGGGGCCCCGGTCAGGAGGAGGGCCTCGGCCTCACCCGTCGCGCCGACCACGACCGTCTCTCGACTCAGGGTGGGGAGCGACGACACGACTCCGGCATCGGCGGCGAGTGCGTCCACGAGACCCTCGTCGACGAACTCACGATCCACCTCGGGGACGATGCCCACGTCCCCGAACGTGAGCAACGAATCGATTCCGTCGACGACCGTCTGGCGCGCCGTCAGCCCGGTGACGAGTGAGGCCGTGAGAAGGGCGACCCCCAAGGCTGCCGTGAGGGCGGTGAGTCCTGCCCGCCGCCGTCCGTCAGCGATGTTCCGCCAACCAAGCGCGAACGCGTTCTTCATGGGCCCTCCCCTCGACGCTGTCGATCGTGGCCGCCGGTGTGAAGCGTTCGTCGGCGATGACTCGGCCGTCTCGCAGGACGATGATCCTGTCGGCGATGCAGGCGGTCTCGAGGTCATGGGTGACCACCACGACCGCTGACGCCTGGTCGTCGACGACCATGCCCCGGAGCAGCCTCAGGACATCCCGTGAGGTCGCACTGTCGAGCGCGCCGGTCGGCTCGTCGGCGAGGACGAGAGACGGACGGGAGAAGAGCGCTCGAGCCAGGGCCACACGCTGGGCCTCTCCGCCCGACAAGGTGGCCGGACGGGCCGATCCGAGACCGTCGAGGCCGAGTTCGTCGAGCAGCGCGTGCGCTCGATCCGCCCATTCCGAGCGGCGTCTTCCCGCGACGAGTGACGTGAGCGCGACATTCTCGAGCACCGACAGGGTCGGGACGAGGTGGGAGTCCTGGAAGACGAATCCGATGCGATCTCTTCGCAGGACGGTGCGCTCCGCCTCGGAGAGGGAAGAAAGTGTCATTCCGTCGAAGACGATCTGACCGTGATCGGGCGTGTCGAGAGCACCGACCATCTGCACCAGAGTCGACTTGCCCGAGCCGGAGCGACCGACGATCGCGATGATCTCGCCCTCGTGAAGGTCCAACGAGACACGGTCGACGGCGGGCGGTCTCCCACCTCGGCTCTCGAAGAGCCGTGACACTTCTCGGATCTCGACGAGCGGAACCGTGCTCATGCCGCCGACTCCGTCCGCATCAGATCGAAGTCGGTCCACATCTCCCAGTCGCCGGCGCGGCCGTCGAGGATGAGCCTCTCGATGAGTCGCCACAACGCGACCGTCGACCCCTGGACCTCGACGTCATCTGTCGGGGCGGGAATCGCCGGGTGGATCGTCAGGACGAAGTGAGCTTCTCCCGTCCGGTCGAGGTGCATCGGCAGCATGGCTGCGCCCGCGGCACGACTCATGAGGGCCGGCCCCTGCGGTGCGACGACGGAAGCCCCCAGGAACGGGACGACGGTGTGGTGACGGCCTCGGCCTCTGGGATCGTATTCGGGGAACATTGCGAAGACGAGCCCGTCCTTGAGCGCTCGGAGCCCCTTTCGGAAGGTCGCGTCGTCGTCGATGGCGAAGGCGTCGACATCGAGAGAGGGAAACGCCCGATCCCGGAGCTCGTCGAAGTTCATCCTGTTGAAGACGAAGCGCGTGGGGTGTCGGTGCGCGATGATCGGCGGGACGACGTAGGACGCCCCGAAGTGCAGGGGCAAGGCCAGGGCGCCACGGCCGTGCTCCCTCGCCTCCTCGAGGTGCTCGCCGCCACGAACCTCGACGACCTCGTCCAGCCGAGCTCGGTCGTCGAGCCACAGCGTGACGAACGTCGACTCGAATTGCATCCGAGGCCCGTAGTCGCCATATCGCCCCGCTGCAGCGTCGATGTCGACGGAGGCGAGACCTGGCAAGCCCCCCATGGCGGCACGGGCCTTGGCCGCCATGCCGGCGCTCGTGTCGGACGGGTCGGCGATCGAGTCGTAGGCGGGCAGGTCGAACCGGGCGATGTCGTTCATGAGTCGCCACGCGGCAGCGGGCCCGGCGGCGCGGAGCGCCGACCAAAGACGTTCGTATCGGACGACCTCGAAGAGGGTGAAGATGGGAAGGGACATGTCGACTTTCGGGAGATGCGGTCACCGGACTGACGGGGAAGGCGGACCGCCCGATGGGCGGCCCGCCCCGGATGTCAGGTGCAGAGGCATCCGCCGTTGCAGCGTGCTGCGCTACCCGGCTTGAGCGTCGTGCTCTCGATTTTCTTCATGCGTTCCCTCCTCCCACGTCGAGTCGACGAGACACCTCCGAGTCTCGGCATCGGCAGCTCGACTCGAAAGTCACGGCCGTCACGAAGTCACCACGCATCCGTCATGTCGACGTCATGAGACATACTGGTCACGAAGTCGATGACGAGTAGGGGGATGCCATGTCGACCGACGGGCCGATCGACGTGTGCGTGGTCGCCGACGAGGTGCTGACGCGGTCGGCGATCGAGGCGTGCATCCGTGTGACGCCGGGGCTGAAAGCTGTCGCGATCCACGATTCCGCGAAGCCCTGCTCCGAACCAGGGCCACCCCCGTGGAGCGTGCTGGTCATCGACGCCGACGACCACCCCGACGTCGTGGACGCCGCCCGGCGACTGCGCGAGGGGCACGACGCCGTCGTCGTCCTGGGTCGCCGCTTACCCGCCGTGCTCGTCCGTCAGATCGTCCAGTCGGGCATCGACGCGGTCGTCTCGAAGCGGGCGAGCATCGACGAACTCCTCGCCGTCGTCCGGCGAACGGCTGCCGGAGAAGACCACGTCGACCCGAGGTTGGCGGCCACGGTCCTCCGCGCCGAGGCGTGCCCGCTCACGGCACGCGAGCGTGACGTCCTGCGCCTCGTCGACCGGTCGCTCTCGACCAGACGGTGCGCCGCCGAGCTGCACCTCGCCGAGGGCACGGTGCGCAACCTGATCTCGTCCGCCGTCCGCAAGGTCGGGGCGCCCGACCGCGGACGGGCCGCCTCGGACGCGCGAGATCTCGGTTGGATCTAGACCCGCGCCTCCTCGGGGCAGACGCGGTCGAGCAGGCCCGGCCATCGCGACGACGAATGGTCCCGCACCGTCGTTCGCCGTGGGGCGAAGGACGATCCGGGACCACTCGATGCGCGGAGGGCGCGAGCCGGGCGCGGCCTACAGGCCGCGGGCGAGGCGGTGGTACGCGGCGTTCCAGGCGACCTCGTGACGGAAGTCGCGGATGCGGGTGTCCTCGTCGATCACGAGCAGCTCGGTCTCGACGATGCGGGCGAGGTCCTCGAAGGCCTCGAGCCCGACCGCGGTCGACATGACCGTGTGGTGGGCGGCGCCGGCCGTCAGCCACGCCTCGGCCGACACGGCGAACGACGGACGGGGCTTCCACACCGCGCGCCCCACCGGGAGGTTCGGCAGGTCCTCGTCGGGGTCGACCACGTCGACCACGTTGACCGTCAGGCGGAAGCGGTCGCGCACGTCGCTCATCGCGACGACGACGGCCGGGCCGGGGTCGGCGGAGAAGACCAGGCGCACCGGGTCGTCCTTGCCGCCGATGCCGAGCGCGTGCACCTCGAGGGAGGCGCGCCCCGACGTCAGCGCCGGGCTGACCTCGAGCATGTGCGCCCCGAGGATCTTCTCCTCGCCGGGCACCAGGTGGTACGTGTAGTCCTCCATCAAGGAGGCGCCACCCGGCAGCCCGGCGCCCATCACGTTGGCCGCACGCACCAGCACCGAGGTCTTCCAGTCGCCCTCGGCACCGAAGCCGTAGCCCTCGGCCATCAGGCGCTGGACCGCGAGGCCGGGCAGCTGCTTGAGTGCACCCAGGTCTTCGAAGTTCGTCGTGAAGGCACTGAACCCGCCCTCTTCGAGGAACGAGCGCAGACCGATCTCGATCGCCGCACCGTCTCGGAGCGACTGGTGACGCTCGCCGCCCGCCCGCAGCGCGGGGACCACGTCGTACTCGGCCTCGTACACCGCGACGAGCGCGTCGATCGCCGTCTCGGACGCCGCGGCGACGGCCTCGGCCAGTTCGTTGACGCCCCAGGTGTTGACCTGGACGCCGAAGGCCAGCTCGGCCTCGGTCTTGTCGCCCTCGGTCACGCCGACGAAGCGCATGTTGTCGCCGAAGCGTGCCAGCTTGAGCGAGCGCATGGCCGAGGCGCCCGCGGCGGCGCGCATCCAGGTGCCGACCTGCTGCTGCACGCGCGGGTCGCTGACGTGGCCGACGACGGTCTTGCGGGGCACCCCGAGACGGGTCTGCATGTAGCCGAACTCGCGGTCGCCGTGGGCGGCCTGGTTGAGGTTCATGAAGTCGAAGTCGATGTCGGCCCAGGGCAGCGCGACGTTGGCCTGCGTGTGCAGGTGCAGCAGCGGCTTGCGCAGGGCGTCGAGGCCGCCGATCCACATCTTGGCCGGGCTGAAGGTGTGCATCCAGGCCGTGACGCCGATGACCGAGTCGTCGAGGTTCGCCTCGAGCATCGTGCGACGGATCGCGTCGGCGTCGGTCAGGACGGGCTTCCAGACGAGGCGCACGGGCACGTCGGAGGCGGCGGCGAGTTCGTCGGCGATGGCACGCGACTGGTCGGCGACCTGCTGGAGCGTCTCTTCGCCGTAGAGGCCCTGGCTGCCGGTGAGGAACCAGACCTCGCGTGAGGCGAGGAAGGCGGTGGGGTCGAGGGTGTCGTTCGTCACTTCAGTTCTCCTGCGGGTGCTTGTCCGTAGACGTTCTGGTACCGGTCGAAGAGGGCGTCGATGCTCTCTGCCGGGATGGGGATGGGTTCGCCGAGCTGGCGGGTTATGTGGACGGTGCGGGCCACGTCCTCGGTCATGACGGCGGCCTTGACCGCGTCGCGGGCGTCCTTGCCGATCGTGAAGACGCCGTGGTTCTGCATCAGCACGGCCCGGCTGCGGTGCCCCTCGAGCGTCGCGACGATGCCGCGGCCGATCGAGTCGTCGCCGATGATCGCGAACGGCCCCACGGGGATCTCGCCGCCGAACTCGTCGGCCATCGCCGTGATCACGCACGGGATCGCCTCGCCGCGCGCGGCCCAGGCCGTGGCGTAGGTCGAGTGCGTGTGCACGACTCCGCCGACGTGCGGCATGGTGCGGTAGACGTAGGCGTGGGCGGCGGTGTCGCTGGACGGACTGCGGTCGCTGCCCGGCGTGCCCTCGACCACGGTGCCGTCGAGGCGGCAGAGGATCTGGTTCTCGGCCGTGAGGTCGTCGTAGAGCACCCCGCTGGGCTTGATCACGAAGAGGTCGGTGCCGGGCACGCGACCCGACACGTTGCCGCCCGTCCAGACGACGAGCCCGTAGCGCACGAGCTCGGCGTGCAGGGTGGCGACGTCTTCTCGGGTGGCGTCGATGGCCGCCTGCGTCGAGCGGTCGATCCAGCCGGTCATGCGGTCACCTGCGCGTCGCTCGTGGCGGAGGCGGTGGCGTCCTGTTCGACGGCATCCGTGCCTCCACCGCCCTCGGTCGTCGCCGAGGGAGCCGAGGAGGCGCGGGTCGCCTCGCGACGCATCGCCCGCAGGCGGTGCATCACGTCGTTGCCGCCCCGACCGAACCAGTCGTGCAGCAGGAGGTACTCGGCGTACAACGCGTCGTAGGCGTCGGCGGCGGCCTCGTCGGGGACGTAGGTCGCCCGGTCGACGCTGCCCATGGCCTCGGCCGCCGAGCGGATGTCGGGGTAGGCACCCGCGGCGACGGCGGCGTGGATGGCCGACCCGAGGGCCGGGCCCTGCTCGCTCGTGATCGTCGAGATCGGCATGCGGAGCACATCGCTGTAGGTCTGCATCAGGTGCTTGTTCTTCAGCAGACCGCCGGCGGCGATGAACTCGGTGACCGGCACGCCCGACTCCTCGAAGGCCTGGACGATGCGGCGCGTGCCGAACGCCGTGGCCTCGAGCAAGGCCCGGTAGCCCTCTTCGGGCGTCGTGCTGAGCGTCTGGCCGACGATGACGCCGCTCAGCTCGTGGTCGACGAGCACCGAGCGGTTGCCGCTGTGCCAGTCGAGGGCCACGAGGCCGTGGGCCCCGACGGGCTGCTCGTAGGCGAGGTCGGTGAGGTGCTGGTGCACGCTCTTGCCGGCCGCCGCGGCGTCGTCGACCGACGACTGCGGCACCTGGTTCTTCACGTACCAGGCGAAGATGTCGCCGACGCCGGACTGACCGGCCTCGTAGCCGTAGAGGCCGTCGACGATGCCACCGTCGACGACGCCGCACATGCCGGGCACCTCGGCGAGCTTGTCGCCGTTCATGACGTGGCAGGTGCTCGTGCCCATGATGGCGACCATCTGGCCGGGCTGCGTGGCCTTGGCGGCCGGGGCCGTGACGTGCGCGTCGACGTTGCCGACGGCCACGGCGATGCCCTCGGGCAGTCCGGTCCAGCCGGCGGCCTCGGCCGTCAGCGTGCCCGCGACGTCGCCCAGGGCGCCGATCTCGTGCACGACCTTGGTCTCGGCGAAGTCGGCGAAGTCGGGGTTGAGGGCGGCGAGGAACTCGCGGCTGGGGTACTCGCCGTCCTGGTAGATGCCCTTGTACCCGGCGGTGCAGGCGTTGCGCACGTAGCGGCCGCTGAGCTGCCAGACGATCCAGTCGGCGGCCTCGACCCAGTGCTCGGTCGCGGCGTAGACCTCGGGGTCCTCTTCGAGTAGCTGCAGCCCCTTGGCGAACTCCCACTCGCTCGAGATGAGCCCGCCGTACCGGGGCAGCCACGACTCGCCCCGCGACGCGGCCAGCTCGTTGATGCGGTCGGCCTGGCCCTGCGCGGCGTGGTGACGCCACAGCTTGACGAACGCGTGCGGGCGGCCGGCGAAGCGGTCGAGCTCGTTGAGCGGGGTGCCGTCGGCGGTGGTCGGCACCATGGTGCAGGCCGTGAAGTCGGTGCCGATGCCGACGACCGCGGCGGGGTCGACGCCCGACGCGCGGAGGGCCTCGGGAACGGCGTTCTTCAGCACGTCGACGTAGTCGGACGGCACCTGCAGGGCCCAGTCGGCGGGCAGGCGCTCGCCCGTTCCGGGCAGCGTGCGGTCGACGACCGCGTTCGGGTACTCGAACGTGGCGCTGGCCAGTTCGGCGCCGTCACGCACGCGCACGACGACCGCGAGGCCGCTGAGCGTGCCGTAGTCGACGCCGACGACGTACGTCTCGGCCGAGGCGCCGGCGGGGTCGGGAGCCGCGGGCGACGGGTCGGAGGGGATGGCGGTCTCAGCCATGGAACGTCCTTGTCCTGATGCGAAAGTGAGCGCTCACATTCTCACATGAGCGAGTGGGACCGTGCAATCTCGCACGGGCGGTTCGGGGTCGGTCAGCGGGCCGGGGCCGCCGTCGAGCGGCGGACGACGAGCTCGGGGTCGAGTGCCGCCACGGGCGCCTCGTCGCCGGCGAGCACGGCCTCGACGGTCGTCATGAGTCGGCGCCCGAGTGGCTCGAAGTCCTGCCGCACGGTGGTCAGCGGCGGGACGAAGTGTTCGGCCTCGGGGATGTCGTCGAAGCCGACGATGCTCACGTCGCGCGGCACGACCCGACCGGCGTCGACGTACGCGTGCACGACGCCGAGCGCCATCTGGTCGTTGCCGCAGAACACGGCCGTGACGTCGTCGCGTCCGGCCAGCTCTCGGCCGATGCGATGACCGGAGCCCGGGGTCCAGTCGCCGCGCAGCAGCACCGTCGAGTCGACGCCGAGCCGTTCGCAGGCCTCGCGCCAGCCCCGCTCGCGGTCGCGGCCGTCCATCCACCCGTCGGGCCCGGCGACGTGGGCGATGCGGCGGTGACCGAGCGAGACGAGGTGCTCGACGGCCGCCTCGGCCCCGGCGGCCTGGTCGAACGAGACCGTGTGGTGGCCGTCCTCGGCCTCGCTGTCGGCGGTGACCAGCGGCACCGACACCCCGGAACGCCGCAGCACCTCGAGGGCCTCGGCGTCGGGCGCGATGAGCACGATGGCCGCCACGTTCTGGCCCACCAGCGAGTCGAGGGCCTGCCGCATGCCCTGCCGGTCGTCGACGTCGAGGGTGGCCATCGACACCTGGTACCCGGCTCGTCGGGCGGCACCGTTGAAGCCGTGCATCGTGCTCGACGGCCCGTAGAACGGGAACCCCGTGCTGATCACGCCGAGCGACCTCGTCTTGCGGCTGGCCAGCGCCCTGGCGGTGAGGCTCGGCCGGTAGTGGAGCTCGTCGATGGCGACGTCGACCTTGGCCTTGGTGGCGGGACGGACCGTCGGGTCGCCGTTGACGACCCGCGAGACGGTCTGGTGCGAGACGCCGGCTGCGGCCGCGACGTCGAAGAGGGTTGCCACGAGGTGATCCTAGTTCGGTTCGGTTTTCGGGACGGTGGCGTCGTGTGCGGCCGGCCCGCGCCTCCTGCGGTCTGGTCGGTGCCCGCCGGGGGCGGGGAGACGAGGAGGCGCGGCTCCCGTGACCGGGAACCGCGCCTCTCGCGGATGGTGACCGCTCGTTACTTGCCGGACGAGGCGGCGCGACGCTTGTTGAAGACGTCGAACGCGACCGCGGCGAGCAGCACGAGGCCCTTGATCAGGGACTGGTACTCGGTGCCGACGCCGAGGATCGACATGCCGTTGTTCAGGATGCCGATGATGAGACCACCGACGATGGCGCCGGTGACCGTGCCGATGCCGCCGGTGACGGCGGCGCCACCGATGAACACGGCCGCGATGGCGTCGAGCTCGAACCCGTTGCCGGCGCTGGGGCTGGCGAGGTTCAGCTGGCCGGTGAAGACGACGCCGGCCAGGGCGGCGATGACGCCCATGTTGACGAAGAGCAGGAACGTGACGCGCTTCGTCTTGACGCCGGACAGCTCGGCGGCGTGCAGGTTGCCACCGATCGCGTAGACGTGACGGCCGAACACCGAGTTCTTCATGATCATCGAGTACGCGACGACGAGCACCGCGAGCACGACCAGGACGATCGGGGTGCCCGAGTAGCTGGCGAGCAGGAACCCGACGTACATGACCAGGGCGACCGTGAAGACCATCTTGGTGATGAACCACAGGAAGGGCTCGTCCTCGAGCTGGTACTTGCGACGCGTGGCACGGCCGCGGAGGCCGGTGCCGATGAGGGCCAACGAGGCGACGGCGCCGAGGACGAGCGTCAGCGGCTCGTACCCGGTCGTGCCGAAGGCGGGCAGGAAGCCCGACCCGATGTCGCGGAACCCCTGGGGGAAGGGCGAGATCTGCTGGCTCTGGAGGGCGATCTGGGCGGCACCGCGGAACGCGAGCATGCCGGCCAGGGTGACGATGAACGCCGGGATGCCGAAGTAGGCGATCCAGAAGCCCTGCCAGGCCCCGACCAGGGCGCCGAGCACGAGGCAGAGCACGACGGCGAGCGGCCAGGGCAGGCCCCACTGGGTGATCATGACGCCGGCCATGGCGCCGGTGAAGGCGACGATGGAGCCGACCGAGAGGTCGATGTGGCCGGCGATGATGACCATCACCATGCCGATGGCCAGGATCAGGATGTAGCTGTTCTGGACCACCAGGTTCGACACGTTGATCGGTGCCAGCGTGATGCCGTTCGTGGTGACCTGGAAGAACAGCACGATGACGATCAGCGCGATGAACAGGCCGATCTGGCGCAGCTGCCCGCCGAGGTACGAGACGGCACCCGTGATCGGGTTGCCACCCGAACCGGACTGCGGCTGACGGGAGGTGGGCGACCCGCCCGTGGGCTTCGGGTCGGTGGCCTGGGTGGGGCTAGGCGCGCTCATTGACGGGGCTCTCTCGTTCGAGGGTCATGTACTTCAGGAGGAATTCGGGGGTCGCCTCGGCGATCGGAACGTCGGCCGTGATGCGCCCCTCCGAGAGGGTGTAGATGCGGTCGCAGATGCCGAGCAGTTCGGGCAGCTCGGACGAGATGACGATGACGCCCTTGCCCGCGTCGGCGAGCTGGTTGATGATCGTGTAGATCTCGTACTTGGCGCCGACGTCGATGCCACGGGTGGGCTCGTCGAGGATGAGCACGTCGGGGTCGGCGTACATCCACTTCGACAGCACGACCTTCTGCTGGTTGCCGCCCGAGAGCTTTCCCGTCACCGACGCCACGGTGGGCGCCTTGATGTTCATGCTCTTGCGGAAGCGCTCGGCGACGGTGCTCTCTTCGGACCGGTTGACGAAGCCCCAGTTGGCGAGCTTGCCGAGGGCCGAACCGGACACGTTGCGCGTGATGTCGTCGATCAGGTTGAGGCCGTACTTCTTGCGGTCCTCGGTGGCGTAGGCGAGACCCGCGGCGATGGCCTTGCTGACCGTCGACGTGTCGATCTTCTCGCCGCGCTTGTAGACGGTGCCCGAGATGCCGGTGCCGTAGCTCTTGCCGAAGACGCTCATCGCGAGTTCGGTGCGTCCGGCGCCCATCAGCCCGGCGATGCCGACGATCTCGCCGGCCTTCACGGCGAGGTTGGCCTGGTGGATGATCTCGCGCGTCGAGTCGAGGGGGTGGTGGACGGTCCAGTCCTCGATGCGCAGCAGCTCGTCGCCGACCTTCGACTCGTGGGCCGGGTAACGGCTCTCGAGGTCGCGGCCGACCATGCCCTTGATGATGCGGTCCTCGGACACCTCGTCGGCGTGCATGTCGAGGGTCTCGATCGTCTTGCCGTCGCGGATGATCGTCACCTTGTCGGCGATCGCCTTGATCTCGTTGAGCTTGTGGCTGATGATGATCGACGTGATGCCCTGCCCCTGCAGGCTCTTGATCAGGTCGAGCAGGTGGGCCGAGTCGTCGTCGTTCAGGGCGGCGGTGGGCTCGTCGAGGATGAGGATCTTCACGCGCTTCGAGAGCGCCTTGGCGATCTCGACCAGCTGCTGCTTGCCGACTCCGATGTCGACCACCTTGGTGACCGGGTTGTCACGCAGGCCGACGCGGGCCAGCAGGCCGGCGGCGTCGAGGTTGGTCTTGTTCCAGTCGATGAAGCCGTTCTTGGACTGCTCGTTGCCGAGGAAGATGTTCTCGGCGATCGAGAGGAACGGGCTGAGCGCCAACTCCTGGTGGATGATGACGACGCCCGCGGCCTCGGAGTCGTTGATGTTCTTGAAGTCGACGGGCTGGCCGTCGAGCAGGATCTGGCCGTCGAACGAGCCGCTCGGGTAGACGCCCGAGAGCACCTTCATGAGCGTCGACTTGCCGGCGCCGTTCTCGCCGCAGATCGCGTGGACCTGGCCGCGCTCGACCTCGAGCGTGACGTCCTGCAGGGCCTTGACGCCGGGGAACGTCTTGGTGATCTCCCGCATCTCGAGGATCGTGTTCGCCACGTGTTCCTTCTTCCGTGTGTCGGGTGGGTGCCGCTGGGGAGCAGAGAAGCGAGGAGGCGCTGGTCGGCGACCGGCGCCTCCTCGGTTCTCGCAGGGGAGGGACCTACTTGAGGTCGGCCTCGGTGTAGTAGCCGCTGTCGATCAGGACCTCTTTGTAGTTGTCCTTCGTGACGATGGTCGGCTGGAAGAGGTACGTCGGGACGACCTTCACGCCGTTGTCGTACGTCTTGTCGTCGTTCGTCTCGGGCGTCTTGCCGGTGAGCAGGTCGTCGGCCATCACCACGGACTGGTCGGCGAGCTGACGCGTGTCCTTGTAGATGGTCGAGTACTGCTGACCCTCGATGATCGACTTGACCGAGGCGGCCTCGGCGTCCTGGCCGGTGATGACCGGGAGGGCGTCGCTGGTGTAGCCGGCACCCTCGAGCGCCGAGATGATGCCGATCGAGATGCCGTCGTAGGGCGAGAGCACGCCGTCGAGCTTGGTGCCGCCCGAGTAGGTCGAGGCGATCAGGTTCTGCATGCGGGCCTTGGCGGTGGCCGGGTGCCCATGCCGCGGTGGCGGCCTGCGTGAACTGGTCCTGACCGGAGCCGATCGTCAGCGAACCGTCTTCGATGTAGGGCTTCAGGGTGTCCATCGCGCCGTTGAAGAAGAAGGTGGCGTTGTTGTCGTCCGAGCTGCCGGCGAAGACCTCGATGGTCTTGGGCGAGGCGCCGTCGACCTTCTTGCCGTCGGCGTCGGCGAGGCCGAGACCGGTCAGGAGGCTGGTGCCCTGGTCGACGCCGACCTTGTAGTTGTCGAACGAGACGTAGTAGTCGACGTTCTCGTTGCCCGTCAGCAGGCGGTCGTACGAGATGACCTTGATGCCGGCCTTGGCGGCCGAGTCGAGCTGGTCGCTGAGCGAGCCACCGTCGATCGAGGCGACGATGAGGACCTTCGCGCCCTTGGTGATCATGTTGCTGATCTGCTGGACCTGCTGGGGGATCTTGTTGTCGGCGTACTCGAGGTCGACCTTGTAGCCCTTGTCCTCGAGGGCGCTCTTGACGGCGTCGCCGTCCTTGATCCAGCGCTCGGACACCTTGGTGGGCATCGCGACGCCGACCAGCGCACCGGCGTTGTCGCCGCTGCTGCTGCCGCCGGCGTCACCGCCGCGTCCGCCGCCGCCGCCGGAGCAGGCGGCCAGGGAGAATGCCATGCCGACGGCGACGATGCCGACGAGGAGCTTTTTCTTCACGGTTGTTCCATTCGTGTCAGGTGTCATCTCGACGGCGTCGTCGATGACGGGTGATGGTGCTGTGAGGGGATCTCTGTGGTGCGGGCGCTCGACGGCTCGGGTGGCCGGGGACGCGCCGGGCCGACGGGTGCGCGAGGCCTGCCCGTCGGGGCTGAGGGGGACGTCAGGCCGGGGCGACCGCGAGGAGGCGCGGGGCGGGCGACGTGCGGACGGCCCGGTGGGCGGCCGGGCGGCGGAGGGAGGAGCTGTTCACGGTTGACCTCTTCGTCAGGAAACGTGTGGCTGGGGTGTCGCGGAGTGGAGCGGGATGGCCCGTCGCGGGGACGGTCGAGCGCTGACCTGAGAATGTGAGCGCTCACATCGGTGGTGCTGGGCAATACTGAACGAGGTCCAGGTGCTTGTCAAGTCGGTCGGCGCCCGGCGTGTCGCGACAGGATTTACACGTTCGCCACACGCCGTTCACGCGCGTGAGCGGTCGTCACGTCACAGTGTGCCCATGATCACCGCGACCGCGACCGTCCACACGGCGCACGACGCCGCCGGCCTGTTCTGGTTGTCGCGCCGCCTGCTCGCCGAGCACCGGGCCGCGAAGGTCGAGGTGGGCCAGTACCTCGTGCAGCTCGCCGACGCCGGGACCGTGCTGCTCACCGAGCTGCCCGAGGCCCTGCGGTTCGACGTCGTCGTCCGGGACGAGCTGACGGCACGCCGCACGCGCCGGGCGCTCGAGGCCGCCCTCGAACGCTGCCTGCCCGGCACGGTGTCGGCCATGACCTGGCAGACCGAACCCGTCGCCGTCTGAGGGCGGCCCGGCGCGACACCCCCGAACCAGCGCGACGCCCCGGGTTCGTGGGGTGTCGTGCTGGTTCGGAGGTGTCGGGCCGCGCTAGAACGCGGTGATGGTCCAGCTCGCCGTGTGGGCCTCGCCCGGGGCGAGCAGCACGAGGTCGTCACCCGAGTTGAAGGCGTCCGGCGGGCAGGTCATGGGCTCGACGGCCAACCCGACGCGGTCGTTCTCGGGTTCGGGACGGTCGGCGGTGTGCACCTGCACCCAGGGCAGCTCGGTCCCCCACGACATGGTGACGCCGTGGCCGTCGCGCGCGGTCACCGTGGCGGTGACCCGCGCCTCCTGACCGGGGCCCCCACCGGCGTCGCCGTCAGGGGTGCCGAACGCGAGGTCGGTGAAGGCGTGGTCGACGAAGAGGTCGCCGACCGGGTGCCCGTCGCGGAAGTCGAAGCCGTCACGGTCACCGACGGGCCGCGTGCCGACGGGGACGAGGCGGTCGTCGGTCACCTCGAGGTAGCTCGCGGCGGGCAGCGTGAACGACCAGTCGTCGACGCGACCCTCGCCGGCGATGAGGTAGGGGTGCGGCGCCGTGCCGTAGGGGGCGACGCCCGTGCCCGCGTTGCGGGCCGTGACCGTCGTGGTGAGCCCGTCGTCGGTCAGCTCGTAGACGACCGACAGCGCCAGCCGCCACGGGTAGCCGTCGCGCGGCACGAGCACGAACGAGGCCGAGGCCCGCGCGGCCTGGGCCTGGTCGATGGTCCAGTCGGCCCAGTGGGCCAGGCCGTGCAGGGCGTGCCCGCGCTCGACCTCGTTGAGGGGCAGCTGGTGTTCGACCCCGTCTCGCTCGTAGCGTCCGTCGGTCACGCGGTTGGGCCACGGGGCGAGCAGGGCCCCGCGGAAGCCCGGCCGCACCTCGTCGGCGGCGAACGGCACGACCAGGTCGCGGCCCTCGAACGTGAGCGTGCGCAGCGTGGCCCCGACCCCGGCGATCTCGGCCCGGTAGCCGTCCCGCTCGAGCACGACCTGCGCGCCGGAGACCGGCACCGGCGACGTGACGAGGCGAGCGGTCGGCGGCGCCCCCGGTGCGGGCTCGACGACGGGGGGCACGGTGCCGTGCGGCGGCACGGGGGCGACGGGGGTGGGCTCAGACATGCGCGGGCTCTCCGAGGACGGACGCGGACAGGAACGGGTTGCGGAAGCGGCCCTCGGGGTCGACCGACGCGACGTGGGCGGCGAAGTCACCGAGACGCGGGAACACCCGGCGCAGCTCGGCGTGCGTGGCGGTCGAGACCTTGCCCCAGTGCGGGCGGGCGTCGAAGGCACCGAGCACCCGCTCGATCTCGGGCAGCACGGCGAGCACCTCGTCCGGGCGGCGGTGCCAGGTGAAGTGGAAGGCCACGCTCTGACGTCCGCCGCTCGGGCTGATCCAGGCGTCGTCCGGGGCGATCGTGCGGATCTCGCTGACCATGAGCACGTCGGCGAAGGTGTGCGCGATGCCACGGAGCCCCTCGATCCCGGCGGCGGCGTGCTCGGCGGGGATCAGGAACTCGCTCTGGATCTCTTCGCCGGCGCTCGGCGTGAAGTCGAAGCGGAAGTGCGGCAGGCGTTCGAGCCACGGGCCGGCCACGCCGCCCTGCTGCGTGACGGCCGCGGTCTCGGCCCCGGGGATCATGTGCGTGGTCGCGTCGGCCCGCACGGCACCGAGGTCGCGGAGGTCGAGACCGACCGCGTCGCCGACCCGGTGCTTCGACCAGACCTGGTCGACCCCCGCGCCGTCGTACCGCGTGAAGAAGCTCAGGCTGTACGCGCCGGCGAGCACGGCGTCGAGGTGCTCGAGAGCGGCCGCCCACGGCAGGTCCTCGTGGATGGTCTGCTCGACGTCGAAGGTCGGCACGGTGTCGAGTTCGAGGCTCGTGACGACGCCGACGGCGCCGAGCGAGACGACGGAGGCGCCGAACGCGTCGTCACCGCGGCGGACGGTCTCGAGGCTGCCGTCCGCGCGGACGAGCTCGACGGCGCGGACGCCGGCCGAGAGGGCGGGATTGCGCACGCCGGAACCGTGCGTGCCGGTCTGGACCGCTCCGGCGACCGAGATGTGGGGCAGCGAGGCGAGGTTGTGCAGGGCGAGGCCGCGACGCTGCAGCTCGCCCGCGAGGGCGGCGTGCGTCGTGCCCGCACCGACGCGGACCGTGCCGGCGGCCGAGTCGACCTCGACCGGGGTCTCGAGCGCATCGAGCGAGACGAGGACGCCGTCGGTGTCGGCGACCCGGTTGAACGAGTGGCGCGAGCCCAGGGCCTTGACCCGACGGCTGCCGGTGACGACGTCACGCAGCTCGTCGATGCTCGTGGGGCGACGCAGGTCGGTCGTCGAGTACTCGACGTTGGCGGCCCAGTTCTGCATGGAGACTCCTTCGGCTCGGGGTGCTGCGTCGAGTCTAGGCGAGCCCCACCGCCGGGAGTGAGCGCTCACTCGCCTCGGGCGGCGGCCTGCCAGCCGAGCAGCGGGCCGAGGCGCTCGGCGGCGTCGGTCAGCACCTGCGTGTACTCGGCGAGTCCGAAGTCGAACGGCAGCTCGACGATCAGGTCGTCGACCTCGCGCATCGCGGCGTTCTCGTGCAGCTGCTCGGCGATCCACTCGGACGGGCCGACGAGGTCGCGGTCGAACATCATGCCGCGGGGTCCGTGGGCCACGGTGGTGCGGTCGCGACGGGAGGACGCGTAGGCCTCGTACGCCGCACGCTGCTCGGCGGTGGCCGTGTCGGTGGGCAGGACGACCGCGCCCTTGGCGACCCGCGCCTCCGGACCCGAGGGGTGGACCGCGCGGAAGGCCCGGATCTGCTCGAGTTGCGACGCCGCGAAGCGGGTCGGCTCGATCGGCCCGGGCGCGCCCGCGAAGCTGACGTTGCTGATCAACATGCCGAGGCCCTGGCGACCCGCCCACTCGGCCGACCGGGGGCTGCCCGCGCCGTACCAGACACGGTCGGCGAGGCCGGGGCTCTGCGGCTGCACCCGCCCGGTGAAGACCTCGATGCCCTCGGTGCCCTCGAACGCGCTGACCTGCTCGCCCCGGACGAGCGAGAGGAACTTCTCGACCCGGCCGTACGAGAAGTCCTGGTGGTCGGCGGCGTCCCCGTAGAGATGCGGCCCGACCTCGTCGTAGGCGCGGGGCTCGCCGACGCTGACGCCGAGCTGCAGCCGGCCGCGCGAGAGCACGTCGACCGTGCCCCAGTCCTCGGCGAGACGGAACGGGTTCTCCCAGCCGAGCGGCATCACGGCCGTGCCGAGGGTCAGGCGCGAGGTGCGCTGCGCCGCGGCCGAGAGGAACGCGACGGGCGACGAGATGCCGAACTGCAGGTGCCGCGTGCGGGTCCAGCCGCCGTCGAGCCCCAGCGCCTCGGCCCGCTCGAACAACTCGAGCCCCTGCTCGAGTCCGACGGTCGGGTCGTCGCCCTCGAAGGCGCCGATGGTGAGGAAGCCGAGACGACTCAACGGCCTCGCGGCGGCGGACGGAGCGGGCGACGAGGAGGCGGTGGTCACCCGTCGAGCCTAGCCAGACGACCCGGGTTCGCCGAGCCGGGCCCCGGCCCTCGTCCCCCCGTGCGACATCCCCGGACGGCGTCCCCCGGGGTGCGTCCCCCGCATTGGGGACCGGCCCACCCCCGTACTGGGTGCCTGTGCCCCGTTGTCCCCCACCCCGGAGTGCGGTTCGCTGGACGGAGCCGTTCGAGGGTCACGTCCACGACGACACGACCACGCACGCCACCACGACTCCAGGGGAACAGAACACGATGGACACCGCAGAGCCCGACACCGGACGCCCGGGCACGAACGACCCCTCGGACGCGGCGCTCGTCCTCGACCCCACCGCGACCGTGGGCACCGTCCGGACCACGCCGGCGCACCCGGCCCGCATCCGCCGCGAACGCGCCACCCGTCTGCGTCGCCCCGCCATTTTCGTGCTGTCCTGGCTCGACCTGCCCAACGACGGCAGCGACCCCACCCTGCCCCTCGGCACGTGCCTCGTGCTGCGCACGGTCGGCCGGCCGGCGCGGGACGTGCTCGTCGACCTGCCCGGCGGCCCCGTCCGGGGTCGCGACAAGCTGCGCCCCGGGGCCCCCCTCGGCATCGCCACCCCCGTCGAGCTCGACGCTCTGGTCGCCCTCGGCACCGTCTTCGTCGAGTGGTCGGACGCTCGCGGTGTCAGCCGGACCACGTGGCTCCGCGTCCCGCCGGTCCCGGCTCGGTACCGCAGCCCCGCCGCCCACTGACCACGTCGACGCGTCCGCCCCGGACCGGGACGTCCCCGGGAGGGACGTGAGCGACGCGCCGACGCGCGCCGCCCCTCCCGGGCTCAGCGCCGGTAGGCCGCCGCCGGGTGCGTCGCGGGGAGCCGGGGTCCGCCACCGGTCAACCGCTCGCGCAGCGTCTCACCGGGCACGTACGCCTCGCGCAGTCGACCACGACGACGCAGCTCGGGCACGACCAGCTCGACGAAGTCGGTCAGCGTGTCGAACGAGTGGTATTGGCGCAGGTTGATGCCGTCGATGCCCTCGTCGTCGAGCCAGCGCTCGACGGCGTCCGCGACGACGGTCGGGGTGCCGGCGACGAAGAACGTGCCGCCCCAGGCCTCGTCGACCGAGTCGATCAGCTGCCCCACCGTGATGTCGAGCGGCAGCGCGGCGGCTCCCGGGTGGTCGAGCCGCCCCTCGGCCTCGAGCGCCTCGCGCACGGTCCGGTCGCGGGGGTGCGCCGGGGCGTCGAAGGGGATGCTGCGGTGGATCAGCTTGCCCTGCTCGCTGGCGAACGAGCGGTAGAGCGCCAGCTTCTCGGCCACGACCTCGTCGGTCTCGCCCGTGATGACGCCGGCCTGCACGATGAACGACACGTCGTCGGCGGAACGTCCGGCCGCGACCGCCGCCTCGCGCGTGGCCGCGCCGACCGCCCGGACGGCGGGGCCGCCGGTGAAGACGACCTCGGCGTTGCGGGCCGCCTGCTCGACGCCCTTCGGCGACGCCGTCGCGAGGAAGAGCACGGGCGTGCGCTGCGGCGACGGCTCGCTGAGGTGCGGGCCGGCGACGCGGAAGTGCTCGCCGACGTGGTCGATCGCGTGCACCTTGGCGGGGTCGGTGTAGACGCCGGAGCCGGGCTCGAGCCCGTCGGCGGTGGGGTCGGCGACGACGGCGTCGTCCTCCCACGAGCCCTCCCACAGCTTGTACAGCACGTCGAGGTACTCGGCGGCGCGGGCGTAGCGCTCGGCCTTCGGCATCTCGGTGTCGAGGCCGAAGTTGCGGGCGGCGTTCGGCAGGTACGACGTCACGACGTTCCAGCCGACGCGCCCCTTCGTGAGGTGGTCGAGGGTCGACATCCGCCGCGCGAACGCGAAGGGCGGCTCGTAGCTCGTCGAGAAGGTGATGCCGAAGCCGAGGTGCTCGGTCACCGCGGCCATGGCCGGCACGACCATCATCGGGTCGTTGTTGGGCGCCTGGATGCCCTCGAGCAGGGCCGGTGCCGGGCTGTCACCGAACACGTCGTAGGCACCGAGCACGTCGGCGATGAAGATCGCGTCGAAGCCGCCACGCTCGGCCAGGCGGGCCAGCTCGAGCCAGTACGCCAGGTCTTTGTACTCGCTGCGGTGGTTGTGCGGCAGTCGCCAGAGACCGTGCGTGATGTGCCCGACGCAGTTCATCTCGAAGAGGTTGAGGATCAGCTTCTTCTTCGGGGCGGGGGTCCCGGCGTCGACGGCGGCGGCGGGGACGGTGGCGGACGGCTCGGGCGCGGGGGTGTCTGCGGTGCTCACGCGTCCTACTGTGCCGCACCGCGCCTCCTCGTCCACCGGGCGGTGACGCCGTGTCGCCCGAGGGGAGAACCGGGCGGCACCGCGGCGCGGGGGGTCAGCGCTCGCGGATCGTGGTCGTCACGTCGACGAGGCTGGGATCGGCGGGCGCCGAGCCGAAGCCGAACCGCACGGGCGGGTCGAGCGGGGCCAACGCCCCGAGGGCGCGACCGTCGAGACGGGCGTCGACCGCGACGATGCGCCGGGCCAGCGTCACGCCGTAGTACTCGCGACGACCTCCACCGGCCGTGCCCGCCGTGCGGGCACCCCGGACGATCAGTCGGGCCACCGGGTCGATCAGCGTGAGCCAGCCGGGGCGGGTCGCGAACGCCCGGGGCACGAGCCTCAGCAGCCAGCCGAGCGCGGACACGGGCCCGATCTCGAGCGACAGGTCGAGGACGTCGCCGCCCGCGTCGTCGGGGCCGGCCGAGACCCGGAGCGTCCGGTCGACGCCGCGCCACGACACGGGCTGCACGCGCACCTCGTCGAACGTGTAGGTCGACGAGACGTAGTCGGCCACGGCCTGCGACGGCGCCAGCAACGTGCGGTGGCCGTCCGCACCCTCGACCATCACGTCGACGAAGCGGCCGAGCGGCGAACGGTCCCACAACCCGACGACGACGCGCGTGCCGGACTCCGTGCCGAAGCCGGCGATGCGTCCGTGGAACCGCTGGTCGGGGGTCGCTCTGCTCATCGCTCGACCGTACGCCGACGGTGCTGCACGCACCGCGCCCCCGGGGTCCGTCGCTCCCCCGCTCGTCGCGGGCCGAGGCGGCCCCGGAGGCGCGGGTCGTCGGTTCGGGAGGCGCTACTCGGCCACGCGGTCCGAGACGGTCTCGAGGGCGGCGAGCTCGTCGGCGCTGAGGGCCACGCTCGCGCTGGCCAGCAACGCGGGCAGCTGCTCGAGGGTGCGGGCGCTGGCGATCGGGGCGACGACGCGGGGCTGCGCCTGCAGCCAGGCGAGGGCGATCGTGGCGATCTCGACCTGGTGGGCGCTCGCGATGTCGCGCAGGGCGGCCACGACGTCGAGCCCCTCGTCGCTGAAGTAGCCCTCGACGTTGCCGCTGCGGGCCCCGGCGATGTCGTCACGGCTCTGGTACTTGCCGGTGAGGAAGCCCGCGGCGAGCGAGAAGTAGGGCGTCACGCCGAGCTGGTTCAGGGCGGCCAGCGGAGCCAGGTCGCGCTCGTAGGACTTGCGGGTCACGAGGTTGTAGTGCGGCTGCAGGGCGACCGGGGCCGCGAATCCCTCGCGGCGCGCGATCTCGACCCACTCGGTGATGCGCTCGGGCGAGAAGTTCGAGATGCCGACGTGCCGCACCTTGCCGGCCTTCTGCAGCGCGTCGAAGGCGCCGAGGGTCTCGGCGAGGTCGTCGCCGGTGTCGAAGTGCGCCCAGTACAGGTCGATGTGGTCGGTCTGCAGGCGGGTCAACGAGGCGTCGGCCGCGGCGGCGACGTTGGCGGCGCCGAGCCCGGGGAACTCGGGGTGCTGGCTGACCTTGGTGCCGAGCACGATCTGGTCGCGACGCGAGGCACCACCCTGGGCGAGCCAGGTGCCGATGACCGTCTCGGACTCACCGCCCGAGTTGCCGTCGGCCCAGGCCGAGTAGACGTCGGCCGTGTCGACGAAGTTGCCGCCGCCGGCGACGAAGGCGTCGAGCACCGAGTGCGACTCGGCCTCGTCGCTGGTCCAGCCGAAGGTGTTGCCGCCGAGGGCGAGGGGGAAGACGTCGAGGTCGGATGTTCCGATGAGGGGCATGCGGGGGTTCCTTTCGCGAACGTCGCGTCGGGTCGGCGCGGCGACTACCCAGGTCTAACGCGTGCGGCGCGGGTTCGTTCCCAGGTCCGCGGCGTTGCCGCGTGCGCGGCGTTCCCGGCCGCGCGCTGCTCCCAGGTCCGCGGCGTTCCCGTGTGCGCGCTCAGTACCCCTGCTCGACGTCGACGACGCCCTCGGGGTCGCCGCCCTCGGCGAGCGCGCGGATGTTCGCCTCGACGCGGGCCTGGAACAGCGGCTCGGTCATGTCGTTCGTGTTCGCCTGGTGCGGGGTGACGAGCGCACGGGGCTCGGCCCACAAGGGGTGACCGTCGGGCAGCGGCTCGGGGTCGACCACGTCGAGGCCCGCGGCTCCGATCCGCCCCTCGGCGAGTGCCGTCACGAGCGCGTCCGTGTCGACGAGCGGGCCGCGGGCGATGTTGACGAGCACGGCCGTGTCCTTCATGGCGGCGAACTCGGCGGCACCGAGCAGGCTGCGAGTGCCGTCGGTGAGGGCCGCGGCGACCACGACGACGTCGCTCGTCGGCAGGACCTCCGCCAGGCGGTCGACCGTGATCGTCCGGGCGGCACCCGGCACGGCCTCGTCGGTGCGGCGCACCATCGTCACCTCGACGTCGAACGGCTGCAGCAGCCGCAGCAGCTCGGTGCCGATGCCGCCGGCCCCGACGATGGTGACGGACGCTCCGTTCAGCGAGATGCCGCGCTGCTCGCGCTCCCACGAGGAGGCGCGGGCCCTGATCTGCAGGGAGCGCAGCGTCGCCAGCGTCAGCGCCAGGGCGTGCTCGGCCACGGGTGCGCTGTACGCGCCCTTGGCACTGGTGAAGACCAGGCCGTCGCGGGCGGTGGCCTGCATGGTCTCGACGTAGGCGTCGACCCCGGCGCTCGGCAGCTGGACGACGCGGACGCGGGGGTGCTCCTCGATCGCCGCGCGCAGGGCGTCCTGGTCGACGCGGCCACCGAGGACGATCATGTCGGTCTCGTCGCCGAGCTCGACCAGGCGGGCGTCGGTCGCGTCCACCGCCCTCGTCGCGGGGGCGACGCCCCAGGCGTCACCGGACGACGCCTCGGAGTCGGCGGTGGCGGAGGCGGAGGGCAGGACGGTGACGGCGACGGTGCTCATCGCTCCACCGTATCGATCCGGTCACGAAAGCGACTCAGGCTCGTGTCTGCGTCGAGCCGGTGGCAGAGTGACGCCGTCTGCAGGTCGCGAAACCCGATCGTGGACGCGGGAGGCACGGGTCAACGGCGACACGCGCCTCCTTCCCCTCACCCCGACCCGTCGCTCCCGTCGCTCCCGTCGCTCCCGTCGCTCCCGTCGCACGACGGTCGACGGTCGCGGCCCCCGGGGGTACGCTGTCCCACGGCCCAGGCGGGCCCACGGCCCCACCGGGCCCGGCGGCAGCACGACGGAAGGTAGGTGAGCGGCGATGGCTGGTGACAGTACTGGCGCCCCGCGGCATCGCTCCGTGATCGCGCCGTCCGCCCCGCTCGTCTGAGCACCGGGCCCGACCGACCACGAGCGAGGCCCACGGGCACCGACGTCTCCTGTCGACGCACGTCGTCGACGACCCGACACCCCGGTGTCGTCTCGTCGCCCGTGTGCGTCGCCCCGGCCCCCACCGCACACCCGTCGTCCGTACGGCTGTCGTGACCACCACCGGTACGACATCGTCCCTCGACGGACGGTCGTCGCACCCCGAACGGCAGGAGCGCAGACCATGGCACTCATCGACAACGGCATCTACGTCGCGGGACACCGCACCGACAGCCCGGCGAACCTCGACGAGACGTTCGAGCTGCTGCACGAACACCAGGGCATGGCCTGGATCGGGCTGTACCGCGCCGACCCCGACGAGGTGCGCTCGATCGCGCAGGAGTTCGAGCTGCACCCGCTCGCCGTGGAGGACGCACTCAAGGGCCACCAGCGCGCGAAGCTCGAGCGCTTCGGCGAGACCCTGTTCGTCGTGCTGCGCTCGGCCCGCTACCTGGACGCCGAGGAGACGGTCGAGTTCGGCGAGGTGCACGTGTTCGTCGGTCCGGGCTTCGTCATCACGATCCGGCACGCCGAGAACCCCGACCTGGGTCGGGTGCGGCGCCGCCTCGAGTCGAACCCCGAACTGCTCGCCCTCGGACCCGAGGCCGTCCTCTACGCCGTGCTCGACCAGGTGGTCGACGGCTACGGCCCGGTCGTCGCCGGCATCGAGAAGGACATCGACGAGATCGAGGACGAACTCTTCGGCGGCGACCCCGAGGTCTCACGGCGCATCTACGAACTGCTGCGCGAGGTGATCAGCTTCCAGCGCGCGACGAGCCCGCTGCGCGGGATGCTCGAGAACCTGCTGCGCGGGTCGGACAAGTACGGCGTCGACGTCGAGTTGCAGCGCTCGCTGCGCGACGTGCTCGACCACGTGCTGCGCATCGGCGAGCGCGCCGACACGTTCCGCGCCCTGCTCGAGAACGCGCTGACCGTGCACTCGACGCTCGTCACCCAGGCGCAGAACGACGAGATGCGGCGCCTGTCCGAGGCCGGGCTCGCCCAGAACGAGGAGACCCGGCGCCTGTCGGAGGTCGGCCTGCAGCAGAACGACGAGGTCAAGAAGATCTCGGGCTGGGCTGCCATCCTGTTCGCCCCGACCCTGGTCGGCGGCGTCTACGGCATGAACTTCGACCACATGCCCGAGCTGCACTGGCAGTTCGGCTACCCCATGGCGGTCGCCGCCATGGTCGCGGTCGGCGCGAGCATCTGGGGCGTCTTCAAGTGGAAGAAGTGGCTCTGACGCCGTCGCACCGGTGACGCCGTCGGGCCGGTGACGCCGTCGAGCCGGTGACGCAGCGAACGCAGGAGGCGCGGGTCGGGTGACCCGCGCCTCCTGCGTCCACGAGGCGGTGCGGTGCTGCGGTCGGGGCCTAGGCCTCGAGCGCGGCGTCGAGCGTGATCTCGACGCCGGTGAGGGCCTTCGAGACGGGGCACGTCTCCTTGGCGTTCTGGGCGGCCTCGAGGAAGCCGGCCTCGTCGATGCCGGAGACCTCGCCGCGGACGGTGAGGGCGATGCCGGTGAGCTTGAAGCCGCCGGCCGAGTCCGGGCCGAGCGAGACGTCGGCCTTGACGTCGAGCGCCTCGACGGTGCCGCCGGCCTGGCCGAGGACGGCCGAGAACTGCATGGCGTAGCAGGCCGAGTGGGCCGCGGCGAGCAGCTCTTCGGGGCTGGTGGAGCCGTTGGCGTCGTCGGCGGCACGCTTGGGGAACGAGACGTCGTAGGTGCCGAGCTTCGAGCTCGAGAGCTCGACCTGGCCTTCGCCGGTCTCGAGGCTGCCGTTCCAGGCGGTGCGTGAGGTGCGAGTGGGCATGTGGTGCCTTCTTTCGTGGAGGGGGCCGACGTCGGGGTCGGCCCGGGGTGGGGTGTTCGGGGGTGTTCTGGTCGGTCGGTGAGGCGGGTCAGAGGTGCTGGTCGGTGAGGGCGGCCGTGTTCGCCCGGACGGCGGCGGCGAGCGCGGCGATGTCGGCTCGCAGCGTCTGCAGGTCGGTCAGCTCGAGACCGGTGGCGCCGCAGATCTGGTCGGCGAAGCCGGCGGCCTGCTCGCGGAGCGCGACCCCGGCGTCGGTCAGGGCGACGTCGACGGTGCGCTCGTCGGCGGCCGAGCGCGTGCGCGTGACCAGGCCGTGGGCCTCGAGCCGCTTGAGCAGGGGCGACAACGTGCCCGACTCGAGCTGCAGCTGGTGGCCGAGCTCGGAGACGGTCGTCGGGCCGCCCTGCCAGAGGACCAGCAGCACGAGGTACTGCGGGTAGGTGAGGCCGAGCGGGGCGAGCAGGTCGCGGTAGCGCGCCGTGACGGCACGCGAGGCGTTGTAGAGCGCGAAGCAGATCTGCTCGTCGAGCACGGGCGCCGGGCCCGGGGTCGTCGTGTCGGCTGCTGTCGTCATGTCGGCGACTGTAGCACGTCGCGCGCGATTTGGTTGTGCACAATCGAATGGCATCCTGCGTGACGCGGAACGGGCGGCGACGAACCCGCCTCAGTCGACGTCGAACCCGCCTCGGTCGACGTCGGCCCGGCGTTCCCGGAAGGCGATCATGTTGACGCGGTTGCCGCAGCGGACGCTGCAGAACCGCTTCGACCCGTTACGTGACAGGTCGACGAAGACCCCGTCGCAGTCCTCGGCGGCACAGGCCCGCAGCCGGCCGGTCTCGTCGGTGCGGATGACGTCGACCAGCGCCAGGGCCGACTCGACGCGGATGCGGTCGGCCAGGGGCGCGTCGTCGCTCGTCGCGTGCAGGTGCCAGTCGAGGGCGTCGTGTCGCACGAGCCGGGGCGACGAGACGCTGTCGGCCAGCATGCGGTTGACCTCGGCGGCGAGCAGGTCGCGCTCGAGCGTCCAGATGCGTCGCAGTTCGGCCCGGACGCCCTGCACCGAGGCCAGTTCGGCGTCGTCCCGGTCGAAGCGGCCCGAGAAGGCGAACGAGTCGAGCAGGGCCGTCAGCTCGGCACGGGTCGAGAGCTCGTCGCCACCGGACCGACTCGCGCCGGCACCCGTGTTGACCAGGGCGACGTTGAACTCGAGGACGTCTTCGGTGTCAGGGGCGAAATGCAAGTTGACTCCTTGTCAAGGACGGTTCTACGCTCGCCACAGAGACGGCGCGTCAGCACCCATTGTGCACGACGGCCCTGACGCAAGGAGTCCTCGTGAGCACCGGTGCGACCACGACCACGATCGCGACGACGCCCCTCGCCGCGGGGCGCCCCGCCTCGACCACCGCCGGCCTGCTCGTCGCCCTGCTGGCCGCCGCCTCGTTCGGCTTCTCGGGCCCGTTCGTCAAGCCGTTGCTCGAGTCGGGCTGGAGTCCCGTGGCCGCCGTCACGGTCCGCGCCCTGATCGGCGGGGTCGTGCTCGCCCCCGTCGCCCTCTTCGCCCTCCGTGGCTGCCTGGGTCCGATCTGGCGGGCCCGGTGGCGCGTGCTCGGCATGGCGGTGGTCGGCGTCGCCGGCACCCAGGTCTTCTACTTCGCCGCGGTGGTGCGCATCCCGGTGGGCACCGCGATCCTGGTCGAGTACCTCGCTCCGCTGCTGCTCGTCGGCGTGGCCTGGGCGACCTCGCGACGCGTCCCGCAGGCCGTCGTGCTCGTGGGCTCCGTGATCGCCTTCGCGGGCCTCCTGCTGGTCGTCGCCCCGAGCGGAGGCGTGGCCCTCGACCCCGTCGGGCTCGCCCTGGCGGGGGCGGCGATGGTCTGCTGCGCCGCCTACTTCGTGCTCGCCGCCCGGCCGAGCGGCGACCTGCCCCCGGTCGCCCTGGCGGCGTCGGGCCTGCTCGTCGGCGCCGGGCTGCTGGGACTGCTGGGACTGACCGGCCTCGTGCCGTTCACGACCTCCGCGGCCGACGTGCCCCTGTTCGACGCGATCGTGCCGTGGTGGGTGCCGATGCTCGTGGTCGGCGTCGTCGCCACCGCGGTCGCGTACGCCACGAGCATCACGGCGAGCAGCATGCTCGGCTCCCGCCTGGCGTCGTTCGTCGGCCTGCTCGAGGTGGCGGCCGCCGCGCTCTACGCCTGGCTGCTGCTCGGCGAGGCCTTGACCCCGCTGCAACTCGGCGGCGGCCTGCTGATCGTGGTCGGCATCGGCTTCGTCCGGGCCGAACGCACCCGCGAGGCCGCGGTCGTGGCCGACGCCGTGGCCGAGACGCCCCTCGGCGACGCGGTGGCCGAGCCGCCCGTCGTCGACACGACCCGCGCCTCCTGACCCTCTCGACCCGACCTGACCCGCGCCTCCGGGGCCGGGCATAGGGTCGGGGGGTGACTCCGACGACGCTGCCGCGCAGCACGCCCTCCGCCCAGAACGTCGACGCGGCGGGCATCGCCGCGTTCGTCGACGCCCTCGAGACCACGGCCGGCGTCGAGCCGCACAGCATCATGCTGCTGCGCCACGGACAGGTCGTCGCCGAGGGCTGGTGGGCTCCGTACTCGGCCGACCGCGCCCACCTGCTCTACTCGCTGAGCAAGAGCTTCACGTCGTCGGCCGTCGGGTTCGCCGTGGCCGAGGGCCTGATGGGGCTCGACGACACCGTGCTCGGCCACTTCCCCGAACTCGACGACGAGGTCACCGACCCGCGCAGCCGCTCGATGCTCGTGCGCCACGTGCTCGCGATGGCCAGCGGGCACCGCGCCGAGACCCTCGACCGTGCGCTCGCCGTCGACCCGGTCGACGTCGTCCGGGGCTTCCTGCTCACGCCGCCCGACGACGAGCCCGGCACCGTCTTCGCCTACAACCAGCCCTGCACCTTCGCCGCCGGCGCGATCGTGCAGCGCGTCACGGGCCAGCCGCTGAGCGAGTACCTGCGACCACGCCTGCTCGACCCGCTCGGCATCGGCGAGGTCGGGTGGCAGCGCGACGCGTCCGGCCGCGAGCTCGGCTTCAGCGGACTGCACGCCACCACCCACGCGATCGCCGCCCTCGGCCAGCTGTACCTGCAGCAGGGCGAGTGGGACGGCGTGCAGCTGCTGCCGCGCGAGTGGGTCGCCGAGGCCACGCGCTCGCACGTCTCGAACGCGGGCGAGTCGAACCCCGACTGGGCGCAGGGCTACGGGTTCCAGTTCTGGATGGCCCGCCACGGCTACCGCGGCGACGGCGCCTACGGACAGTTCGCCGTCGTGTTGCCCGAACACGACGTCGTGCTCGCCCTGACCGGCCAGTCGCTCGACATGCAGGCCGTGCTCGACGCGGCGTGGGCGCACCTGCTGCCCGCCTTCGGGACGGACGCGGCGCGCGTCGGCGACGCCCCGGCCGACGCCGCCCTGGCGTCCCGCCTCGCCGACCTGGCACTGCCCGGGGTGGCCGGTCCCACCGAGCACGACGCCGCACCCGTCCGGCCGGCGGACGAGGAGGCGCGGGACGGTGAGCAGGACTCCCCCGGCACCGACCGGCTCGTGTCGTTCACCGCGGCCGACGGCAACGACCAGCCCGACCTCACCCTGGTCGACCTGCACGCCGCGACCGACGCCGCGACGACGCTCACCCTCGTCGAGGGCGACTCCCGCCTCGTGGTCCGGGTCGAGGCCGAGGACTGGGTCGTCACCGACGGCTCGGTCGGCGCGGCCGGCTCAGGCGCCGGCTCCGCCGCGCCGGTCGCCGCGAGTGCCACCCGGTCGGCCGACCTGCTGCACGTCGACCTCGTCTTCCTCGAGACGCCGCACCGCCTGCACCTCACGCTCGACGAGTCGGACGGGACCTTCACGGCCTTGTGGGAGACCCAGCCGCTCCACGCACCCGCGCTGGCGCAGCTGCGCATGCCGCGCGACTGACGCGACCCGCGCCTCGCACTACGCCAGCTGCGCCGTCGCCCCCGGTGGGTACCGTCGCTGGGTCGGCGCAGGACTCAGCCGAGGACGCCCGTGTGCTCGAGCACGATGTTCACGCCGATGAGGATGAGGATCACGCCACCGGCGATCTCGGCCGGCTTGCCGAACCTCGCACCCACCCGGCGCCCCACGAGCACGCCGACGAAGGTCAGGACGGTGGTGGTCACACCGATCAGCAGGATCGCCCAGCCGATCGAGACCGGCAGGAACGCCAGGGTCACCCCGACCGCGAGGGCGTCGATGCTCGTGGCGATCGCGAGCACGGCGAGTTCGCGGAGGTTCAGCCGGTCGGTGTCCTTCTCGTCGTCCTCGCCCGACGAGAACGCCTCGTAGAGCATCTTGCCGCCGATCAGGGCGAGCAGTCCGAAGGCGACCCAGTGGTCGAACGGCGCGATGTACTGCGCGAACGTCGAGCCGAGCAGCCAGCCCAGCAGCGGCATCAGCGCCTGGAACGCGCCGAACGTCACGGCGATGACGACGGCATGACGAGCGTTGAACCGCGTCATGTGCAGGCCCTTGCCGAGGGCGACGGCGAAGGCGTCGGCGGACACGCCCAGCGCGATGAGGAAGAGGGCCCAGAACGACATGGGGGCAGCGCCTTTCGAGACGGTCGGGTGGAGACACCGCTGTCTCGGAACCTGACGATCCTGCCATGCTCGACGCGCCTCCTCGGCCGGAAAAGCCCTGATCAGAGGTATTCGGCGCGCCGAATCCGTGGTGTCGGCGAACCGTCGCGCGGGGCGTCGCGCGCCGAACGCCTCCCCGGCCGACGGTCAGGAGGCGCGGCGCGGCTCAGGCGGGGACGAGCACGTCGCGGGGCAGCACGGCGTGCACGCCCCAGGTGCGGTTGGCGACCTGGGTGACGCGCAGGTCGACGACCGTGCTGGCGAAGGCCAGCGCCGTGGCGGCGTCGAGCGAGTAGAGCTGACGCATCCACTCGACCATCGCGGCGAGTGCGTCGCCGCTGGCGACGTTGAGGTCGGCGTCGAAGCCGAAGGTGATGCGCGCCTCGGGGGTCTCGGCGTGGATCGTCGAGAGCGGGCGGTCCGTGGCGAGGCCGACCCGCGCCTCCGTCGTCATGCCGGTCTCGATCGCGGTGCCACCGACCTCGCCGTCGCCCTGGGCCGCGTGCCCGTCGCCGAGGTAGAGCAGGGCGTCGTCGACCGCCACCGGCAACCAGAGGGTCGTGCCCGCGACGAGGTCACGGCAGTCGATGTTGCCGCCCACGGAGGTGCGGGGCGGGATGGTCGAGTGCTCTCCGGCCTCGGCGGGGGCGAGTCCCATGACGCCGAGGAAGGGCGCGATCGGTCGACGCAGGCCCCGGCTCTCGGTGGCCGTGCCGGCGTCGCGGTCGATGCTCCAGAGCAGCCAGGCGGCCTCGGCGTCGACCAGGCCGAGGTGGCGGGTGATCGGGGTGTCGGCGGCCGCGGCGACCGTGAAGCCCCAGTCGTCGGGGGTGAGCGCGAGCAGGTCGAGCTGGAGCATGTCGCCCGGCCGTGCCCCGCGGACGGCGATCGGACCGGTCAGGGCGTGACCCCGCCGCGTCGGGAACAGGTACGGGGTGACCTCGCCGGGCACGGTCTGCGGCTCGAGGTGGCCCGAGGCGTCGAGCGAGCGCACGACGACCGTGTCACCGGGGTCGATCGTCAGCACGGGGGCGTGGTCGCGCGAGAAGACCTCGTGGGCGGTGTCGGTGCGGGGGTCGAGGCGGTGGGTCGTCATCGTCCGAGCGTAGGCCGCGACGCCGACACCGACGCCCCACCGGACGTGCCGCGCCCAGGGGCCGTCGGTACGATGGAGCCCTGTTCCGCCCAGACCCCGCCCCACCTGCTCACAGAGAGACCGACGCCCCCATGGTCCTGTTCTTCCACGTCCTCATCATCGCCATCTCGGTCGTCGGCGCCGGCCTCATCTCGGCCGCCCTCGTGGGGCTCGCGACCTCGAAGTAGCGCGCACCCCCTCGGCGTCGCTCGCCCGGATGGAGGTCGTCGACCATCCGGCACGAGGTGGCGGAGTCGACCCCCAAAGACCCGTTTGACGGTCGGACGCGTCGGCCTGCACGATGGCCGCATGTCCGCACTCGACGAACTCCGCGCCACGGCCCACCCGATCCGCCTGCGCCTCCTGTCGCTCCTGACCGGCGTCGCGATGAGCGCCGCCGAGGCCGGTCGCGAGCTCGGGCTGTCGCAGGCGACGGCGAGCTACCACCTGCGCGTGCTCGAGCGCGTGGGTCTCGTCGAGGTCGTCGAGGTGGTCACGATCCGCGGCGGCGAGGCCAAGCGCTACCGGCACCTCTCGTCGGCGCAGCCGTTCCCCGTCGTCCCGCCCTCCGTCGACGGGACCGACGACGACACCGACGCCGAACGCGCCCGCTACGTCGACGCCCTGGCCGACGAGCTGCGTCGCCGCTCCCCGCGGCGGGCGGATGGCCCCCAGATCTCGACCGACGCCGAGCTCTGGGTCGACCCCGAGACCTGGCAGCGGGTCGTGCGCCACGTGGGTCACGCCTCCGCCCTCCTGCACGCCGCCGCGCAGCGCCCCCGGACGCCGGGCACGAACCCGGTGTCGATGACGGCCGCCCTGTTCCCGATGAGGCGACCGTGACCGGGGACGCAGGAGGCGCCTCCTCGGTCCCCCGGGCCCCTCACGACCGCCGGGGTCCCCTCGCACACGGCCCGTTCCGCTGGCTGCTCGCGGCTCGGACGACGGGCGTGCTCGGCAACGCCGTCGCCCCGATCGCCCTCGCGTTCGCCGTGCTCGACCTGACCGGGTCAGCGGCCGACCTCGGCCTGGTCGTCGCGGCCCGGTCGATCGCCAACGTCGCGGTGCTGCTCTTCGGCGGCGTGATCGCCGACCGGCTGCGGCGAGACGTCGTGCTCGTCGGGACGTCGCTCGCCGCCGCCGGGACCCAGGCCGTCGTCGCCTCCCTCGTCGTCACGGGGTCGGCGACGATCCCGCTGCTCGTCGTGCTGAGCGTGCTGAACGGGGCGGTCGCGGCCGTGAGCCTGCCCGCGGCGGCGGCCCTCGTGCCCGAGACGGTGCCCGACGCCCTGCTGCGGCCCGCCAACGCGCTGCTGCGCCTCGGCCTCAACGGCGGCAGCGTCGTCGGGGCGTCGGCGGGGGCGGGGATCGTGGCGGTGGTCGGTCCGGGCTGGGGCCTCGCCGTCGACGCGGCGGGCTTCGCCCTCGCGGGCGTGCTGTACTCGCGGCTGCGGCTGCCCGTCCGGCCCGGCAGCCCGTCGCGCGGCGGGGTCGGCTCCGGCGCGGGCGCGGGGGCGGGCGCTGGGGCGGGCGCTGGCTCAGGCCCGGGCTCGGGCCCGTCGGTGATCGCCGATCTGCGCGAGGGGTGGCAGGAGTTCACCCGGCGCTCGTGGGTCTGGATCGTGGTGGCGCAGTTCGCGGTGCTGAACGCCGCGTTCGTGGGGGCGACGACGGTGCTGGGCCCCGTCGTGGCGGACGGGTCGTTCGGGCGGGCGGCCTGGGGGTTGGTCGTCGCGGCCCAGACGGTCGGGCTCGGCCTCGGAGCCGTCATCGCCCTGCGCTGGCGGCCACGGCACGGCCTCGCCGTGGGCGTGGGGCTGATGGCCGTGACGGCGGTGCCGGTGGCGACGCTCGGACTGGCTCCGGTGGTGCCCGCGCTGGTGGTGGCCTTCCTGTTGGGCGGCGTCGCCCTCGAGATCTTCGCCATCTCGTGGGACCAGTCGTTGCAGAGCCACGTGCCCCGCGCCTCCCTGGCCCGGGTCTACTCGTACGACATGGTCGGCTCGTTCGTGGCCGTGCCGCTCGGTGAGGTGTTCGCGGGGCCGGCGGCGCAGTACGTCGGCACGCGTCCGACGCTGCTCGTCTGCGCCGCGATCATCGTGGCGGCGACCCTCGCGGCCGTCTCGACGCCGGGTGTCCGCCGACTGACGACCGACGAGGTGCGCCCACGGGTCACCGAGCCCTGACGGTCGCCAACTCGTCCCAGTGGGTGGTGGCGCGGGGCGACACCATGTCGCGCTTCATCGACCACCCGCGACGGTGGCGGAGACCCGCGATGCCGAGCCCCAGGGTGTCCTCGCCGAACTTGCCGGCGATGCGGTCGATGACGGCGCCGTAGGCGGGCGGTGCCGCGTCGGCCTCGCCGAAGACGTCGAGGCTCGCATGTTCGTCGCGCGGGGTGAGCTCCATCAGGGTGACGCCCGCCCGGACGTAGCGCTTGCCGGGTTCGAGCTGCGGCCCGAGGGCGGCGATGGCCGAGCGGTACAGCAGGGCGGCGTCGTCGGTGGGCTCGGGGAACGCCACCGACACCGAGTGGTTCGTGTGGGCGGCGCTGTCGGAGAACGGCGAGGTCGCGGTGAAGCACCGCATCATGCGCGTCAACGACCCCTGCCCGCGCAACCGGGCCGCGGCTCGCTGCGTGTAGACCGACAGGACCTCTTCGAGCTCGGTGACGGTCGTGATGGGCACCGCGAACGACCGCGAGTGGTAGATCTGCTCACGGTCGGGCTGCACCTGCTCGATCGGCAGGCAGTCGACCCCGCGCAGTTCGTGCACGACCCGGGCCTGCACGACGCCGAAGCGCGTGCGGATGCGGGCGGCGTCGGCGTCGCGGAGGTCGGCCGCGGTGTGGATGCCGAGCGGCGCGAGCTTCTTCGCGGTGCGGCGACCGATGCCCCAGACGTCGCCGACGTCGACGCTCGCGAGGATCGCCGTCTGCTGCTCGGGGGCGTAGCTGCCCAGGTGGCAGACGCCGGCGAGGGCGGCGTTCTGTTTCGAACCCCGGTTGGCGAGTTTGGCCAGGGTCTTGGTCGGGGCGATGCCGATGCTGACGGGTAGGCCGATGAGCTTGCGCAGGGCGCGGCGGATCTCGCGGGCCTGGGCGATCGTGTCGTCGAGCGAACCGGTCAGCTCGATGAACGACTCGTCGATCGAGTACACCTCTTGGTCGCTGGTGTACCGACTCAGGATCTCGGCCGACCGCGCCGACATGTCGCCGTAGAGCTCGTAGTTGCTCGACACCGCGACCACGCCCTGCATCGCCGCGATCGGGGCGATGCTGTGCCACGGTGCCGCCATGTCGACGTTCAGCGCCTTCGCCTCTTGCGAACGGGCGATGACGCAGCCGTCGTTGTTCGACAGCACGACCACCGGCCGCCCTTCGAGGGCCGGGTTGAAGACGCGCTCGCACGACACGTAGAAGTTGTTGGCGTCGACGATGGCGACGCTGCGCTCGGACGCGGTCGACCGGGATGTCGTAGCGGACTCAGACACGGTGCAGGCACCTCGTCACGACGCCCCAGATCGTCGCCTCGTCGAGCTCGGACAGCACGATCTCGGGGTAGGCCGGGTTCTCGGGGCTGAGCACCATCTGCCCCTGCCGGTACGAGAGGCGCTTGACGGTGAGCTCGGCGTTGACGACCGCGACGACCACGTGGCCGTCGTGGGCGTCGAGCCCCCGGTCGACGACGAGCTCGTCACCGTCGAAGATGCCGGCGCCGGTCATGCTGTCGCCGCTGACCCGCACCAGGAACGTCGCGGTGGGGTCGCGCATCAGGTGCCGGTTGAGGTCGACCGGCCCGTTGTAGTAGCCCTGCGCCGGAGAGGGGAAACCGGCGTGGACGGCTTCGGCGGCCTGCTGCGGCAACAGGTGGTCGGGACGTTCGTCGCCCCCGACGGGGCCGATGACGGCGGTCACCGTGTGCCCTCGCACCCGGCACGGGGGTCGCCGAGGAGGCGCACGCCGGTTCGCACGGACGACTGCCGGTGATCTCTCATCACGCCTCCCACCGAGGACGCTACGTCAGACCACCGACACCGCGCTCCGCGCCGGGACGGCCGCCCCGCCGCGACCGCCGACCCCGCGGGTGCCGCACCACCGCGACCACCGACCCCACGAGTGCCGCGCCACCGGCACGACGTCCCGCCCCGGCACCTCGGGCCACCCCCCGCCGCCCCGGCACTCCGGCACCCCGCCCTGCGCGTCGCCACGCGGTGCGGTGCGGTGCGGGCAATTCCTGCCTCGTGCTGCGACGTTCCGCGGCGGCCCCGAGCCTCCGGGCCCGGGTATTCGCGCTGCGGCACCATCCCGGAGTTGCCGACGCGGATCATGGTGACGCGCGGTCCCGACCGGAGCCGAGCCCGCCCGCACCCCCGGCACGCCCCGCCGCCACCCTGGCACCCCGGCGCCCCGCTCAACCCGCCCTGCGCGTCGCCTCGCGGTGCGGGCAATTCCTGCCTGGTGTCGCACCGAGCTGCGCGAGCCCCGGGACTCGGGGCCCGGGATTCGGCGCTGCGGCACCAGCCCGGAGTTGCCGACACGAGTGCGTGACGACCCGAGCGCACGGCACGGTCACGACGCGACGTGCACGTCCGCACTGCCGAGCCCCGCCCCCCGGCACGCAGGCGCGTGCGGTCGTCGGCGGCGGGAGCCTCAGCCGGCGAGGGCGTCCCGGAGGGCGGTCCCGTGATCGACCAGTCGACCGGCGCGGGCCGACGGGGCCACCTCGTCGAGCCGCTCGACGAGGCGCAGCGCGGCCGCCAGCACGGCCGGTTGGTCGGGGGCGTAGGTGCGGACGGTGTGGAACAGCGAGTCGACGAGCGCCTCCACCGACGGCCACGTGACGAGGACGGCGGGTGCACCCCGGTCGTCCAGCAGCGCCGTGACGGGCTCGCCCCGACGCCACAGCGGGACGAGCACTCCGGCCGACATGTCGAGCGCGCTCACCGCGGTGTACGGGTCGTTGCTCCCCGAGGCGAGACCGCGCACGGCGATCTCGACGAGTTGCTGCAGGGCGAACCCGACGTCCTGGTGAGGCGTCCGGGCGGGCCCCAGGGTGGTCGCCCGTCGCAGTTCACGGACCGTGTCGGACCCCGGGGAGGCGCTGGTCACCGCGAGCGGGTCCCCCACGATCACGTACCGGCCGGGCATCGCGACGACCTCCACGACGAGGCCGTCACGCACGGCGACGCGTCGGAGCGCCTCGAACGCGACGGTCTGCACGTAGCCGTCGGCGTCGGCACGGACGACGGCCGCGTCGGCCGGGAGCGGACCGTCCGCCGAGGACCGGACCCGCGCCTCCTGGCTGACGTCGTCGGCGGGGCTCGTGGGGTAGACGACGTCGGTCACGGCCCGGAGGTCGTCGAGCACGCGCGCCTGCAACGAGGTGATCTGCACCGAACCGGCGATGTGGTGGATGAAGAAGACCAGCACCCCCACGTCGAACACGCTGAGCAGGACCGCGACGTGGACGGCGATCACCGGGACGAACGCGCTGGTGTCGTCGACCTCGGTGTGGACGGTGCGCATCACGACGATGCAGTAGAGGAAGGTCGAGGTGAAGGTCGCCAGCACGAACTGGTTGGCACGGTCGGCCATGAAGTTGCGGACGAGTCGCGGGCCGTAGGTCGACGACGTCGTGGCGAGCACCGAGATCGTGATCGAGAACGACGTCCCGGCCACGGTCAGCATCGACGTCCCGATGCCCGAGAGCAACGACCGTCCCCCGGAGGCGCTGAGGGCACCCAGCAGCGGCAGCCCCTCGGTCACCGTCGTCGGCAGGGACCTGTCGACCGTCACCAACACCTCGGCGAGGACGACGGCGACGAGCCCGAACACGGCGGGCAGGAACCAGAACGACTCCCGCACGCGGGTCAACGACAGCATGCCGCCGAGCGTAGACGGTGCCTCCCGCCGGGCACCGCCGGAGGGGAGGACGCCGCCACCGACGCCCCCGCCGATCAGCGGGTCGTGACCACGCGCCGTCCGAGGTCGGAGTCGAGCATCGTGTCCATGGCCGTGCCCACCAGGCGGTCCCCGAGGGGGCGCTCGATGCGGCCGGAGGCGACCAGCGAGGCGATCCCCTGCATCGTCGCCGCGAAGAGCATCTTGAAGTGGTCGCGCGACTCGTCACCGGACGCCTCGGACTCCGTCGGCCCCAGGGCTCCGTCGAGGACGGCGAAGAGGGTGCCCGCCGCCTCGTGCACGGCCTCGGGCTTCGTCGTCACCTTGGTCTGGAACATGAGCTCCATCAGCGCGGCATCGTCGACGGCGAAGTCGACGTAGGCCCGGGCGACGCGATGGAGGCGTTCCGTCCGACCTCCCCCGCCGTCGAGCGCGCGTCGGACCGCGGTGGTGAGCCGCTCGAACCCGGCTCCGGCGAGCGCGTCGAGCAGCGCCTGCCGATCGACGAAGTGGCTCCGGGGGGCACCGTGACTGACCCCGGCCCGACGGGCGAGGTCGCGGAGCGAGAGGCCGTCGACGCCGGACTCGCGCACGACCTCGATCGCCTCGTCCAGCAGCACGGCGCGCAGGTTCCCGTGGTGGAAGGGCCGCTGCGTCATGCCTCGATCCTAATCCCCGACTAGTCATTGACTAGATACTAGACACCGCCTAGATTGAGGCCATGACGACTCCACGCACCCTCCTCGTGCTCGGCGCCACGGGGCAGACCGGGCAGCACTTCACGCGACTGGCACTCGACGCCGGGCATCGACTCCGCGCTCTCGCGCGGACGCCCGGCAAGCTCGCGATCGAGCACGACGACCTCGAGGTCGTCCAGGGCTCCCTCGACGACGACCTCGACCTCGACGCCCTGCTCGGCGGCGTCGACGCCGTCGTGATGATGGTCGGGGACGCGGCCGCCCAACGCGAGCGGCAGGTGAACGCGACCTTCGTCCGAGCGCTCGTCCCCGCCATGCGCCGCAGCGGCACGCGGCGACTCCTGTACCAGGCCGGGGGCCTGAGCGCGGCACCGGGCAAGCCCCTCGCACCGGTGCTGCGGATCGTCCGCAGCACGATCGCCCGCGCGTACATCGGCCAGCACGAGGACAACGAGGCCGTCATGCGCTACCTCGACCAGGACGCCCGTGACGTCGAGTGGATGGTCCACCGGGCCGGCATCGGCTCCGACGGCCCGTCCAAGGGCGAACTGCACCGCTCCTCCTCGTTCATCAGCATCGGCACGTTCGCCGACTGCGCCGCCTACGACCTGCGGCTGCTCTTCGATGATTCGGCCGTCCACACCTGCGACGGCAGCCGCTACCGGCGGGGCTGATCGACCACCGGAGCTGCTGATCGACTACCGCGGGGCGCTGGTCCGCAGGGCGGCGGCGAGGACGACCTCGAGAGCCTGCACCTGGCGCGCCGCGGTCCAGCGGCCGGGGTCGCCGGTCGCCAGGCTCGAGACCCCCTCCACCGCCGCGACGAGGGCCGCCGCCCGGGTGCCCGCCTCGTCGTGGCCCCCGGGATCACCGACCCCGAGCAGTCGCGTCAGACGGTCGGCGAAGGCGCGGCTGGCGAGGGCGTGCCGCTCGGCCAGGACGGGATCGTCGAGCGCCGCGGCCAGGAAGCCGACCCACACGCGGGCCTCGGCGAGACGCTCGTCGTCGGTCGGCAGGGTGCCCAGGACGACGGCGCGTACGGCGGCCACCGCGTCGCCGGCATCGCCCTCGAGCGCGTCCGAGCGCTCGCGGGTGCGCTCGTGGAGCACGTCCCGGGCGTGGAGCAGCAGGGCCTGCTTGTCCCGGAAGGTGTGCAGGACGAGGCCCGTGGTGCAGCCCGCCCGTTCGGCGACCGCGCGGAGGGTGAGTCCCGTCGGCCCGCGCTCGGCGAGGGTCGTGAACACGGCGTCCGAGAGACGCCTCCGGGTGTCGTCCACGTCACGCGTCCTGCTCATCCCGTGATCGTAACGCATGTTACCGTAACGGTTGTCACGAAAGGACGACCCATGCGCTGGACGATCACCCGGACCCCCTTCGACCACCCCGACGCCGACGGCCTCCGCCGCGCACAGCGGGTCGAACTCGACGCCCGGTACGGCAGCGACGACCACGAGCCGGGCACGCCGCCGTCGGCGGCCGACGTCCCGGTGTTCCTCGTCGCCCGCGCGGACGACGGCCGGCCGATCGCCTGCGGTGGCCTGCGCCCTCTCGCCGACACGGTGGTCGGCCCGGCCACGGTCGAGGTCAAACGCATGTACGTCTCGCCCGAGGCGCGGGGATCGGGGGTCGCGACCGCCGTCCTCCGAGCCCTCGAGGACGCCGCTCGCGACCTGGGCTCCCGCCGGATCGTGCTCGAGACGGGCATCCTCCAGCCGGACGCCATCCGCTTCTACGAACGAGAGGGCTACGAGAGCATCCCGCTCTTCGGCTCGTACGCCGGGTCGGCCGAGTCGGTCTGCTTCGCCCGCGACGTCTGAGCCGCGGCCGCGGCACCCCGTCGACCCGCAGGCGCCCTGCCGACCCGCAGGCGCCCTCCCGACCCGCGGCGGGGCATCCCTCTCGGGGCGGGGCACGTCTTCTGGGGTAGGGACAGCCGCCGGTAGATGCGGCATCGTGTCCGTCAGACCTCCCGTCGGCGATTCGTGACGAAACCTGCTCGACCCTCGTCCCCATTGCTGAGGCCACGTCCCACCAGCGTGCGACCCGGAGAGGAGGACCAGGAGATCACCGTGCCCAGCACCTACATGCCCGCGACCGGACCGGCGCCCGACGAACGCGCACCGGACGAGCGCGCACCGGACGAGTTCCGCCGGGACGCCTGGTCGAGCGACGACGTCGAGGAGGCGCGCGACAGTCTGCAGACGGTCCTCGCCGGACGCGACTTCCGCGCCCGCGTCGGCCCGGAGCCGTTCGCGTTCCGCTTCGCCTCCGCCGGCGACGCCCGTCTGGCCCTGCAGACCGGCACCTTCACCGGTCACCTGCAGGGCACGATCCCGTGGTCCCGGGACTACGTCGTGTCCTGGTTCCAGCAGGGGTCCGTGACCATCGACCACCCCACCGGGCAACTCACCAGCGTGGGCACCCGGCCGTTCCTGACCCCGACCGAGACGTCGTTCTCGTTCGTCATGACGCCCCACCGGCACGGCATCGTCCACATAGACGGCGCCTTCTTCGAGGAGGTCGCCACCGAACGCCACGGCGGGCCGGCGCAACGGATCGTCTTCGACTACGCCGCCGTGCCGAGCGACGTCGCCCTCGCCGCCTGGCAGCGCACCCTCGGCGCCGCCACCCCGACGATCGTCGACCCGCGGACCCCTCCCCTCGCCCGCCACGGCGCCCAGACGGCGATCGTCAGGACGCTGCTGGACGTGTTCCCGTGGCGAGCGGTCGACGTCCCCGACACCCTGCGCACCGAGCGGACGAAACGCCTGCGACTCGCCGCCGAGTACGTCCACGCCTACGCCGATCAGGCGATCTCGTCGGCGGACATCGCCACGGCAGCCGGCATGCACACCCGGACCCTGCAGCAACTGATGAACGAGCACCTGGGCTCCAGTCCGTCGAAGTACCTGAGACACGTCCGCCTCGACCGGGTGCGCCAGGACCTCGTCGCGGGCGACCCGGGGACGACCCTCGTCTCGGAGGTCGCCGGCCGCTGGGGCTTCGGGAACATGGGCCGGTTCTCGGCCGCGTACCTGGCCCGCTTCGGCGAGCACCCGAAGGACACCCTGGCGCGCTGAGCGGTCGGAGGCGCGGGTTCCGTCATCGCCGGTGGTCCGTGTATCGTCTCCCTCACTGAGGTAAAAGGCGTCGCGATCCGCGACGCACCCGCACGCGGCATCGGACGATCCGCCACTTCTTCCCTCGAAGGAGTGCGCCCTCGTGTCGCCCAGCCCCCACCTCGTCCGCCGCGCCGGCCTCCGCACCGGCGACGCGCCTCCTCGCCTCTCGGACGCCTGGATCGCCCTCGCCGGGTTGTCCGCGGTGTTCCTGTTCGAGATGCTCGACAACTCGGTGCTGAACGTCGCGCTGCCGACGATCGGCCGCGAGCTGGACGCCTCGACGACGGGCCTGCAGTGGGTGTCCGCCGCCTACTCGGTCGCCTTCGGCGGGCTCATGCTGCTGTTCGGCGCCGTCGCCGACCGCGTCGGCCGCCGCCGCGTGATGATGACGGGACTCGTCCTGCTGGCCGCGGCGAGCCTCGCCACCGCGGCGGTCACGACGACCGGGGAACTCGTCGCCGTTCGCGTGCTCATGGGGGTCGCGGCCGCGATGACCACACCGGGGTCGATGGCGCTGGCGTTCCGCCTCTTCGACGACGAGGGCCTGCGCGTCCGCGCGCTGACCGTCATCTCGACCGCGGGGCTCGTCGGACTCGCCGTCGGACCGACGGTCGGCGGGTTCGTGCTGGCCGTCGCCCCGTGGCAGGTGCTGCTGCTCGCCGACGCGCCGATCGCCGTCCTGGCCCTGGTCGGCATCGGGCTCGGTGTCGCCCGGGACGACCCCGCGGGGCTCCGACGCGACCCGGTCGACGTCGCCGGAGCGCTGCTCGGCACGGCGACCGTGTCCACCGCCCTCGTGACGCCGACCGTCCTCGTGGAGTCGGGTGGCACCTCCGGGTGGGGGTGGCTCGGCGTCGCCGTGACCGTCGTCGGCGCCGTCGGGTTCGTGGCCCGGGAGCGGTCCGCCCGGCACCCGGTGGTCGACCTCTCGCTGCTCGCCCGTCCGTTGGTGTCGAGCGGCCTCGCGTTCAAGGCGGCGTCGGGCCTCGCCGTCGCCGGGCTCTCGTACCTGGTGACGCTCCAGCTGCAGTTCGCCTGGGGCTGGCCGCCGGCCCTGGCCGCCGTGGGGACGCTTCCGCAGGTCGTCGTGCTGCTCGCCGGCGGGCGCCTCGTCGGGCCGTTCGTCCGGCGGGTCGGTCTGGCCCGGGCGGCGGGGATCAGCGCGGCGTCGGTCGTCGCGGGCCTCGCGGTCTTCGGCGCCCTGGGTCGCCACGGGTACGTGTGGGTGCTCGTCGCGCTCGTGCTGGTCGCGGCGGGGATGCGCGTGGTCGGGGTCGTCGCGGGCGCCTCGGTGCTCACCGGCCTGCCCGCCGACCGCACCTCGGTCGGTGCCGCCCTGGTCGACACGTCGAGCGAGCTCGCGAGCGGTGCCGCCGTCACCGTGGCCGGGACGGTCGTCGCCGTGCTCGTCGGCGGCAGCATCACCACGACCACCTGGACGGCCGCACGTCTGGCCACGTTCCAGGACGCCCTGACGGTCGCGGCCCTCGGGCTCGCCGTCGTCGCCGCCGCGCTCGTCGCGGTCGGGACGACCCGTGCGCGGGCCGCCGACGGCAGGGCCGACCGCGGTCGCACCGACCCCGGCCGCGGCGACCCCGGCCGCACCGAACCCGCCCCCGGACCGCTCTCGACCCCGACCCGTTCCACCACCACCACCGAGGAGACCTCCCGTGCCTGACACCACCGCCCTGCCCCGTCCGCCGTTCGACCCCGAGTTCGCGCCCTTCCTGGAGGCGATGGACGCCCGCGGCCGCTTCCGCCTCGAGACCGGGATGCTGCCCCGGATGCGACAGCTCGAGACGACGGAGGCGCAGCTCGACGAAGGACTGCACGCCCGCGGTCTCGAGAGGCGCAGCATCACCGTCCCCGGGCACCTCGGCGACCCGATCGACCTCGCGGTCGTCCAGCGGATCGGCCGCACCGGGCCGGCGGCCTGCGCCTACGCGATCCACGGGGGCGGCATGATGTTCGGCCACCACCTCGGCAACCTCGACTCGTACGACGACTGGCTGCTCGTGCACGACGTCGTCCTCGTCAGCCCCGACTACCGCCTCGCGCCCGAGCACCCCGATCCCTACCCGGTCGAGGACTGCTACGCCGGTCTCGTCTGGGTCGCCGAGCACGCCGACGAGCTCGGCGTCGACCCCGACCGCGTGGTCGTCGTCGGCCAGAGCGCCGGGGGCGGGCTCGCCGCGGGCACCGCGCTCCTGGCCCGTGATCGACGCGGCCCGGCCCTTCTCGGGCAGGTGCTCGTCAGCCCCATGCTCGACGACCGCGACGCGACCGTCTCCGCCCGGCAGTTCGACGGGGTGGGCGTCGCCGACCGGGAGATGACCCGGTTCGGCTGGGACGCCTACCTCGGCGGCCGTCGCGGTGACGACGACGACGTGTCGTTCTACGCCGCTCCCGGCCGCGCGACCGACCTCGCGGACCTGCCACCGGCCTACGTCGACTGCGGCAGCGCGGAGGTGTTCCGCGACGAAGCCGTCGCCTACGCGGGGGCGCTCTGGGCGGCCGGGGTGCAGGCCGAGCTCCACGTGTGGCCGGGGGCATTCCACGGGTCGGCGAGCATGCTGCCGCAGGCGACCCTGTCGCGCCGAGCCGTCGCGGCCCTGCGGGACTGGACCGGGCGCCTCCTCGGCTCTGCCGCCTGATCGAGGCCGAGATGGAGCCCGGTCACGATCAGGGGGCGCCGCGGCGGCGACGGGACACGCTCAGGAGTCCCGCCGCCGCGCGGCGAGGGCGAGGAGCGCACCGAGACCGAGGAGGCCGAGCACCGCGATGCCGAGGACGGCCGGTTCGCTGCCCGTGAAGGCGAGCAGACGGTCACCCCGTGACGCTCCGGGCCCGGTCGACGGGTCCGAGGTCGTGCCCGCGGCACCGACGGCATCGACGGGTGCCTCCGGGTCGACGGGGGCGCCCGGGTCGACCGGGGCACCCGGGTCGACCGGCACACCGGGATCGACCGGCTCCCCCGGGTCGACGGCCGGCAGGAGGCCCGCGTCGATGCCGAGGTCCCGGTCGACCCCGACGAGCTCGTCCCCCTCGAGGACGGTCGAGAGCGCCACCGTCGCGGTTCCGTCGAGCCCGGCGTCGGAGTCGACGGTGTCGTCGTCTCCCTGGTGGCGTGCGGTCCAGGCCCGGTCGAGCAGCGAGGAGAAGGCGACGGTGTACTCCCCCGGGCGGAGCCCGTCAAAGACGTACGTGCCCGCGACGTCGGTCGTGGTGCGCCGCTCGACCCGACGGCCCCGGTCGTCGGTGCCGGTGAGGGTCACCGGGAGGAACGGGATGCCGGCCTCGGCAGGCCCCTGGAGCCCGTCGGCGTCCGCGTCGTCCCACACGCGGTCGCCGACGGCTCCGGCGACGACGGTGATGGCGGCCCGGTTCGAGAACGCGGCGAGCGCGAGGTTCGTCGCGCGGAGGCCGAAGCGGTTGGTGACGACGTCCCCGTCACGTGCCTCCGTCGTCGTCGCGGTCAGGTCGTGCGTGACGACCTCGCCGACGTCGACGGCCGTGGTCCGCTGGATGCGGACGGCGGTGACGTCCTCGAGCGCCACCTGGTCGCCGCCCGTCCCGATGCGGGACGCGTCGAACCAGGCGGTGTCGCCCCCGGGGGCGTTGCTCGGGTCGTCGCCGTCCAAGGAGATGCCGCCCGGGGCAGCGGTGGTGTAGCGGACGCGTTCACCGGCGTCGGGGTCGACCTCGACCGGGGCGGCGAGTTCGACCTGCCCCCCGCTGGCCCCGACGGTGGGCAGGACGTCGATCAGGTCGACGGCCGCGATGGGGACGGAGTCGGTGTTGCGGTACTCGAGCGTCCAGACGAGGTCGTCGCCGACGACGACGGTGGGCTCCTCCGCGGTCTTCTGGACGCCGATGCCGCTCGAGGACTCGACGCGGACGCCTCGGAGTGCCGTGCGGAGCCCTTCGGGCGACAGGTCGTCGTCGGCGGCGACGTGGGCGGTGTTGTTCACGGACCCCGGCGGGGCCGTCCCGGACACGTCGAGCCGGTACGTGAGGGGCGCGATCGGACGGTTGGGGACGACGTCCTCGAGGGTCCAGACGATCGTCTCGTGGAGCTCACCGTCGATCGTCGTGGTCTCGACGCTCGTCGGTTCGAGGGAGCTCGAGCCACGCTGGTACGTCGTGTGCGCGGGCAGGACGTCCGTCACGGTGAGGACCTGGGGGCGGCCCCCCTCCGTCGCGTTCGTCAGCGTCGGGTAGAGGGCGTAGTCCATGCTCGTGCCGGCGACGACGAACGCGGTCTTGTCGGGGGTGGTCTCGGCGGTGGTGCCGGGGTCGACGACCTTCTTCACGACCCGGGCCCTGACCTGCGTGACGATGACGCTGTCGGCCAGCGGCCCGACACCGTTGGCCGCGGGCGCCGTGTCGTGGACCCAGGCGCTCGTGCCGTCGAAGAACGAGCCGAAGTCGTGGACGCGGGTGTCGTTCGGGGCGGCCTGCACCTCGAAGTAGCTGAAGAGGTTGCCGGCCCGCCCACCGGCGACCGTCCCGACGGCGCGGATCTTCCCGATCGCGTCGACACCGCCGGGCACGTCGTCGGGGCTGTCGTACCACGGGCCGTCGGAGTCGTCGCACGTGGCGTCCCGACCGACGGTGGGGTCCGTGAAGGAGAACGCCGCGTACTCGATGCGGACGCCCTCGTTCCAGCCGTTGGTGGTGGCGTGCTCGCCGAACAGCGTCGTCAGCTGTTGGAAGCGGTTGTCGTAGACGTCGCAGGCGATCGCTCCGACGTAGTCCGAGACGCCCCTGTTCGCGAGGGAGACCTGGGAGCGGAGGCGCGTCCCGGGGGTGACGTAGGGGTCTCCCGACTTCGCGGAGCCGACGGCGGTGGAGCCGTCCGCCCGGGTCTGGCCGAGGTGCTTGAAGCCCCCTCCCGGGACGAAGAACGACAGGTTGCGGTCGACCGAGTTGTTCGCCAGCGGCTCGGTCGAGCCCGGGAAGTTGGACGAACCGCTGATGCCCGTCGTCTGCAGCGGGGTGAAGGTGTTGGTCGCGATGAGGGACTGGCCGGCATCGAGGGCGGGAACCCAGATGCTGATGTACCCGCTGATCACGTAGGGCTTGACGCCCCCCTGGATCGGCTGGCCGGTGGCGCTCTGCGAGGGGATGCCCCTCGACGGCGTGATGTCGGTGTCGGTGCCCGTGATGGTCACCTCGACGGGCTGCCCCGGAGCGGACTGCGTGCACTCGAAGCGGCCGGAGTGCAGCACCGTCGTGGACCTCCCCCCGCTGCCGCCGGGGAGGACCGGGAAGGTGCGCCCGTCGTTGAGCCCGCAGGCGGCCCGCCCGTCGTGGCCGAAGAGGACCGCGGGGGACGGCAGGTCGCCGAACATCCGGGAGACGTCGTCCTGGAAGGTGAAGGTGCCGCTCGAGCGTTCATAGCCGAGGAGCCCCTGCCCGGGGACCACGGGCTCCCACGCGACGGTCACGGGGTACTGGAGGACCGTCCCCTCCGTCCCGTCGGGGCCGACGACACCGGGGTGGAAGGTGGAGTTCGCGACGGATTTCGCGAGGTCGAAGCGCGGTGCCGCGGAGACCGTCGTCGCCACGGATGTGACGGGCCCTGCCGGTTCGGCGACGCCGTCACCGGTCACGGTGCCCGTGATGGCGACCGTGCCGCCGCCGGCCCGAGAGTCGATGGTCAGGACGACCGGGGTCGCGAGGACCTGCCCCTCGCCGACGGTGCCGACGTTGCAGGTGAGTTCGGGGCCGACGATCGCGGAGCCGTCGACCTCGCAGGTGTTCGGCATCCCGGCCCACGTGGTGCCGTCGGGTGCGGTCACGGTGAACCGCTCGTTCGTCACCGAGCCGCCATTGGCGCTGACGGTGACGCGGTAGGTGATGGCGTCGAAGGTGCGGACGATGCCGTTGGAGGCGCCGGCGTCGGCACCGGGGCCCTCGGCGGGCGTGAAGGGGCCGCTGCCGTCGGCGCGGCGCTCGATGTCGAGGTCGACGGTCGCGGTCGAGGCGGCGGCAGCCGGGGCCGACGTCGGAGCAGCCGGCTCCGTGGCGGTGGGCGTCGCCGCGGCCGGTGCCGCGGCAGCCGGTGTCGCCGCGGCCGGTGTCGCCGCGAAGGCCGCGGTGACCATGGCCAGGGCCACCGTCGCACCGACCCCTCGGATCGATGTGGTCGTCTTCATCGTGTGGCCCCTTCGCCGATCGTCGACACGCCACCCGGAAGGTGACATGTTCGAGTTCACATGTCGGTTGCCATGCTAGGGCGCGTCGAAGGCAGGGGGAACCCCCCGGAAGAAGGTGACTCGACCCCTCGTCAGTCGCGCTTGGCGCAGGTGACCTGGTCGGCGGACTGGCCCGAGACGTTCCCGGGGAGGGCCGCCGAGGTCGGTGCGGGTGTGGGCGCCGGGGTCGCTCCGGCGCCCGGGACGACGTCGACCGCCCCGTCGGTCGCCTCGCCCGACGGCTCGCCCCCGGCACCCGTGGACGGAGACGCCGACACACCCGGCACGGCCGGGGCGGCCGGGTCGAGCACCGCCGACCGTCCGAGGCTGTCCGCCGAGAGGGTCAGCGGCAGGTTGCGCTGCAGGGCGTCGTCGAGCACCGCCGCGGCCGACTCGTCGACCAGCACGCGGTTGCGGTCGGCGGGATCGTCCACCGCCGGGTACTGCACGAAGACCATGTTCGACAGCCCGACCGTGTTCACGGCGAGGGCGAGCTTGGCGAGGGTCGACGCGTCGGCCAGCGTGTCGCTCAGCGTCATGTTGGCGAACGCCACCCTCGCGATCGCCAACACCTTGGTCGGGTCGGTCAGCGTCCCCGCCGACACCGTCTGCCGGGCGAGCGCCGAGAGGAACGTCTGTTGGTTGCTGATCCGCCCGAGGTCGCTCGAGTCGCCGACCCCGTAGCGCGAGCGGAGGAAGGCCCCCGCCTCGGCCCCCGACAACGTCCGCGTGCCGGCCGGGAGGTCGAGTGCGGGCTGGACCTCGGTGTCGCGGATCGGCGTCGCCAGGCACACCTCGACGCCGCCGATGGCGTCGGCCATCGACACGACCCCCTCGAACGTGATCGATCCCGCGTAGTCGATCTGCAGTCCGGTCAGCTGTCCGATCGTCTGGGCCACGCACGACAGTCCGTTCTTCGGCCCGCCACGTCCCAGCGCGGTGTTCAGCATCGCGCCCGAGGTCGCCGGGCTGACCGTGCCGTCGTCGTTCGGGCAGGCCGGCATCGGCACGATGAGGTCGCGCGGGAAGCTCACGACCGCCATGTTCGTGTGGTCCTCGGAGATGTGCACGAGCACCGTGGAGTCGTTCTTGCCCGCCCCCGAGCTGGCCTGCTGGTTGGCGGCGTCGTCGAACCCGGTGCCCAGCCCCTCGCGGGTGTCGGTGCCGATCAGCAGCAGGTTCACCTCACCGGTCTGCGCCGTCAGCTGCGGCACGGGCGAGGCGGACGACCCGTCGGGTCCGGCGAGCTGCACCGTGGGCCTCGCACCCTGCAGCACCTGCCACGTGGCGATGGCCGCGATCGAGGTCGTGCTGACGAGGACCACGGCCAGCGCGGCCGCCGTCACCTTCGCCGCGAACGCCATGGGGTGCCCACGGCGGAGGCGACCGTGGCGGGCGATCCCGCCCTGCCGCACCGCGCCTCCTCGATCGGAGGGGTCGTCGTGGCCGTCGAGGGCCCGCTCGGTGCGTCCGTCGTCGGTCATGCGCGCCCCCTCGGCGAGAGAGGGCTCGGGAGACCCTCGTCGGGACGAAGCATAGGAGGCGCGGGCCGGGAAACCCCGGAGGTCGCCCCGTCGGCGTCCCCGGCCGTCGCGGTCAGGCGGTCTCGCCGAGCGTGGCCGGCGCGACGGCGGGGAGGACGTCCTCGGTCCAGTCGACCCTCAGGGAGCCGGACCCCGACCCCGACCAGCTACGCAACTCGGCGCCGACCGTGTCGCGGAACGTGGCCGCCTCGTCCTGGTCGCCCACGACGACGTCGAGCCGCAGCCGCGCCAACTGCTCGGTGACGCGGACCGGCAGGCCCCAGGCCTGCAGCACGAGCACCTCGGACGCGGCGCTCAACGCCGGGAAGTGCCGCCGGAGCTTCTGCTCGACGACGTGCAGCACGGCCACCTCGTCGGTGGGGCGGATCACTCCGGTCAGCGAGATCATGCCTGATGGTCCGCCCGGGAGGTTACGGCAGTGTGGCCGCCCGCTGTGAAAGCACCCGGGCCTCGCTTCCTCCCCCGCGGCGGCTTGTCCCCCGACCGGTCCCCCGCGGCCACGACCGTGTTGGCAGATCGGCCCCGGGTGGGCATGATCGTCACATGGCGAAAAAGCTCAAGACGGCCCACCGCGACCTCGTCGAGGCGCTCGACCACCACCGCAAGGTCATGCAAGAGAAACCGCTGTCGAGCAAGCGCGCCGGTCGGGCGACCGCCAAGCTGCGACTCGCCGTCTCGGCCTACTCGGCGGTCGTCGCCGACAAGACGGGCCAGCCCGACCCGTTCGTCGACTACGACGCCCTCGACCCGGCCACCGTCGCGTCGCTCGCCGCCGAACGCGACGCCATCGCCCACAAGAAGTCGTCCGACCAGGGCACGCTCGACTGACCCGGCCGCGCCGCGCCTCCTCGGGTGGTGTCGCACCGCCGACTGGACGTCGCACCGCCCACATCGACGGTGCGATGCTCAGTCGGCGGTGCGATCCCGGCCCGTCGACTCGGGGCGGGCGACTCGGGGCGGACTACTCGGCCCGGCGACTCGCGGCGGGTCAGCCCGGCCCGGCGACCCGGGGCGGGTCAGCTCGGGACGGCCGCGCCCTCGACGAGGGTCCAGCCGCCGTCGGCCGCCCGGCGCACCGCGCCGGCCCGCCCGAACGCGTCGAGCCAGCCACCCATCGGCCACTCGCCCCACCGCTCGGCGAAGAGGCCGCCGTTGCGCACGACGTCGGACAGGTGGCGCCACGGCGGTGACGACGTCGGGTGGTACTGGTGGTACGCGTGGGCGCCGCCGACCCAGACGAGCGGGACGTCGAGCGAGCGCGCGATGAAGGCGAAGTCGGTGTCCTCGCCGCCGTAGCCCTCGTATCGCTCGTCGAAGCCGCCGAGCCGCGCCCAGGCGTCCGGCGTCACCGCGAACGACAGCGACCAGAACAGCGGATAGTCCGCGGCGCCCGCGACGAGCGTCGTCCCCGCAGGAGGCGCGGGTCGCGCCGCGTGCGGAGCGGTCGCCCCCTCGAGCCCCTCGCCGGCGCCGAGCACGAACCCCTCGGGCAGGTAGGTGACGGGTCCGCTCAGGAGAGCCTCCGGGTGGTCGAGCGCCGCCTGCTCGTAGTGGCGGAAGAGGTCGGGGCCGGGGACGCAGTCGGCGTCGAGGAACACGATGAGCGTGGCACCGTGACCGACGGCCGCGTCGGCTCCGCGGTTGCGTCCGGCGGCGAGGCGCAGGCCGTCGGGACCCGGCGGGACGTGCAGGGTCGTGACCCCGGCCAGGGCGGGCACGTCGGGGGCGGGGGTCTCGTCGAGCCAGACGACCACGTGGCCGGCGTCGGGTGCCACCTGCCGGACGAACCGCAGCTGGTTGGCGACGTGCTTCATGCGGGTGGCGGACGCGAGGGTCACCACCACGACGGTCACGAGGCGACCCCCGCGAGGTCGGTGCCGACGGCGGGGTCGGAACCGACGGCGGGCTCGGCGCCGACGGCGGGCTCGGCGCGCGCGGGGCCGACGCCGTGCGCGCCCCGACCGGCCACCTCGGCGACCACCGCGGCGGCGCGGGCGGCAGCCCCCTCGACCTGCCACGCCGACCAGTCGGGCCGCAGCCCCCGGGCGCGCTCGACCACCGACGGCCACTCGGCGTCGGCGGGCCAGGACGGCGCCACGACGGCGAGACCGGCCCGGTCGAGCGCCCGGGCGGTCGTGAGCTGTTCGTCGAAGGGTCGGGTCTGCGGCACGACCACGGCACGTGCGCCGAGGGCGGCGAGGTCGGCGACGGTGTTCTGGCCGGCCCAGGTCACGATCACCTCGGCCGAGGTCATGGCCGACCACGGATCGTCGACCCAGGTGTCGAGCCCGAGGGCCGACCAGGTCGTGCCGGGCGTGGCCCGAGCCGCGCGGGCGACCGCGGCCGAGAGGTCCCCGTGGTCGCTGCCGCCGGCACCGCCCACGAAGAGGACGCTGCCGGGGACGACGGCCGACCCGCGGTCCGAGGCCCCGCGCCCGTCCTGCCGCGAGATCCCGCCGACCCAGCGCACCTTCTCGGCGACCCGGTCGAGCGCCGACGAGTCGTGCGTCCCGGCGGGCCAGGGAGCGATCACGCGCGACGCGGCGTCGTACGCGAGTCGATGGGGTTCGTCGGTGCGGTCGCCGGGTTGCGAGACCACGACGACCTCGACGCCCAGCAGCCGCACGAAGAGCGTCACCTCGACCGAGACGTCGACGACCATCGCGTCGAAGGGGCGCCCGCCGGCCGCGGCCCCGGCGATCTCCCCGGCGATGCGGCCCAGGCGGGAGGCGTGCCCGGGGTGCCCCACGGGAGCCCAGTGCAGCAGGCCGCCCACGGTCGGCGAGGCGTCGGCGGGGTGACGGACCACGCCGTCCGGGCCCGTGGTCGGGGCGTCGTCGCGCTCGAGTTCGATCCAGGTGGTGTCGTCCGGCAGGTCGACGGGGGCGCTCAGCGAACTGAAGACGACGACGTCGGCGTCGAGGTGCGGCCGGACGGCCGAGAAGCGGGTGCGGTGCCCGGCACCGTGGTGGTGCACGTACCAGCCGACGAGGGGGCGGGCGACCGTCGAGGTCACGCCGTCACGACCCGTCGGCCCGTGCCGGCCGGGCGCACGGCCGACAGGCCGCCGGCGAGGGACGAGGAGGCACGGTGCCGGCCACCCACGCCGGTCGGCTCCGTCGCGGCGACGACGGACGTGCCCGGCACGCGCTCGTCCGAGGCCACGACGTCGGCGTACAGCCGCTCGAGGACGGCGGCCCGGGCTCGCAGCGAGAACCGGTCGACGGCGTCCTGCCGCACGGTGCGGCGGGCGTCGGCGTCCGTCCCGACCCGGCGCAGCAGGTCGTCGGCCGCGCGCGCCATGCCGTCGAGGTCGCCGGCGGGGACCAGGGCGGCCCCGACCGAACCCGCCACGACCTCGGGGACTCCCCCGACGGCGAACGAGACGACCGGCGTGCCGGTGACCAGCGCCTCCGCGATGACGAGTCCGAAGGGCTCCTCCCACACGGGCGTGACGAGGGCGCAGCCGCTGTGGCCGACGAGGGCCGCGAGCTCGGGCTGGCGCAGTTCGCCGACGTAGTGGGCGGTGGCTCCGAGGTGCGGGGCGACCTCGGTCTCGAAGTAGTCGACGTCGCCGATGCGACCGGCGATCACGAGGCGGCGCCCGGCGCGACGGGCGACCTCGAGGGCGAGGTGCAGCCCCTTCTCGGGGACGATGCGTCCCGACCAGACGAGGTCGTCGCCCCCGGGTCCGAAGCCCCAGCGCTCGGTGTCGACGCCGTTCGGCAGGACGCTCGCCTCGACGCCCTCCCTCGCCCAGGCGGCGGCGGTGTGGCCGCTGACGGCGACGAAGCGGCTGCGCGGCCCGGTGGACGAGCGGTGCGCGGCGAGCATGGCGGGCAGGGTCGGCGTGTGCAGCGTGCTGACCATCGGCACGCCGATGCGGTCGGCCCGGGCGAGCGGGGCGCCGTGCAGGCTGTGGTTGTCGACGAGGTCGTAGTCGTCGGCGTGGTCGGCGACGAACTGCAGGGCGCGTTCGAGCGCCGGCAGCGCGCGCTCGAGGTAGCCGTCGGGGTAGGTCGTGTCGGTCGCCTCGGCCGGGTCGTCGAAGACCACTGCGGGCAGGACGAACTCGGGCGGGCTCTGGTCGAGGTGGTCGGACCCCTCGGTGGCGATCAGCGAGACGCGGTGACCGCGCTCGCGCAGGGTGCGCACCTGGTGGTGGACCGACGACTCGAGTCCGCCGGCGAACGGCTCGCGGATCGGGTAGCGCAGGGGCGCCACGACGACGATGCGCAGGGGCCGGGAGGCGCGGGTCACGCCGTCACCGCCGCGACCGTCGCGAGGGCGCGCTCGTACACCGCGAGGTGGGCGGCCGCCACGTCGTGGCGTTGTCGTCGTCGCACGGACCGACGCTGCCGCTGCAGGGCGGCGCGGTGCGGGGTGCCGCGGCGCGAGGCCGGCACCCGGGCCGGGGCGTCGTGTGCGTCGGCGGTCTCGTCGACGGCGTGCGGGCTGACCAGGGCGATGACGGCCGCGGCCAGCGACGCGGGGTCGTCGAGGTCGAAGGAGGCGGTGGTCCCACGGTCGGGGTGCTGCGCCGCGGCGTGGCCGACGCGGGGCGCGGCGACCGGGACGGCGAGGTCCCAGCACAGCTCGACCCAGCCCGAGTGCGTGCCGTGGCGGTACGGCAGCACCGAGACGTCCAGGTCGGCGAGCGACCGCTCGAGCCGGGCGTCGGTCAGGCGCGGGTGCTCGGCGAGGGTCGCCGACGGTCCGGCGGCCCGGACGAGCTCGCGGATGCGCTCGGCCTGCTCGGGGTCGCGCACGCGCTCGTTCAGGTCGACCCGCGCCTCCACGGCGGCACCGGTGGCGCGCAGGGCGTCGACCGCCGCGAGCAGGGTGCGGACGGTCTCGACGCCCGCGACGTTGGGGCGCAGGTCGCGGAGGTGGACCCCGACGACGACCGTGTCACCAGGTGTGCCGACCGGCAGCTCGACCTCGGGGTCGACGATGGCCGGATGCGCGATGACGGTCGGGCGACGACCCCACCGGGCCTCGACCTCGTCGGCGGCCGCGTCGGTGAGGGTGATCAACTCGTCGGCGGCCGGGATCAGCACGTCGAGGTGCTCGACGTGGGGCGCCTGGTCGACGAGCTGCGGGTTCGTCAGGTCGTGCACCGTGTACACGAGCGGCAGGCGCAGGTCGCGCAGGGCCTCGACGACGGCGACGAGGTGGTCGGTCGGGTACGACTCGGTGCCGAAGTGCACGTGCAGCAGGTCGATCTCGTCGGCGTGGGCGCGGAGCCAGTCGGCGTCCAGCACCACCGGGGGCCACCAGCGGTCCGGCTCGGCGGGGTCGGGCAGCGGGTCGGCGAGGTGGACGACGCGGCCGGAGGCGTCGTCGGGGTCGAGCAACGAGCGGACGTACGGGTGGCCGGCCGGGACGGAGGCCACGCGGAGGGGCGCGACGACGACGGTCTCGTCGGACGCGGGGGCCGTGGTCGACGGCGACGTCGGGGCGTGATGGGTCATCGGGGCCTCCTCGGCGTGATCAGGTCGCTCGCCGTGGCGGACCGGCGCGAGGCCTGTCTCGCGGGACGACGAGCACCCGCGACGATGCGGGTGAGGTGTGCCGGGGCTGGCGGCGGGAAAGGATGACGCGACCGGGGAAGTCGCTGTTGACTCAACATAGGCCCGCGCGACCCCCTTTGTCCGTTCCGAGCGAGGGCCGGAGGGAAGCATGTCCGAACAGCGAACCGAACCCGACGGCCGCACCCGTCACTACGGCGACTTCTACGGTCTGAGCGAGCCGGAGGGCGACGGGGCGATCGCCCTCGTGGTGGGCAACTGCCAGGCCGAGTCGCTGCGGATCTTCCTCGACGGCGCGGGCCTCACGACCGTCCGGATGCCGCCCGTGCACGAGCTCACGGCCGCCGACCTGCCGCAGCTCGGCCGGTGGCTCGGCCGGGCCGGGCTGCTGGTCTCGCAACCGGTGCGCGACGACTACCACGACCTCCCGCTCGGCACGGCGCAGCTGGCCGCGATGCTGCCCCGGGAGGCGCGGGTCGTCCGGGTGCCCGTCGTCCGGTTCGCGGGCCTCTACCCCGCGCACGTCATCGTGCGCCCGCCGAGCGACGTCTCGCTCGTGCCGCCCGTGGTCGAGTACCACGACGTCCGGCTGATCGCCGAGGCCGCCGGGCGGCCCCTCCCGGGAGGCGCCCTGACGCCCGCCGTCGTCCGGTCGGTCGCGGAGCAGTCGCTGGCCGAGCTGCGGAAGCGCGAGGTCGCCCACGACAGCGTCGTCGCGTCGGATCTGTTCGAGGTCGGTGCGGGCGCCGACGGGGCCGGCACGCCGCGCTTCGACCAGATGCGCACCCTGAACCACCCCGGCAACCCGGTCTGGACGGCTCTCGCCTCGCGCGTCCGCGAGCGCCTCGGCCTGCCCGAGCACGTCGTCGACCCGGGCCGACCCGTGCTCTCGAGCGTGCACGCCCCGCGCGAGCAGGCGGTGATCGATGCCTGGGGCCTCGACGACGAGGCGACCGATCACTGGGTCGTCGGCGGTGAGCGCGTCGACGCCGACGAGGTCCGTCGGGCACACCTCGCCTGGTACGCCGAGCACCCGGACGCGGTCGAGGCCGCGCTGGCCCGGCACGCCGACACGTTCGCGATGTGGGGTGCGGCGTGAGCGGCGGGGCGGTCGATCCCTCGACCCGCGAGGCGACCGCGCGCGACTCGGCCCGGTCGACCGCGCGGGACGGTGCGGCGGCCACGATCGACCTCGTCGAGCTGCCCGTGGTGGTCACGCACCACGATCCGCAGCACGGCGTCGCGACCTACGCGGCCCAGATCGCCGCGACGGTCGAGGCCCGCACCGGTCGGCACCTCGCCCTCGACGTCGCCGACCTGCTCGACGTGCCCGACGTCGAGGGGGGCGACGACGCCCGCCCGGCCGACACCGTCGACGTCGGCGTCCCGCGGGTCCACCTGCAGTTCACCGACCGGCTCTGGGGCCCCTCGCCGTCCGCCGCGGCCGACGTCGTCGAGCACCTGGCCGACACGACGGCGCTCACGGTCACCCTGCACGACCTGCCGCAGCCGTCGGACGGCGAGCGCAACCTGAGGAGGCGCGGTGAGGCCTACGGTCGCGTGGTGGCCGCCGCACGAGGCGTCGTGGTCAACAGCGACCACGAGCGCTCCCTCCTGCGCGAGTGGGTCGGCTTCGACGGCCCGGTCGAGGTGATCCCCCTGCCGGTCGACCGGCACCCCCTGCCGCCGGAGCGGACCGGGCCGGACGGGCTCCCCGAGCCCGCCGGGCCGGACGGGCTCCCCGAGTCGGACGGCGACGTCGCGGTCATCGGCTTCTTCTACCCGGGCAAGGGGCACGCCGAGGTCGTGGCGGCCGTGGCCGGACTCGCGGCGGCGCGGCACGACGCCGCCGGCGACCGGGGCGGCAGCGGGGCGACGCGACCGGACGCGCGGGCGACCGGCGTCGTGGCGCTCGGCCGCGCCTCCTCGGGGCACGAGGCCGAGCTGCAGCAGCTGGTCGACGAGGCGGCGGCGCTCGGCGTGCCGTTCGGCGCGACGGGCTACCTCGACGACGCGACGCTGCTCGACCGCGCCCGGCGCGCGTCGGTGCCCGTGGCGGCGCACCAGCACGTGTCGGCCTCCGGATCGATCGCGACCTGGATCGCGGCCGGGCGACGACCGCTCGTGCCCGACACGAGGTACTCGCGCGAGATGGCCGCCCTCCGGCCGGGCACGCTCACGCTCTACCCCGACGGCGGTCTGGCGACGGCGATCGCGACCGCCCTGGCCGACCCGGCGTCGACCTGGCTCGACGACGACGCCCGGACCCTGCCCGGCCTCGACGAGGTGGCCGACGTCTACGCGGCGTGGTGGGCCGAGGGGGTGCGCTGGTGAGCCGCGACGCCGGGTCGCCGGTGTCCGACGCGACCGACACCGCGCCTCCTGCGGGTGGGCGGTTCGTCGTCGGCAACGCGTGGGACGCCCTCGACGGGGTGTGGCCCGACCTGCCGCCGCTCGTGTCGGTGGTCGTCGTGCACTACCGGCAGCAGGCCGAGCTCGACCGCACGCTGGCGGCGCTCGCGCGTCAGAGCTACCCGGCCGAACGGCTCGAGGTGATCGTCGTCGACGACGGATCGCCGACGCCACCCACCGTGCCCGAGGGGGTGCGGCTGATCGTGCAGGAGGACCTCGGGTTCCGGCTCTCGGCCGCCCGCAACGTCGGCGTCGCCGCGTCGTCGGGGTCGGTGCTGTGCTTCGTCGACGCCGACACGTCACCCGAGCCGGACTACGTGCTGCGGCTGACCCGGCTGCCGGCGCTCGCCCCCGAGGCGGTGACGGTCGGCCAGCGGAAGCACGCGGACTTCGCCGGGGTGCTGGGTGGTGACGGCGGGGTCGGTGACGGCGTGGCCGTGCCGGTGTCGGAGCCGGTCGAGGTGGCAGGGCCGGCCCACGAGCTGGAGCAGCCGCGCTGGTTGCAGCAGGCGTACGGCTGGTCGGCCGACCTGCTGCACGCCGACGACCGGTCGTACCGCCACCTGATCGGGGCGGTCACCTGCTGCACCCGCTGGTTCTTCGACCAGGTCGGCGGCTTCGACGAGTCGTTCACGAGCTACGGGGGCGAGGACTGGGAGTGGGCCCACCGCGCGTGGCTCGCCGGCGGCGTGTTCGCGCACGTGCCGGGCGCCGTGGCGTGGCATGACGGGCCGGACTGGGCGGGACGGGCGACGAGTGCCGGCGCCGGGTCGGCGGGGTCGGCGGACTCGGCGGACTCGGCGGACCCAGCGGACTCGGCGGCTTCGGCGGCGTCGGCGGTGGCTCGCGAGGACCAGGAGGCGCGGCGTCAGGCCGAGAAGAACGGCGAGACCCTGCGCCTCGCCGATCTGATCGCCGTGCGCGGCTCGCGCGGGTTCGGAGTGCGCAGTCGCGCGGTGGACGTCTGCGTCGACCTGGTCGCCGCCGTCGGGACCTCGATCTCGGCCGGTGCGGCGTTCGTCGCGGTGGACAGCGTGCTGGCGGCGATGCCGGACGTGACGGTCGTGGTGCCGGACGACGTGGCCCCGGTCTTCGAGGCGGACCAGCGGGTGCGAGGACGCTCGTCGGACGCTGCCGCCGCGGCGCTGTCCGGTGCCCGGGTGGTCGTGACGCTCGACGGGCCCGTGCGGGTACTGCCCGCGGTGGAGGCCGGCGGCTCGGACGACGCCCGGGTGCAGGCCCTGGCCGCTGCGGTCGGCCTCGGGGACGACGTCGCGCGGGACCTTCGGACGGCGACGGACGCGGTGGGCGTCGGGTCGCTCGGCACGCTCGAGTTGGCGGACCCGTCGGGCCGCGTGCTCGTGACGGTCGAGTCGCGCCGGGCCGCCCTGCGCGCCCGACGCTGGGGGGCGGGCGTCGCGTTCGTCTCGCACCGCGCCTCCGTGGACTGGCTGACGCCCGTCGCGGGCGAGCCGAGCGTCGCCGCCTACCTCGGCGGCTGGGGCTGATCCCGGGGCCGCCCCCGCCCGCCCCTCGCCGCCCGGTTGCCCCCGCGCGCTCCTCTCGGCTCCGCATCGTCTGCCGAGTGGGCAGTAATTGATCTTCTCCCGGGGATGAACAACGACAACTGCCCACTCGATCGCGGGTGAGTCGCACTTTCGTCCTCGGCGTCACCCGGTGGCCGCCCAAAAAGCGAAGGAGAGCAACTCTCGGCTCTGTCATCATCTCGACATGAGCACACCCGATACCGGTGGGTACGGGGCCCAAGGGCCCTACCAGACCGACCCAAACCAGCCTTCCGCGGAAACGACCGCCTACCCCACGACCACCGCGACCCTCCCGCCTCAAGGCCCCCCCGTCAAGAAAGCCGCAGGTCTCGCGATCGCTGCGCTCGTCGTCGGCATCGGCGCCTTCCCTCTTCGGCCTCGTGCCCGTGTTCGGCGCCTTGGTCGGCATCGCGGCCGTCGTGCTCGGGGTGCTCGCCGTTCGCAAACAGCAGTCCAAGGGGATGGCCGTCACCGGCATCGTGCTCGGCGCTATCGCCGTCGTGTCCTCGCTCGCCATGGCGTTCGGCCTCGGCGCGATCATGAGTGGGGCGTCGGACGACGCACCGGTGGCCGCAGCCGTGGAAACGTCGGCTCCTGTCGAGGAAGTGGCCTCGCCAGCCGCCAGCGAGACGTCGGAACCGGCCCAGGAGGCGCAGGCCCCCGAGCCCGTGGCCCCCGCCGTGCCGGTCGAGTACGCCTCCGCGCTCATCCAAGCCGAGAGCTACTCCTCCATGCTCAACATGAGCAAAGCGGGCATCTACGACCAACTCGTCTCCGAGTACGGCGGGCAGTTCACGCCCGAGGCCGCCCAGTACGCCATCGACACCATCCAGGCGGACTGGAACGCCAACGCGCTCGCCAAGGCGAAGTCCTACCAAGAGACCATGGCGATGTCTCCTGAGGCCATCCGCGATCAGCTGACGAGCGAATACGGCGAGAAGTTCACGCCTGAAGAGGCGGACTACGCCGTTCAGAACCTCGGCAGCTAGACCCACCTCCGACGGTGGTTTAGTGGTCCCGTTCCGTCTTTCGTCGAACGACGAGGGACGGTTCGGGACCACTCGATGGTGGTTTAGGGGGTGGGTGCGACCAGGGTAAGCCAGCCCTCGTCGACGACGTAGCCGAGGGTGGCGTTCGCGGCGACGATGGCGGGGTTGTCGGCCGAACCTCCTGTGCGGAAGCGGAGGACGCCGGCGTCGAGGAGGGCCAGCACCGACGCCGCCTTGACCGCTGCGGCGAGACCTCGACCGCGGTGATCGGGGTGCACGACGGTGACGTCCGTCTCGGCGGTGGGACCGTCGAGGTCGACGACGGTCAGGCCGACGAGGCGACCCGTCGACGTGAGGGCACCCCAGGCCCGGCGGGTCGGTCCGGGTGTCGCCGACGACCGGTCGAAGGGCTCGTGCCGTGTGGCCACGCTGCCCGGGTAGCCGTCGAGGGTCTGCGCGTCGAGAGCGAGGACGTCGTCGACGTCGTGCGGACCGAGCTCGCGGGTCGTGAGGTCGGCGACCCTGCCGGACGCGAGGGCGCGGAGGCGGTCACGGTCGACGCGGTCGCCGTCGAGCCGGGCACCGAACGACCGGGCCGCGACGGTCTACCCGGCGCGGAGGAGCGCGGCGGCCTCGGGCGAATCGTCACGGAGGACGGCCGGTGTCTTCACGGTCCGATGGTACGACGCCCCCGCTCGGTAGGGTGGTCGGGTCGCGGTGGGCGGCGCGGACGAGGGGGATCTCATGAGCGACCAGAACGACGGAACGGACCAGCGGGGCGGGCAGCCGCAGCAGCCGCCCTACGGGCAGCCCTCCTACGGGCAGCCGACGCCCCCGCCCTACGGGCAGCAGTCGCCTCCGCCCTACGGGCAGCCGACGCCTCCGCCGTTCGGGCAGCAGCCGCCCTCCGGGCAGGCGACGCCTCCGTCGTACGGGCAGCAGCCCGGGTACGGGCAGCCCTCGTACGCACAGCCCTCGTACGGACAGCCGCCACAGGGGTCGCCCTCCGGCCCGGGCGGGTCGGTCCCCCTCTGGGCGCCGCTGTACGGGGCGGGCCCGGTCGTCGCAGTGAAGCGGTTCTTCCTCAAGTACGCCGACTTCACGGGGCGCGCGAGCCGCAGCGAGTACTGGTGGGTGGTCCTCGCGAACACGGTCCTCTACTTCGTCCTCGGCATCGTCGGGTTCCTCGCGGGCCTCCCGGGGAGCACGACCGACTACGACGGCACCCTCGAACCCGGACCCGGTTTCATCCCCTTCGGCTTCGTCTTCGCGATCCTCTTCTTCGGGACGATCGTGCCGTTCCTCTCCCTCGGAGCGCGGCGACTCCACGACATCGACCTCAGCGGGTGGTTGCTGCTCATCAACCTCGTCCCGTACCTCGGCGGATTCGTCATCTTCATCCTGTCGCTGCTCGGCCCGAAGCCCGGCGGCGCCCGGTTCGACCGGCCCCGGGCCTGACGGCACCCCAGCCCGGGCGCGGTGACGGCGGCGGACGCGTCACGGTAGTTTCTCGACCATGAGCGCTCCCGACGCCCGCGTGCCCGACGATCGACGTGCCCTCGTCCAGCCGGAGCTGCGCCCCGGCGAGCACCTGCTCTGGTCGGGCGGCCCGGACGAGAGCGTGACCTTCGGTCGCAACGACCTGTTCCTCGTGCCGTTCAGCCTGCTGTGGTGCGGGTTCGCGATCTTCTGGGAGGTCTCCGCGCTGCGCGACGGGGCATCGTGGTTCTTCGTCGCCTTCGGTGGGGTCTTCGTGGCGATCGGCCTCTTCTTCGTGGTCGGCAGGTTCCTGCTCAAGCGGGCCCGGAAGGCGAAGACGGGTTACGCGGTCACCGACCGGCGGTCGTTCCTGGTCGTCGGGTCGACGGTCCACCAGGCGCCGGCGAAGCAGCAGAACCAGGAGGTCTCGTGGTCCCGGGACCGCACCCACGTCAGCGTCGACTGGACGGACTCGATCACGGGGAACACCCCGTTCGGCGCACGGCAGCGTGGCCTGACCAACACGGGCCTCGACGGGGTCATGGCCCCGCTACCGATGACCTTCGTGGACGTGCGCGACGGCGAGGCGCTGCTGCGCGCGCTCGACGAGGCCGGGCGTCCGGAGGCGCGGTGAGGGCCGTCCGCTGATTCCTCCGTCGACGAGAAGCGGACGTCGACGAACCCCGCCGCAGTCAGGCCTGGCGTGACCTCGTCGACCGGGTGCTCGTCGAGCTCGACGCACTCGACCCCCAGGACTGGAGCCCGGCACGGAGGACGGCGCCCCGTAGGACGAACATGAACACGAGGCCGACCCGATGACGACGGCGACGACGAGGACTTCGGGCCGCGTCTCCGGCGGTACCGTGAACCCGTGTCCTCCCACCTCCGCCTGATCGAGCCGCGAGACGCCCCCGAGTTGGCCCGGGCGTTGACGCGCAACCGTGAGTTCCTGGCGCCCTGGGACCCCGTGCGCGGTGACGCCTACTTCACGCCCGAGGGGCAGCTGTCGGTGATCTCGTCGCTGCTGGCGCAACGATCCCGGGGTGAGGCGCAGCCGTTCGTCATCGTCGACGAGGGTGCCGTGGTGGGCCGGCTGACCCTCAGCGGGATCGCCCGTGGCCCCTTCCGGTCCTGTGACCTGGGCTACTGGCTGTCGGAGGACCGCAACGGCCGCGGCATCATGACCTCGGCCGTCGGCGACGCCGTCGACTGGGCCTTCGGCGACGCCGGCCTCCACCGAGTCCAGGCGGGGACGCTCCGTCACAACGTCGCCTCACAGCGGGTCCTGCGGAAGGCCGGTTTCGAGCAGTACGGCATCGCACCGTCCTACCTCGAGATCGCGGGCCGCTGGCAGGACCACGTCCTCTTCCAGCGGGTCGACGATTCGACATGAAGCCGAGCACGTCAGCGCGATGCCGCAAGCATCGCGGTGATCGCACGCCACGCGCGTGTCCCCAGCTCCCGGTCCGCGACCTCCGTGCCCCCACGTCGCATGGCCATGCCGCCCTGCACCAACGACTCCCCGGGCAGGATCGCTCGGTGCCCGGCGAGGGCACCAGCCACCACGACGGTGTCGGCGCCGTGGTCTGCGCGGCGACACCGGATGTTCTCCGCGTACAGCGAGCTCGACCACACCTGGTCGTCGCCCCCTGCGACGACGACGACCTCGGCAATGCGCTCCACCTCGATCGCCGCCGCCGCCACCCGGTCTGCGAACGCCTTTCGGGACCGCTCGTACACGGGGGAGAACCGAGGAGGTTCCTCCGTCCCCCGATACTCCTGGTCGATCGGTACGAACGGTATGGGCGCCCCACCCCATGTCCAGTGCGAGTGTTCGGCACCGGCCGGGTCGTACCCCGCCCACACGACGTCCGACGGGGCGAACGCGAACACACCGGACACCCCGGGCGCGCGGGCGGCCGTCGCGAGGGCGGCCTCCGCCCCGAACGACGTCCCGACGATCCAGACCCGGTCGCATTCCCTGGCGAGGGCGTCCAAACGGTCCACGAAGGTCTCCAGCGGGACGTCCCACGGCCCGGCGCTCTGACCCTCGCCTCCGAACCACCGGATCGACTCAGCCAATGCGCCGTGCGCCGCAAAGAGCCTGGCGCGCTCGCCGTCCACCCGTCCACTCGACCCCGCGAGCACGAGGACGCCGTCGCCCGACGGTTGGGCCGGTAACCAACGCACCCCTTCGGGCCGTGCGAGGTCGGCCCGACGCATGCCGGGCACGGCGGGCAGAGCAGACGAAGTCGTCACCGCCGGGCGAACCCGTCGAGTGCGGCACTGAGCACCTCGACCTGACGCGGGCCGCCGTGCCCCTCGTCCTCGACCACGGTGAGGGTGCTCGCCGGCCAGGCACGGTGCAGGAGCCACGGCGTGATCGCCGGCCCGCTGACGTCACGACGACCGTGCACCAACGCGGCGGGGACCTGGGCGATCCGTGGCAGCCGCGCCATGATCGACCGTTCGCCCGGGAGGAAGCCGTCGTTGCTCCAGTAGTGGGTGACGAGCGTGGCGAACGCCTCTCGCCGGCCGGGTCCCAGATGCCCCCGCCCGCGGGACCCGGGATCGTCGAGGCTGACATGGACGCTCTCCCACCGGTCCCAACTCGCCGCGGCCGCCGCACGATCGGCCGCGTCGTCGGAAGCCAGCCGTCTCGCGTAGGCGTCGACCGGTCTCTCGTCGTCGCGCCTCCTGCTCTCGCGCTCGAACACGGCCCAGTCCTCGGGGAAGAGCCGTCCGACCCCCTCGGTGATCCAGTCGACCTCGTCGCGACTCGTGGTCGTGACCGCCATGAGCGCCAGGGCTCGGACGCGGTCCGGGTGCTCCTCGGCGTAGGCCAGCGCGAGCGTCGTGCCCCACGACACCCCGCCGACGACCCAGCTGTCGATGCCGAGACCTTCACGGACCTCCTCGAGGTCGGCGACGAGTCGCGGCGTCGTGTGCCGTGCGAGGTGGGCCAGGTCGTCGACGACGTTCGGGGTGCTGCGCCCAGAACCGCGCTGGTCGATGCCGACGAGCCGATAGGCCCGGGGATCGAACGACCGTCGGTAGCCGCCCTGACCGAGCGACCCGCCGGGCCCGCCGTGCAACCAGAGGGCGGGGACGCCGTCGGGACGCCCCGACTCCTCGACGTAGAGCGAGGCGCCGTCGGTCGTCTCGAGGAAGGCCGTCCGGTAGGGGTCGTGGGGCGGGTGGCTCATGCGGCCACCGTAGTCACCAGTTCATCGCGAGCGCGACAGCCCCTGCGTGGCCCAGGCCGTCGCCCCGTCGGCAACTCCGGGTCGCTGTCGGAGCCGCTCCCCTCCCGCGCGGAAGCCGGCACCCCGCCGCAGCACCAGCCCGGAATTGCCGACACCAGAGCCGGAGCCAGAGCCCGAGGCCGAGCCGGAGGCCCCGGGGGTGTTGTCGAGGGATGGGAGGCACCCGCGGCAGACCGGCGGCCCCGTCAGAGCACCGTGTACCCGGCGGCGAGCGCCGAGCGACCCGTCAGGGCCGTCAGGAGGCGGGGCGCGTCAGCCCACGGAGCATCGGCCACGAGGGCCCCGAGCACCACCAGCGCCTGACGACCCGCGACCTCGGGCGCCTGCCCGTCGAGCCCGGCGGCCGCCCTGAGGTCGCCCGTGTGCACCACGAGCTCGACGACGCGCGTCGGGAGGTACGCCTCGAGCCGCCATTCGCCGACCGGCGTCTCCACCCGCGCGTCCGCGGTCCGTGCGGCCACCACGCCGGTCACCCGTCGCACGACGGCGTCGACGCTCTCGGGCAGGTGGGCGCCGAGGTCCCGTCCTGCCTGCCGCCCCCGCTCGGCGACCTCGTCCGGGTCGGCACGGCCGCCCCGGACCGCCCGGTAGTAGTCGACGGTGCGGTCGCCGGAATCGGACGACCCGGGCCGCAGGTACTGCTCGACCGTGAGCAGGGCCCGCGACGTGTGGCCGACGAGGTGGCGGTGGTTCCACTCGCCGAGGGCCGGGGCGTCCCAGAGGCCCGGCGGCCGGTCCAGCTCGTGCACCGTCTCGGCGAACCATCGCGCCGCCGCCCCGAACGCGTCGCGGACCGTCCCGAAGCTCTCGTCCATGGGGTGAGCCTAGATCCGGCCGTGACCTGCGTCGCGGGGTGTCCACCCGGCCGTCACCATGCCCTAGCCTCGCCATCGTGGGGAAACGTCAGATCTACGTCGAGACCGTGATCGACGCCGACCTCGACCGGGTCTGGGCCGCCACGCAGGACCCCGCGCAGCACGTCCGCTGGGACGTCCGCTTCTCGAGCATCACCCCCGGGCCGCCGGACGCCGACGGGTCGACCCCGTTCCGCTACGTCCGCCGCACGCCCGTCCACACCGTCCGGGGCACGGGCGTCAGCATCGGCGAGCGCCACGGTCGGGACGGTTCGCGCACGTCCGCCCTGCGCTTCGCGACCGACGACGTCCTCTCGCCGATCCGGGCCGGTCGCGGGTACTGGCGCTACGTCCCCACCGCCGACGGACGGACGCGCTTCGTGACCGGCTACGACTACGACCCGGGTTGGGGCCCGCTCGACCTGGTCGTGCGTCCGCTGCTCGGTTGGGCGACGGCGTACAGCTTCGACCGCCTGCGCCTGTGGCTCGAGACCGGCCGCGAACCCGAGCGGTGGCCGCTCGCCTGCGCTCTCGCGTTCTGGCGTCCGGACCGCCCCCGCGCCTCCCGCACCCTGCGTGCGCCCGCCGGCGGCACGCGCGCGGGCGACCACCTGAAGGAGGCGCCGGTCACCCTGGCCGCGCTGCCCGACCCGGCGAGGCGGTCACCCCGATGACGTCGATCTTCGAGCAGGCCCTCGGCGAGGACTTCACGCGTCTGCACCCGATGATGCAGCGACGTTTCGGCGTCGGTCTCGACTCGGGCGAGGCCTGCGTGGGCCGGGGGGTCATGTCGTCGATCCGGCGGGGCCCGTGGTGGACGGTCCCGTTCTTGCAGATCGGGCGGTTGCGCAACATCCTGGTGCCCGACGTCGGCCACGACGTGCCCTTCGTCATCGAGAACTATCCGTACCGCGACGCACTCGGACGCGAGACGGTCACCTTCGTCCGCTCGTACTCGGTGCCGCGCCGCCGCGCGGGACGTCGGCCGGTCCGATTCGACGCGACGATGGTGCTCGACCGGGGGCGGGTGCTCGACTACCTCGGCACGCACCAGCACCTCGCGGTCGACCTCGACCTGTCGGTCGACGACCGCGGCGGCCTCGTGCTGCGATCCGGGGCGCAGCGCTTCCACGAGTGCCCCGTCTCGTTCCGCTTCCCGATGCTGTTCAGCGGTCGGGCCGAGTTGCACGAGTGGTGGTCCGACGACGACGAGTCGTTCCACGTCGACCTCGAGGTGCACAATCACCGCTTCGGGTTCCTCTTCGGCTACCGCGGCGCCTTCACCTGCGAGTGGGTCGCCGCCTCCGATGCGCCCGCCCGTCTCAAGCCGCGACGCACCGAGGCGCGTCTCTAGGCCCCGGAGCGGAGCGTGCGTCCCGTCCCCCCTGTCGGCAAGTCCTGACTCCCGTCACGGCCGCACCCGTCCCACGCCGATCCACGCACCCCACCGCAGCACCGCCCAGGAATTGCCGACACCGCGACCGCAACACCGGCACGGCACCGTACCCGGCATCGGCACCGGCACCGGCACCGGCACCGGCACCGGCATCGGCATCGGCATCGGCATCGGCATCGGCATCAAACCCTGTCGGCAAGTCCTGGCTCCCGTCACGCCCGCACCCGTCCCGCGCCGATCCTCGCACCCCATCGCAGCACCAGCCAGGAATTGCCGACACCGACATAGACACCGCCAACGACCCAGGCCCCGGCCCCGGCACGCCCGTCGAGACGTCCGTGGACGTCGGGCCGTCGGACCGTCGGCCGCGAAAGGACGATCCCCATCCGCCCGGCCGCGATGCCGGCCGGACCCGCGTGCCGCCGAGCCCGCGTGCCGCCGGACCCGCGTGCCGTCAAAAGGTGGCCAGAGCGCTCACCCTCATCTGCTGCACTCGGGCGTTCGCACACGCCCAGCCCGAGAGCACGACGGCGAAGGACGCCACGACGACCGCGGCGGGGACGAGGGAACCGAACGGACGCTTCATGTCTCCACCGAAGCACGCTCGGCCGGGTTCTTGCACACTCTGCACTTTTACCCGCTCGTTCCCCGGTCTCCGTCGGGACGACGAAGGGCCCGACATCCGCGGATGCCGGGCCCTTCGTGGTGCCGACCGGGGTCGGCGGGACGATCAGTTCTTGCCGAGGTCGTCCTTGGCCTTCTCGGTCTCGAGACGCTCGTCGCTCATGTGCTGGTCCTTGTGACCCTGCTTCGTGAGCTCTTCGTCGTCCGTGCGCTTGCCGACGGCCTCTTCGGCCTTGCCGGCGGCCTTCTGGACGAAATCTTTTGCCTTGTCACCAACGGACATGACGTACCTCCTGGTTGTCGGTCGACCGGACTGACCCGGTACACCCGTGACGGTAGGCCGGGTGTCCGCGGGCCGCCGGGGTTCACAGGCTGTTCCAGGTTCGTACCCGGACCGGGACCCGACCGATCGGTCTCGACCCGGTCCACTCCGTCGCTTAGGATCGTCGCCGAGGGGGCACCATGGCACGACACACACCGGGGGCGGGCGACGACGAGGGAGTCACGCCCGGTCACGAACCCTTCGCGCCCCCCGCGTCCGACGCCGACGACGACGCCGACACGGTCGACGCGTCGGACGCTGCCGGACCTCGACTCGTCGCCTGGTCGCACCCCGGCACCGCGGGTTCGGCCACCACCGTCGGCGCCGCCAGCGCTGCCTCGGCCGACCCGGTCGGCGCGACCGACGACGACGACGAGGACGGCGAACCCGCCCCCGGTCCCGCCGTCGCCGCCTCGCCGTCATCGGCGGCGTCGTCGCCACCGCGGCCCTCGTCGCCGTGGTCGTGAGCGCGGTCCTGTCCACGAACGGCTCGGCCCCGCTCGCGGCCGGGGCACCGACCGGGTCCGCGAGCCCGACCACGATCGCCCGCACCTCGACACCCACCCCGAGTGCCTCCCCGTCGCCGATGCCGACCGCCCCCGCGACGCCCTCGCCCCGGGCGGCCACCCCGCCGCCCGAGGACGCTGCGGCGCCGGCGCCGTTCATCACCCCGGTGCCCGCGGGCACGGTCGTCGCCGAGTCCGACGTGGCGTCCCCCAAGGGCAGCATCCACTTCCACTACCGGGTGGTCGCCACCGGCGACGGCACCTACACGACCGACGTGACCGACTTCACCTCGAGCCTGCCCGTCCCGGTGGGGGTGTCGTTCTACCAGGTCGCTCCGTCCGTCGGCGACGGCATCACCTTCGGAGGCGACGGGGGTTCCGAGATCGGTGGGCCCACCGCGACCCCGGCATCGGCGTCCTGGAGCTTCGGAGCGGTCACCCAGCCGTCGTACCTCTCGACCCTCGTCGTCCACTCGACCAGCACCTCCCCGGACGTCCCCGTCGAGATCTCGGCCGGGAAGGTGCTCGCCGTCGCCCCGGTCGCCTGGTCGGTGCCGCCGCGTGGGACGAACATCGCCCCGGTCGACTCGGGTGCGGTGGCCTTCGCCACGGGAGCGCTCGAGGCGACCACGGCGTCCGGTTCGCCCAAGCGGTACACCGTCGCGCCCGACGACCTCATCGACGCCGTCGCCCTCCGCTTCGGCATCTCGGTCTCGGCGCTCCTCTACATGAACCAGGGCCTCCAGGTCATCGACGACGCGCAGCACCTGTTCGCGGGCACGACGCTCGTCCTCGACCCCGACAGCGTCTGAGCCGGGACGTCCCGCACGACGACGCCTAGGGTCGGGGTGGTGCCCCGCCTCCCCGTGCTCGTCCGTCACGCCGTGTGGTGGGTGCAGGACTACGCCTACGCCGCCGTGTGGCAGGTGAGGGCCGTCACGAGTCCTCGCGACCCGGAGCGCTACCTCGGCGGCACCGGTCGGCCCGTGCTCGTCGTCCCCGGCGTGTGGGAGACCTGGGCCTTCCTCCGACCGATGATCGAACGCCTGCACGCCGAGGGCCACCCCGTGCACGTGCTCGACGACCTGCGATGGAACAGCCGTCCGGTCGAGGCCACCGCCCGCGACGTCGCCGCCCACCTGCTCGCGCACGGACTCACCGACGTCGTGATCGTCGCCCACAGCAAGGGCGGCCTGATCGGCAAGTACGTCATGGCGCTGCTCGACGAGACCCGCCGCGTGCGGTCGATGGTCGCCGTCTGCTCGCCGTTCTCGGGGTCGCGCTACGCCACCTGGCTGGTGCTGCCCGCCCTCCGGGCCTTCTCACCCCGCGACGCGACGACGATGCGGCTCGCTCGGGACGAGTCGGTCAACGGCCGCATCACCTCGGTCTTCGGCGAGTTCGACCCCCACATCCCCGAGGGCAGCGAACTGCCCGGCGCCGTCAACGTGCGCCTCCACGCGGGTGGACACTTCCGGGTGCTGGCCCACCCCCGGACGATCGCCACCGTCCTCGCCGCCGCCGGCGAGCCCGTCGAGCCGGTCAGGCCGGCGTGAGCAGGTCGTGTGCGAGCACGTCGGCGACGGCCAGCACCTTGTAGCCCTCGCTCTCGAAGAACACCGTCATGCGGTCGGCGTCGGTGCTCATCACGGTGCCCTCGCCCCAGGTCGCGTGCACGACGCGCGCGTCGGGCGCGAACGCAGGAGGCGCGGTGTCGGTGACGTCGTCCTGCTCGCCTCCGCGCGCCTCCCGGGGGTCGCCTGCCCTCTCGGCGGCCCGGCAGCCGTCGCAGTTGCCGCACCGCTCGGGCGAGTCCTCGCCGAAGTAGCCGAGCAGGAAGTGCCGACGGCAGCCGGGCGCCTCGGCGAAGGTGCGCATCATCTCGATGCGCGAGCGCTCGACCCGGTCGCGGGTCTCGGCGACCCCGCGCGCCGCCTCGGCGGCACTGCGGGCGTCGAAGCCGTCGACCGGCTCGAACCCCTTGGTCGACTCGGACAGGGCACCGCCCTCGAGCAGCAGGTCGATGAGGCGCGAGACCGTGCGCGCGCCGAGGGCCAGCTGGTCCGACACCTCCGATCGCCGGACGGGCCGACCCGCCGCCGAGAGCGCGGTGAAGACGCCCCGCAGGTCCGCGCGCCCGGGGAGGCCGGAGGCGAAGAACGAGCGCAGCGAGAGGTCTTCGGGGCGGTAGTGGAGCGTCGCGGTGGCGGGGTCGCCGTCGCGCCCGGCCCGGCCGATCTCCTGGTAGTACGAGTCGAGCGAGTCGGGCACGTCGGCGTGCACGACGAACCGGACGTCGGGCTTGTCGATCCCCATGCCGAACGCGCTCGTCGCCACCACCACGTCGACCTCGCCCGCGTGGAACCGCTCGTGCAGTTCGCCCCGCTCGGCCGAGCGCTGCCCGCCGTGGTATCCCACGACGGTGCGGTCGGGGCAGCGCTCGGCGATCGCGGCGGCGTAGTGCTCGGTCGCCTTGCGGGTGGCGACGTAGACGATGCCCGGCGTCGTCGAGGCGGCCACCTGCTCGACCACGGCGCGGGCCTTCTCGTCGTCGTCCTCGTGCCGCACGACCTCGAGGGAGAGGGTGGGCCGGTCGAAGCCGTGGCTCAACACGAGCGGGTCGTCGAGGCGGAGGCGTTCGACGATCTCGTCCCGCACCGGGCCCGACCCGGTCGCCGTGAGCGCCAGCACGGTGGGTCCCCCGAGACGCTCGACGACCTCGCCGAGGTGCAGGTAGTCGGGCCGGAAGTCGTGCCCCCACGACGACACGCAGTGCGCCTCATCGACGACGAAGAGGGCGACCCCGGCGTCGCTCAGGCGGTCGACGGTCTCGTCGCGGGCGAGCTGCTCGGGGGCGAGGAAGACGTAGGTGACCTCTCCGGCGGCGAGGCGCTCCCAGCCCTCGTCGTTCTCGGCGTCGGTGTGGCCCGAGTTGATCGCGACGGCAGGCGGGGCGTCGGGGCGTCCGACGAGTCCCGCGACCTGGTCCGCCTGCAAGGCGATCAACGGCGAGACGACGACCGTGGGCCCGTCGAGCACGGCGCCGGCCACCTGGTAGATCGCCGATTTGCCGAATCCCGTGGGCATGACCGCGAGGGTGTCCCGGCCGGCGACCACCGCCTCCAGGGCCTCGAGCTGGGCGGGGTGCAGGTCGGTCCAACCGAAGAGGTCGGCGGCGGCACGGGTGATGTCGTCGGTGCGGGGGGTGCTCGTGCGGGGGGTGCTCGTGCGGGCGGTGCTCGTGCGGCCGGGGCTCGTGCGGGTGTGTGCGGGGCGCGTCGTCGTGCTCATGTGGTCCTCGTTCCGGTGGGGCAGAGGTCCATCCCAGGCACGTGCGGGGCGACACGCGCAGGGCTGCCAGGCGATGCCCGGCCCTGCGTACCCCACCCGCCGCGGGTCGCGCATGCTACCCCTCGGTGGGCCCGCCGCGCCTCCCGCGCACCGGCCCCGCGCCGCCCGCCACGGGCGGAGGCGCGGGTCCAGCCGTCGCGGACCCCGTGGGCGTAGCGTCCGGTGCATGAGCGACGAGAAGCAGACCGAACCCGTCATGGACGGGGCCACCGAGGCGACCGACCACGAGAAGCTGAGCGGCCTGATCGAACAGGTCGAGGCCGACCACGGCGACGAGGGCGCGGCCTCGATGGCCGACCACCTCCGCGACCGCATGGACGAGACCGCGCAGGCCGACGAGAGCCCAGCAGACGTCGAGGAGTGAGTCCCGGGGCTCCACCGCGAGGTGGAGCCCTCCGGCCCCGGTCGTGACCTAGCGTCGAGGGATGTACTCCAACGGCTTCTCCCTCGTCGGTGTCCTCTACCCCGTCTTCTTCGTGGTGGTGTTCGCCTTGGCCGTCACGCTGGCCGTGCTCCTGATCAGGACCATGCTCTGGGTGATCCGGGCACTGACGGCCTACACGCGAGAACGAGAACTCCGCATCGACCTGCTGCTCGCCGGTGACGACGACCCGGCCGGCCCGCCGGCACCCGGGGGTCCCGTGATCTGACGACCAGGAGGCGCGGGTTCAGTTCCCGACGCCCGCGACGACCTCGCGGACGAGGTCGGCCACCAGCCCGGGCCGTTCGAGTCCCGGCAGATGGGCGACGTCGGGCAGCACCCGACCCGGTCCCTGCCCGAGACGTCGAGCCGTCTCCGCGTAGAACGGCTCGTCGGCGGGGATGTCGAGCGCGCCCCAGGTCGCCAGGACCGGCGTCGCGACCTCGCCGAGGCGGCTCCACGTGTCGAGCCCGGCGTCTCCGGCCCCGTCCGGTGCGGCGACCTCGAGGATGCGGGCGTTCATCCGCTCGAAGAGTTCGCGGGGGGCACCCGTGACTCGGCCGCTCCGTGCCGCAGGGCCGTCGAGCCACAGGTGGGCCAGCAGACGGACCTGCGCCTCGACGTCGCCGCTGCCGGACGCCTCGTCGAGGGCCTCCATCAGCGGGCCCGACGCCGGGTCGGGGGTCCAGTCGAACGGGGTGTCGTCGTCGGTCATGCCGCTGACCGCGGCACCGATCAGCAGCACGCCCGCCACGCGCTCGGGTGCGGTCACGGCCAGGTCGAGGGCGAGCGCACCACCCATCGAGTTGCCGACGACGAACGCCCGCCCGACGCCCAGCCGGTCGAGCAGCTCCACGAGGTCGGCCAGGTGCGTGGCGCCGCCGTCGGCCGCGGAGGCCGGGCTCTCGCCGAACCCCCGGCGGTCGTGGGCCACCAGGTCGAGCCCGTCGGCCGCGAGTTCGTCGGCGACGCCCGTCCAGCTCCGGCGGTCGGCGACGCCGGCGTGCAACAGCACCACGGTCGGGCCGTCGCCCCGCCACCGGGTGGCCGCCAGGGCGGCACCGTCCGAGAGGGTCACGTCCACGCGTTCGCCGCTCATGTCGGCCACGGTAGCGCTCCGCCGTGCCCTTGCCCAGACCCGCGTGCCGCCGCTCGGACGACCTGACGGCCCGACGGCCCGGACGACCCGACGGTCTGGACCCGGACCGTCTAGACCCGCTGCTGGCGCGGCACGACGACCCGCTCGAAGACGACCACTCCGGCCGTCGCGATCGGGATCGCCACGAGGGCACCGAGGATGCCGCCGAGCGCCCCTCCCCCGAAGGCCGCCACGATGACGAGGGCGCCGGGCACCGCCACGGCCTTGGACATCACCCGTGGGGTCAGCACGTAGGCCTCGACCTGGGCGTAGACGAGCAGCACGATGCCGACGACGATCGCGGTGACCGGCGAGACGGTGATCGTGGCGGCGATGATGATCGCATAGGCCACGACCGTGCCGACCACGGGGATCAGTGCGCCCAGGAACGCGAGGGTGGCGAAGAGTACCGGCACCGGTCCGCCGGCGATCGTCAGCACGATGAAGACGAACACGGCGTTGACGGCGGCGAGCGCCACCTGCCCGGCGACGTAGCGGCCGACCGACAGGAAGATCTCGTCCGAGATGCTCATGACGTTCTCGCGGTGGCTGCGGGGCACGGCGCGACTGAGCGAGCGCAGCATCTGCGGGAGGGTGATCGCGAAGTAGAGGGTGAGGATCGCGACCACGATCACCGCGGTGATGGCGTTGGTGATCCCCTGGCCGACGGCGAGCAGGCCTCCGCCGAGGGCGAGCAACTGGTCGGGGTCGAGCAGGTACGAGGTGACGGCGCCGACCGCGTCGTCGACGTCGACGTCGAACCCGACGGTCTCGACGGCCTGCTGCACCCAGGGCTGGCGCGAGAGCTCCTGCAGGGCGGCGGGGGCCGTCTGCACGACGTGCCCGATCTGCTCGATCAGCGCGGGCACGACGGCCGCGACGATGCCCACGACGACCCCGACGACCAGCACGACGGCGACGACGACGCCGACCCAGCGCGGGGCGCCGGCGCGCGCGAGGCGTCGGACGACCGGTTCGAAGGCGAGCGCGAGGAAGAACGCGAGGCCGATGTAGACGAGGATCGTCGACAGGGCCATGAGGGCGACGATGATGCCGACGCCGAGCCCTCCGCCGAGGGTCGCGATGAGGCCGAACCGGAAGGCGCCGGGGCGCTGCATCGGGCTGGGGGGTGTGGCGGTCTGCGTGGCCGTACCGGCCGATCGACGCACGAGACGGGCGCGGGGTGACGAGGGCATCCGACCATCCTGACCTGCTCGAGCCGATCGAGGCCACGCCGACCCCGGTCGGCCGGGGTCCGAGTCGCACGATCACTCCATCGGCAGGGAGCTCCTCCGCCCGGTCACGTGCGAAGGCCCGCCCCGACTCTCGTCGGGACGGGCCTGTCTGCGTCCGTCGGGACGCGGGCCCGAGGGGTCAGGCCCCCTGCACGTTCTCCTTCGACTGCTGGGCGCTGTCCTTCACGTCGCCCGCGGCGCTCGAGGCGTCGTCCTTCACGGTCGAGGCGGCGTCCTGCGCCGTGCCCTTGACCGAGGCGAACGCCTCCTGGGCGGGCTCCTTCAGGTTCGACGCCACGTCCTGCGCCGCACCCTTCACCGAGTCGAGTGCCGGGCCCGCTGCGTCCTTGGCGTCGGAGACGAGCTCCTTCTCCTTGTCCGAGGCGGGGATCAGCGACGACACGAGCCAGCCGGCTCCGAAGGCGATGAGGCCGACGGCGAGCGGGTTGCCCTTCGCCTTGCGCACGGCCGCCGACGAGGCGTCCGAGACGCTGCCCGCGGCGTCGTGACCGGCACCCGAGGTCGACGAGGCCGCATCGTGCGCCGCACCCATGACCGACTCCTTGACGCCCGAGAAGCGGCTCTTCACCTTCTCGGTCTGACGATGCGCGATGCTCGACGGGTTCACCTTGTCGGCGAGCGCGTCGACGTCGTTGCCGAGTCCGGCGCGCGTGCGCTCGATCTCGGCGCGGATCTCGTCGGGCGTGCGGCTGCTGCCGTTCTGGTCGGTGGTGCTCATGCGGTGCCTCCAGGCGTGACGGTCTCGGGGATCTTCTTGAGGGAGTCGACCGTCTTCGGTGCCCCCTTGATGCTCTTCAGTTCTTTCCTCCCGCGCAGGAACAGCACGAGGGCGACGATCGCGTAGACGACCGCGATGATCAGCGACGACCAGCCGAGGCCGATCAGCACGCCGAGGCCCCACATGGCGGCCAGCGAGACGAACAGCAGGGCGAAGAGGGCGGTGAGACCCGCTCCGCCGAACATGCCCGCACCCTTGCCGGCTTTCTTGGCCGACTCGGTGAGCTCGGCCTTGGCCAGCTCGACCTCTTGACGGAAGAGGGTCGAGATGTCACCGGTCACGCCGGAGAGCAGGTCGCCGAGCGACGTGGTCGCGGCCTTGTCCTCCGGGGCGGGAGGCGTCGCCACGGGCTCGCGGAACGGGTCGCTCACGCGCGCGTCCCCGAGGTGCCGGGCCACGTCGTGGGCACGCTGGAGTCGGGCGTCGACGTGCCGACGCCGGGGACGTCGCCCTCGGTGACGACGTCGTACTCACCGGCCACGGGGCCGACGTCACCGACGAGACGGCTCGGCGCGGTGGCGGACGCAGGAGGCGCGGGCCGGCTCGCCGCACCTCCGGCGTCTCCGGTCGTGGCGGCGTGCTCGTCCCCGGCCTCCGCCGTCAGCGACTTGACGACGCGTCCGGCGAGCAGGCCGGAGACCGCCGCGATGGCGATGAACGTGCCGGGCTTGCGCGCCGCGTACGACTTCACGTCGTCCAGCAGGCTGCCCGGGTCGCGACCCTCGAGCCAACCGGCGACGCCGTGGGCGCGACCGGACAGGTTGCGGACCAGCTCGCCCGCGATGCCGCTGTCGGCGGAGTCGGCCATCGAGCCGAGCTGGTCGCCGACCTGGCGGAGGCCGGCCGCGGCCTTCTCCTGCTGGGCGCCGGCCTGCTCCTTGAGCTCGCCCGTCGCCTGGCCGAAGAGCTGCTTGGCCTGGCCGCCGGCCTCGGAAGCGACCTTGGAGACCTGCTCCTTGACACTGCCGGCGACGTCGGAGGCCGCGGACTTCGCGTCGTCCGCGACGCCGGCCGCCTCGTCCTTCGCGGCACCGGCCTTGGCCTTCGCGGTGTCGGCGGCGCCGGTGCCGGTGCCGGAATCGGCGTCGGTGCCGGTGTGGTCGTGCCCGAGGTGCTCCTCGACGACCGGGGCCGCGGTCGCGCTGAAGTCGCTCGCCGTCGCGTCGGGGTCGGTGATGTCGGCGTACGCGCCGACCTGGTCGCCCAGGTCGGTCACGGCGTCGTCGCGGCGCAGGTGGTCGTGTCCGGAGGCGGCGCCGCGAAGCGGCTGCCCCTCGGAGGTGGTGTCGTAGACCGGGGTGGACGGGTCTCCGTCGTAGCGTTCGTCGTCGCTCATGTCGTGCCTCTCGGATCGTCGGCGACCGTCCGGGTGACGGTCGTGATCGGGGTAGGACCTGTCACTCTGTCCCTCTCCCGGGGGGCGGTGACCGCACATGGTGAAAACGCGACGGGGGGTTGACACGGGCCGGCCGGAAGGGTCGTGGTCGGGACGGATCGTGTCGGGGAAACGCGACATGCCGCCCACGTTCGCACGTGAGCGGCATGTCGTGACCTGCCGGGGCCGGAGCCCGGGCGACTAGCTGTCCTTGCCGTCCGAGACCTCGCTGTCGTCGCTCTGCTCGGAGTCGTCGACGAGGCCCTGCTTCGACCCGTCGGCCAGGTCTTCGGTGTACTTCTTGTCGTCTTCGGTCATGTCGGTCGAACCGTCGGGGATGCCGTTGTCGTTGGTCATGCCCGCACGATACTCGCCGGCCCGCCGACCGGGCCGTCAGTGGAACTGGGGGACGATCAGCCACAGTCCGACGAGCACGGCAGCGATCCCCACGGCGAAGCACAGCCCGCCGGCGACCGTGGCGCCCAGCGGTCTCGACTGCGACGGTCCCCCGCTCGGGACGGCGGCACCGGCCCCGCCGTCGGACTCGACGGCACCGTCCGCGAACAGACGGACCCCCGTCGCGAACGTGGTCACGATGACGGCGGTGGCGGCGAGCGCGGTCGCGAAGACCACGACGAAGGCGCCCCAGTCGACTCCCAAGAACATGGTCACTCCCCTCGTCCGCGGCTCGCGCCGACCCGTTCGGCGGCCGGGGCCTCGTCGCTGTCGTTGACGGTCTCGTGGGTCACCGGGTGCCGTCGGGCGAGGAGGGCGAAGGCGAGCCCACCGCCCAGGGCGAGCACCGCGACCACCACCAGGCCCGCCGTGCTCGAACTGGCCAGCCAGGCCGAGAGCCCCCCGACCAGCGCGGCGGCCGGCAGGGTCACCACCCAGGCCGACGCGATCCTGCCGACGACGCCCCAGTGCACCGTGGCGAGTTTCTTGCCCAGCCCTGCCCCGACGATGGACCCCGACGTCACCTGGGTCGTCGACAGGGCGAACCCGAGGTGGGACGAGATCAGGATGGTCGCGGCCGAGCTCGTCTCGGCCGCGAACCCCTGCGGGGCCTGGACGTCGGTGATGCGCTTGCCCACGGTGCGCATGATGCGCCAGCCCCCGAGGTAGGTGCCGAGCGCGATGGCGAGGCCACAGGCGAGGACCACCCAGAGCTGCGGGGCGCTGCCGGCGCCCTGGTAGCCGGCGGCGATCAGGGTCAACGTGATGATGCCCATCGTCTTCTGGGCGTCGTTCGTGCCGTGGGCGAGCGAGACCAGGGAGGCGCTGATCGTCTGCCCGTGCCGGAAGCCGGCGGTGGACCCCCGCAGGGTGGCCTGCCGCGTGATCCGGTAGGCCACGTAGGTGGCGACGAGGGCGACCACGCCCGCCACGACGGGCGAGATCAGGGCCGGCAGCACGACCTTCGACAGGACCACGCCGAAGTCGACGGCCCCCACGCCGGCACCGATGACCGCGGCCCCGATCAGGCCGCCGAAGAGGGCGTGCGACGAGCTGGACGGCAGCCCGAGGTACCAGGTGGCGAGGTTCCAGATGACGGCTCCCACGAGACCGGCGAAGATCATGACCGGTGTCACCTGCACCCCGCCGTCTCCCTCGCGGATGATGCCGTTCGAGACGGTGCTCGCGACCTCGGTCGAGAGGAACGCACCCACCAGGTTGAGGACGGCCGAGATGAGGACGGCGACCTTCGGCTTGAGGGCGCCGGTGGCGACCGAGGTCGCCATGGCGTTGGCCGTGTCGTGGAAGCCGTTCGTGAAGTCGAAGACCAGCGCGATCACGACCACGAGCACCACGGTGACGAACACGTCCATCGGTACCGCCCTCCGGGACCCTCGCCGGTCACCGACCGATGACCGCGGCACGATGGCCCCGGTGCGACGCTAGGCCTCGTGGACGCGCTCGAAGATGAACGCCGAAGGAATCTTGCACATCATGCAAATGGACCGGAGGGCTCGGTGCTCACCACCGTCGGGACCGGCCGTTCCGCTAGGCGCAGCCCCGCGAGGCGCGTACGGTGGGCGGAGGCAGCCCCAGCTCCCGGTCGCCGTCCTCCCTCACCTCGGGAGGTGGTCCGACCGGAGGCACCGAGCACCCCGACCCGACGGACCCCATGGCACGCACCACCCTCCCCGAGACCGCACCCGAGCAACTGACCGAATGGCCGTCGCTCGACAGCGACGACCACTTCACGGACGATCCCGCCCTGTAAGGAGCGATCCCCCACGGGGCGTCCCGTGCCTCCTCGGCGTCAGGCCGCCGTGCGTGACCGACGTGAGCGGGCCAGCACGAACGGCAACTGCGTCTCGTCGACCACGGGCACCCCGTAACGGAGGGCCTTGCGGACCTTGCCCGATGCGCAGGCGACGTCCGCGGCGACGACCAGCGACGTCTCGGTCGTGACCGCCGGCCAGACGACCAACCCGGCACGCTCGAGCGTCCGCACGAGGGCGTCCCTCTCCTGGCTGAGCGATCCGGTCAGGGCGACGTGCGCGCCGGGTGCCAGCGGCCCGACGTCGGGCCGGGCCAGGGACGGCGTCCGGGGCTCCGGTGCCGCTCCGAGGGACTCGTCGAGCCCCTCGATGACCTCGAACTCGTCGAGCTCGTCGTCCTCCGCCGGACGGGGCGCGCGCTCGAGCACCGACGGCACGAGAGCCGCGTCGCGCCGGTGCGGGGCGATGCCGAGCATCTCGGCGACCGCGTCCACCTGCCGCCGTTCGTCGTCCGAGAGCACGTCGTGCGCCCAGACGGTCGAGACGAGTGAGGCGAAGTAGCGGTCGTGCACGAGCGCACGGGACAGGTCGTCGAGGTCGAGCTCGACGGCGAGGGTCGCGAGGTTCCCGGCCTCGTCCCGCGAGAGGTAGCCGTCGGACAGTGCCTTGTCGAGCATCGCCGCGTACTGGTCCTGACGACGGTCGAGGCCGAGCTGGGGCAGCAGCTCGGTCGCCCGCTCGAGAAAGCGGGGCTCGGTGGGCGCCGGCTCGACGGACAGGCCGTAGACGTCGCGATCGAGGTCGAGGTCGACGGGACCCGCGAGGTGCGTGCCGCCCGCGGGGCTCGCCGGGGGCACCGCCGCCGGAGCCGTGGGCCCCACGGCGCCGGACGCCAAGAGGACGGCGGAGGGGGCGGGCGCGAGGTCGCGCACCCGGGCGACACGGCGCCGGGCCCGCCAGGCCGCGCGGCCGGGGACGTGGCCTCCGTCGTCGGCGCCACCCGCGCCTCCTGCGTACCGGGGGTGCGGCGTGGACCGCGGGGTCTCGGCCGTCGGCCACTGCTGCAGGGCGGCGTAGCGGCCCCAGTCCTGCCACCAGGCCGACTGGGCGTCACCCATGCGCAGGTAGGCGGACAGCAGCTGGGCGGTCGCCGCCGCGTCGCCGAGCGACTCGTGGGCGACGGAGAGGTCGACGTCGATGGCCGCGCAGCAGTCGGCGAGCGTGCGGCCGGCGCCGGGCAGGTACGTGGGGGCGAGCTTCATCGTGCAGAGTGCGCCCGACCCGTCGGTCCCGAGCGGCGACACCAACCCGAGGCGCGCGAACTCGGCGGCCAGGAACTGCGCCTCGAAGCGGGCGTTGTGCGCGACGACGACGCGTCCGCGCAGGCGGTCGCAGAGGTCGTCGACGACGTGCTCGAACCGGGGTGCCCCGCGGACGTCCGCGCTGCGGAGCCCGTGGACGTGGATGGGCCCGAGGTCCCGCGAGGGGTCGACGACGGTCTCGAACGACGCCTCGACCTCACCGTGGACGTCGAGGTGCACGATGCCGATCTCGATCACCCGATGGTGTCGCCCGGGCCAGAGACCCGTCGTCTCGACGTCGATGACCGCGTAGCCGCCGTGAACCATGTCATCCCTTTCGTCGGGGCGAGCCTGGCAGGTTGCCCGATGGGCATCCAGCCCGCAATCGGGTGACACCCGTCGTGGGGCGGTGGGGGGACGCGGGGTCAGGAGGCGCGGCTCGGTGCTTCCCGTCGGTCCCGTCGTCCGCCACGATGGGGGCATGACCGCCGCCCCCGCCTCCGTCACCGCCGCGACCGCCTCCGTCACGGCCCCGACCGCGTCCGTCACGGCCGTCTGCCGGGTGTCGGCCCTGCTGCCCGACTCGGGCACGATCGGCGTGACCGCCATCGACAAGCGCCCCGTGGACGGGCCCGTCCACGTGCGCCCCCTCGGCCTCCGTGCCGACGTGCAGGCCGACCGCAAGCACCACGGCGGGATCGACCAGGCGGTGTACGCCTTCGCCGACGAGGACGCCGCCCACTTCGCCGAGCTGCTCGGCCGCGAGGTGGTGCCGGGGCTGTTCGGCGAGAACCTGCGGACGTCCGGGATCGACGTCACCGGCGCGGTGATCGGCGAACGCTGGGCCGTGGGCGGCACCCTCGTGCTCGAGGTCACGAAGCCTCGCGTCCCGTGCGGCACGTTCGCCCGCCGACTCGGCGAGGCCATGTGGGTCAAGCGGTTCTACGCCGAGGGTCGCCCCGGCACCTACCTGCGGGTGGTGAAGGCGGGGCCCGTCCAGGCGGGTGACGGCGTCACGGTGCTGTCACGACCGTCGCACGGGGTGACGATCGGCGAGTCCTTCACGGGGCTCCGGCCCGACCGGGCCGAGGCCCTCCTCGCAGCCGTCGACGGACCCGACCGCCTGAGGCTCACCGACGAGGTCCGGGGCTTCGCCGAGAAGGCCCTGCGAGGGCGCGTCCCCGCCTGAGCGCCGGCACGCACGCTCCACTAGCCTCGACCGAGAGGGCCCGGACGGGGCCCGCGCCAGAGGAGGCACCCATGTTCGAAGCCGAGAACATCCGCGACTGGATCGGCATGCCGGTCGTCGACCCCGACGGCGACAAGGTCGGCTCGCTCGAGAGCATCTACTTCGACACCGCCGCCGACCAGCCCGCCTTCGCCACCGTGACCGCCGGACTGCTCGGCCGCTCGCGCCTGGTCTTCGTGCCGCTGCAGGGTGCCGTCGTCGCCCCCAAGCACCTCAAGGTGCAGTTCGCGAAGAAGCTCGTCAAGGACGCCCCGTCGATCGAGACCGACGGCGAGCTCGAGGCAGCCCGCGAGCCCGCCGTGTTCGAGCACTACGGCCTCGTGTACCAGACCGGCGCGGCCGGCGAACGCCGCCTCGGCCGCCGCTGACCGCCGCCGCTCCCGACCGCGAAGGGCCCCGCCGCATCGGCGGGGCCCTTCGGCGTCCGCTCCGGCGATGGTGCGCGGACGAGTGCAGAACGTGCAAAAATCAGGAGGCGCGGGTCGGTGACCCGCGCCTCCTGCGTCGTGCGCCCGCCCCGACGCCGCCGCCACGTGCTCCGGCCTCGTGCCGCCCCTCCCCCCCTCGCCTCGCCCCCGTCGCCTCGCCCCACGCCCCCTTCGCCTCGCCTCACGCCCCCTTCGCCTCGCCTCACGGCCCGTGCCGCTGCCCGAAAGGCCACCCCATGACCCACGCCCCCGCCCCGACCGGCGCCACATCGCCGTCCTCCCCCGGAGCGGGCCCCGGCCAGCCCGCCGGGGTGCCGCGTCACGCCTGGTACGCCCTCGTCGCCCTTCTCCTCGGCATGTTCATCGCCCTGCTCGACACCACGATCGTCAACGTCGCCCTGCCGACGATCCGCACGACTCTCGACGCCTCGGAGTCGACCCTGTCGTGGATCATCTCGGGGTACGCCCTCGCCTTCGGCCTCGCGTTGATCCCCGCCGGGCGCATCGGCGACCGCATCGGCCACAAGTGGGTCTACTTCACGGGAGTCCTGCTCTTCACGCTGGCGTCGCTCGCCTGTGGCCTCGCCCAGGACGACACCCAGCTCGTGGTGTTCCGCGTCGTGCAGGGCCTCGCCGGCGGCATCTTCGTGCCGGCCGTCACGGCGTTCATCCAGTTGCTGTTCCCCGGTCGCTCGCGGGGCAAGGCCTTCGCCATCATGGGCGCCGTCATCGGCGTCTCGTCGGCGCTCGGTCCGATCATCGGCGGCCTGATCATCCAGGCCTTCGGCGACGAGAACGGGTGGCGTCTCGTCTTCTACGTCAACCTGCCGTTCGGCATCATCACCCTCGTCGCCGCCGCCGTCCTGCTGCCCAAGCGAGACGAGTCGGTGCCCCGTCCCGACCGCGGGCTCGACTGGATCGGCCTCGTGCTGGTCTCGGGCGCCTTCGTCGCCCTGCTCGTCCCGCTGATCCAGGGGCAGGACGAGGGCTGGCCGCTCTGGACCTACCTGACCATCGCCGCCGGCGTCGTGCTGCTCGCCCTGTTCGGCCTGTGGGAGGTCGCGTACACGAAGCGCGGCAAGACCCCCCTCGTCCCGCCGAAGCTGTTCGCGCACCCGTCGTTCACCGGTGGCGTCGTCCTCGCGCTCGTCTACTTCGCGGCCTTCACGAGCATCTTCTTCACGATCTCGCTACTCTGGCAGTCGGGGCTCGGCCACAGTGCGTTGGCCTCGGGCGCCGTGGCGATCCCGTTCGCGGTGGGCAGCATCATCAGCTCGTCGCAGAGCAACCGCATCGCCGCCCGGCTCGGTCGCGGCGTGCTGATCCTCGGCACGGCCCTCGTCACCATCGGCCTCACCTGGATGTGGCTCGTGCTCGTCACGGTCGACGCCTCCGACCTGACCAACTGGATGCTGCTGGTCCCTCTGCTGCTCGCCGGCCTCGGCAACGGCTTCTTCATCGCGCCGAACGTCCAGTTCATCGTCGCGACGGTCGACCGGCAGGACGCCGGCTCGGCCAGCGCCGTCATCTCGGCGATCCAGCGCATCGGGTCGGCCGTGGGCATCGCGATCATCGGCAGCGTGCTCTTCGGCACGCTGACCATCTCGGGCCGCACGCCGGCCGACGTCGCCACCGGCTTCACCGACGCGGCGGCCCACGCCATGCTCGTCAGCGCGATCTTCGCCCTGGCCTCGTTCGTGCTCGTGTTCGCCCTGCCGCGTCGCGTCCCGCAGCAGCGCGGATAGCGCCGTCCGGGCGCCGCCACGCGCGGGTGGGGCCGGGATGCGAACCCGGCCCCCTCGTTCGGGCGGCACCAAGGAAGGTGAGGCACACTGCAACGATGCCCTCAGCCCTGCCGACCACAGAGCCGACCGTCCGCCCCGTCTCGACGACCCGTCGAGACCGGGTGCTGCCGCTCGACGGCCTGCGCACGCTGGCCATCGCCCTCGTCGTGCTCTACCACCTGCACGTGCCGGGCTTCGGCAGCGGTTTCGTGGGCGTCAACGTCTTCTTCGTGCTGTCGGGCTACCTGATCACCACGTTGCTGCTGCGCGAGCACGCGTCGACGGGACGCATCCGGCTCGGCCGGTTCTGGGTCCGCCGCCTGCTGCGGCTCTACCCGACGCTGCTCGCCGTCGTCGTGGTGGGCGTCTCGCTGTGGTGGCTCGTGGGTGACTACCAGGGCTCGACCCTCGGCCCGGTCGGTGCCGCCCTGATCGCCCTCACCTACACCGGCAACGTCGCCCGGGCGTTCTTCGACACCTCGCAGGGCGTCTTCGCGCCGATGTGGAGCCTGTCGATGGAAGAGCAGTTCTACCTCGTCTGGCCGCCGGTGCTGGTGCTGCTGCTCGCCGTCGCGGTCAGGCGCAAGGCCCTGGTCGCCGGCCTCTCGGTGGTCGTGGTCGCCTCGGCCGTCGCCACCTGGTTCCTCTACGACCGCCCCTCGGGCGGTGCGACCCCCGACATCTACTTCAGCCCCGTCCTCAACGTGGCCCCCCTGCTGATGGGCTGCGTGCTCGCGGTCGTCCTGCGGTCCGACCGCGTGCGGGCAGCCCTCGCCGGCCGCTGGGGAGCCCTCGCCACCTGGCTCGGATTCGCCGGGGTCGTGGGGTCGCTCTTCGTCATCGGAGCGGGGTGGCAGCAGAGCGTCCTCACCTTCGCGGTCGCGTTGCCCGCCGTGGGCCTGGCCTCGATGCTCCTGATCGGTGGTCTCGTCACGGCGTCGTCCCCCGTCGCCTGGGTGCTGTCCCTGGCACCGGTCGCCTGGTTCGGACGGGCCGTCTCGTACCCGCTCTACCTCTGGCACGTCGTCTTCATCGCGCTGGTCGAACCGTACGTGCAGGGTGCGCTCGGCATCGTCCTCGTGCTCGCGGCGGCGATCGGCACGTCCGTTCTCTCGCACCACTTCGTGGAGAAGCCGGCCCTCGCGCTGAAGGGCCGTTTCGAGCCCCGGGAGCCTCGCCGCGCCTCCTCGACCGTCTCACGCGACCGCGAGCTCACGAACGCCTGACGCCGGGCGCCTGACGCCGGGTGCGGGCGCCTGACGCATGGCGCCTGACGCCGGGCGGACCGGGGTCAGAGCCAGCCGCGCTCGCGCGCGACCCGGGCGGCGGCGTGCCGCGACGAACTGCCGGTCTTCTGCATCGCCGACGACAGGTAGTTGCGCACCGTGCCGGACGCGAGGTGCAGCCGGGCGCTGATCTCACGCACCGAGAAGCCGTCGGTCGTCAGTCGCAACGTGTCGAGCTCGCGCTCGGTCAGCGGACAGTCGTCCATCATCGCCGAGGCCGAGATGTCGGCGTCGATGTAACGGCGGCCGTCGTGCACCTGCACGATCACCCGTTCGAGCTCGTCGGGATCGACCGACTTCGGCAGGAACCCTCGCACCCCGGCACGGAGGGCACGACGGAGCACGCCGGGGCGGCCGTGACGGGTCAGCAGCACGACCGCCTGCTCGGGTCGTCGACCCAGGATCGCGATCGCCGCGTCGATGCCGTCCATGCCGGGCATCTCGAGGTCGAGCAGCACGACGTCGGGCTCGTGAAGCGCGGCGAGGGCCACGGCCTCGGCACCGTCGGCGGCCTGGGCGACGACGGTGATCGTGTCGCTCAGGTCGAGCAGGGCGGCGATCGATCGACGCAGCAGGGTCTCGTCGTCGGCGAGCAGCACGCGGATCATGCGGGCCCCGTGCCGGTCGACGCCGCGGTCGACGCCCCGGTCGACGCCCCGGTCGATGCCGCGGGGGCCGCCCCGGCCCGTGTCGCCGTCGGCCGGGATGCTCCGCCGGCTCCCGTCGCCGTCGCCCTCGCCTCGACCCGGAACCGGCCGTTCTCGAGCCGGGTGGTCACCGTGCCGCCGACCGCGGCGAACCTCTCGCCGAGACGGGCGAGGCCGCTGAGTCCGCGCAGGGGCTCGGGGGCACCGTCGTTGACGACCTCGACCGACTCGGGGCCGAGCACGATGGAGACCCGCTCCGCCTGGGCGTGACGCAGCACGTTCGTCGTGGCCTCACGCACGACGTGGCCGAAGAGGTCGTCGGCAGGGTGACCGACGGGAGGGACGCCCGTGACCTCGAGCTCGATGCCCGCCGCCCGGATCAATTCGGCCGAGTTGGCCAGTTCGCCGGCGAGCGTGAGCGTGCGTTCGCCGTAGGCCAGCCGACGGGTCTCGGCGATGGTCTGCACGATCAGCTGCTCGGCCTCGCGGAGGTGCCGTCGCGCGGCGGCGGGGTCGCGGTCCAGGGTCTTGTCGGCCAACTGCAGCTGCAGGCGACCGACGTGCAGGGCCTGCCCTTGGATGTCGTGCAGGTCGACCGAGAACCGGTACCGCTCGCGCATCACGGCGAGCTCGGACTGGGTCTCGCGGGCCGCGTCGATCTCGAGGTACAGGTCGAACCCGTACCGGTTCAGCCGACAGATCCCGTAGAGCGACAGCAGGCCGATCACGACCACCGTCGACAGCCCCACGAGCGGTGCGGCCGCGTCGACCTCGACGACCACCACGGGCACGAGCGCCGCGACCACGGCGGCGACGACCCATCGCCAGGAGGCGGACGGGGGCGTCGTCGCCAGGTACCCGACGGTGAGGCCGAAGGGGAAGAGCAGCAGGGCGTTGTGCCCGCCGAGCGGGACCGCCAGCCAGACGAGGTACGAGACGACGAGACCGGCGACGGCCAACGGCACGGGTGGGCGGCGTTCCCAGAAGAACGAGTGGGCCGTGACGAGAGCCCCCGCGGCGCCGGAGGCCGCCACCAACCACCAGGAGGTGCCCTCGGCCACCAGCGTCACGACCAGGACGAGGGTGGTGAAGAGCGCGAGCGCCACGAACGACCACGTGACGTACCGCCGCATGCGCGCGAGCGGGGGCAGGTGGCCGCCCGGTCGAGGACGCACGGCCAGCGGGAGGTGGGGCATGCGACCACGCTAACGGAGGCCGCCGACGCACGGAGGTGCCCGATGTCACGGCCGAGCATGACCGATGTCACACGGCACGGGTGGCACGCCGGCACTACCCGTCGTCCGCCCGGCACGAGATCGTCGAGGTCATGACGAACTCCACCGACACCACGCCCCGACCGGCCGTCGCGCCCGGCTCCGCCGAGCGCGGCGACGCCGTCATCTCGACGCACGGCCTCCGCTGTTCGTACGGCTCGTTCACCGCCGTCGACGGCCTCGACCTGACCGTCCACCGCGGCGAGCTGTACGCGCTCCTCGGCACGAACGGTGCCGGCAAGACCACCACGCTCGAGGTGCTCGAAGGGCAACGCACGGCCGACGCGGGCCGGGTCGAGGTGCTCGGCGGTGATCCGACCGACCGGGGGCGCATCCGACCGCGCATCGGCACGATGTTGCAGGACTCGGGCCTCGCCCCCGAGCTCACCGTGCGCGAGAGCGTCCAGCTGTCGGGCGCCGTCTCGGGTCGCGACGACGACGTCGACCGCGTGCTCGGCCTCGTCGGCGTGGACCACAAGGCCTCGGCCCGGGTCGCACGGCTCTCGGGCGGCGAGCGGCGGCGGGTCGACTTCGCCGCGGCCGTCTGGGGCACGCCCGAGCTGGTCTTCCTCGACGAACCCACCACGGGCCTCGACCCCGCGGCACGGGACGCGCTCTGGGCCGTGGTCGCCGGACTCCGGGAGGCGGGGGTCACCTTCGTCCTGACCACCCACTACCTCGAGGAAGCCGCCGAGAACGCCGACCGCATCGGTCTGATGCACCGCGGGCGCATCCGCCGCGAAGGGACCGTCGCCGACCTCACCGCCGGCAGCACGACCTCCATCCGCTTCGTCGCCCCCGGCCCGCTGGACGGCCTCCCGCTGCAGGTCGCCCGGACCGAGAACGACCTCGTCGTGATCGAGACCGACGACGCCCAGCGCGACCTCGGGGCGTTGCTCGGCTGGGCGGCCGACGCCGATCGCCCGTTGGCCCGTCTCACGGTGCACGAGTCGGGACTCGACGACGTGTTCCGCGACCTCGGCCGCGCCTCCTGACCGTCGACCGTCGCCGACTCCGCTCCCCACGCGCATCCCCGAAAGGACATCCCATGACCACCGTGACCCGTCCCTCCCCCACCCGGTCGGCAGGCTCGCGACGTCGTTCCGGCCCGCTCGCCATCGCCCTCGCCGAACTGCGCATGCTCGTGCGCAACCGCACCGTCGCCCTCTGCGCCCTGCTGCTGCCCCTCGGCTTCGGGGCCCTCACCTACGCCTTCGACTCGTACGGCACGGCCGGCATGCTCGCCGGCGTGCAGATCATCGGCATGGTGGGCCTCGGCGTCTACGTCACCGCGACGACCACCCTCGCGGCCCGTCGTCAGTCCCTGTACCTGAAGCGGTTGCGCAGCGGGTCCGTCGGCGACGCGGGCATCATCGCCGGGCTCGTGCTGCCCGTCGTGGCGGTCAGCGTCGCGCAACTCGTCGTCGTGCTCGGCGTGCTCGCGCTCCGCGAGCCCCCGGTGCACGCCGGGCTGCTGATCGTGGCCGTCCTGGTCGCCGAGGCCATGTTCGCCGGCTTCGCCCTGGCCACGGCCGGGTTCAGCACCTCGCCCGAGCACGCTCAGTACACGACCATGCCGCTCTACCTGATCACGCTCGGGGTGGCGATCTGGTGGACGGTCACGGGTGCCGACGACCTGCTCTGGCTCAAGCGCATCCTGCCCGGGGGCGGACTGATGGAACTGATCACCCTCGCCTGGAACGGCGGCGACCTGTCACTCGTGTCCGTGCTGCTGACTCCGACGCTGGTCTGGGCCGCCCTCGGGGCCCTCGCGGCCACGAAAGCCTTCCGGTGGGAACCCCGGCACTGAGCGGCCCCGACCTCGTCCCGAGGGCCGATGCGGCCTCGTCAGGGTCGATGCGGCTTCGTCAGGGCCGGCGCGGCTTCGTCAGGGTCGACGCGGCTTCGTCAGGGCCGACGCGGTAGGTCAAGGCCGACGCGGCCGGGCGACGGCGGGCACGCCCACCGCGACCGACCCGGCCGGAACGTCCTTGGTCACGACCGCGTTGGCCCCGACGACGCTGCCGCTGCCCACGGTGACGCCGCCGAGCACGGCGGCCCCGGCACCGATCATCACGCCGTCACCGACGGTGGGGTGCCGGCGGCCGAGCGCGCCTCCGCGTCCCTTGCCCCCGAGGGTCACTCCGTGGAAGATCGTGCAGTCGTCACCGACGACCGCGGTCTCGCCGATCACGACGCCCATGCCGTGGTCGATGAACAGACGGGCCCCGAGGCGAGCCCCGGGGTGGATCTCGACGCCGGTCAGCGATCGGACCGCCTGCGACAGCAGGCGGGCGGCGAACCGCGACCCGAGGAGGCGCGGTGCCGGCCCCGCACGCCACAGTCTCGAGGTCACGCGGTGCGCCCACACCGCGTGCAGGCCCGAGTAGACGAGGGCGGTCTCGAGGCGTCCTCGGGCAGCCGGGTCGCGCCTCCGGACGGTGTCGAGGTCCTCGCGGAGGCGCGCGACCAACCGCACCCTAGGCGTCCGCGAGGTCCTGGAACAGCACGGTCGACAGGTAACGCTCTCCGGTGTCGCAGACGATGGCGACGATGCGCTTGCCGGCGTTCTCGGGTCGCTTCGCGATCTCGAGTGCGGCGTGGATGATCGCCCCCGACGAGATGCCCGAGAGGATGCCTTCCTTCGTGGCGAGGTCGCGCGCGACGCGCAGGGCGTCGTCGAGCTGCACGGGGAACACCTCGTCGATCTGCGAGCGGTCGAGCACCTCGGGCACGAAGTTCGCCCCGATGCCCTGGATCTTGTGCGGGCCGGCCTTGCCCTCGCTCAGCAGGGGCGAGTCGGCGGGCTCGACCGCGACGACCTTCACACCGGGGACCTTCTCGTGCAGCACCTGACCGACGCCCGTGATGGTGCCGCCGGTCCCGACGCCCGCCACGAAGAAGTCGATCTTCCCGTCGGTGTCGCGCAGGATCTCGGGCGCGGTCGTGCGGCGGTGGATCTCGGCGTTGGCCTGCGTCTCGAACTGCTGGGCCCAGATCGCGTTCTCGGTCTCGGCCGCGATCTGCTTGGCGCGTTCGACGGCGCCCTTCATGCCCTCGGGTCCGGGGGTCAGCACGATCGTCGCGCCGTAGGCCTTCATGACGGTGCGTCGTTCGACGCTCATCGTCTCGGGCATCGTGACGATCACCCGGTAGCCGCGGGCGGCTCCGACCAGGGCCAGCGAGATGCCCGTGTTGCCACTCGAGCCCTCGACGATCGTGCCGCCGGGCTTCAGGTCGCCGGAGGCCTCGGCCGCGTCGACGATGGCGACGCCGAGACGGTCCTTCACGCTGGCCCCCGGGTTGTAGAACTCGAGCTTGGCCAGCACCTCGGCCCCGCCCTCGGCGGGCAGCGAGTTGAGCTTGACGAGCGGGGTGTTGCCGAAGGCCGAGGTGATGTCGGCGTGGATTCCGGGCATGCGCGGGTCTCTTCCGTGAACGGGGGTCTGTGCGGACGGATCGATGCTCATCTTAGGCAGCCGTCCTGCACCGTCCCCCTGTGTGTCCCCGAGCGACGTGTGCGTCCCCCGCCAGCCCTGCCACCCCGCCGCCGCCGTCCTGCCGCGCCACCCCGCCACCCCGCCACCCCGCCACCCCGCCACCCCGCCACCCCGCCACCCCGCCACGAAGTGGTCACAGCACCATGCCTAGATCTGGCGGTGTGGCCACATCCTGGCGTTCTGCCGTGGCCTGAGCTCGACCTCGAGGTCTCGGAGAACCCTGGCGAGCGGTAGGCGGAGCGCAACGTCCTCGGCGTCGCATCGACCGATCGCCGTGATCGCACCCGATCGCACGAGTCGCCGCTCACGGGCCTTCTCGGCCTTCACCACCGCCGACGGCACCCGTCCCGCACGCATCGCCGCGTCGTCGTACTTGGCCTTGCCGTCGAACTCGAGCGCCACGTCACCCATCACGAAGTCGCAACGTCCCGCCAGCCCTGCGCCGTCGAAGATCTCGACCTGCATCACGGGCTCGGGAGCACCGAGCTCGAGGAGCGCGAGCCGACAGAGCGATTCGCCGCCGTTCTCCGTCCAGGGCGTGCCGAACGCCGTGACCTGACGAGCCGTCGCGAGTCCTCGGGCACCGGGTTCGCGGTCCAGGCGCTCGAACAGCAGACGGCGCATGGCGTCTGCCGCCGCGTCCACGCCCGACCGGTGACCGGCGGACGGATGCGGGCCGCGTCGCGCGGGCGCGTCGAAACATCCCGCCCGGGCGGCGGCGCGGCGAAGGACGGCGTCGACACAGAGCACTCCGTCGGCGAACGACGCCGTCCGCGACCTGTCGACCGCCGTACGCCCCTCGCTCGTCAGGACGAGCCCGTCGACCGTGACCGTGTCGCGGGCATCGATCGGACCCGGGTGGCGAACGACTCGTGCGGTCGCCTGCGTCCGGTCCCGACCGGGATCGATGACGTGGATGGGCCCCCGCGGCCAGTCGACGCTCGGCAGCCCGTGGAGGGCGACGGCGGAGCCGTGCGACACGACGACCCGAGGCGACAGGCCTGCCATGACCGCTCTCGTCGTCAGGACGTGCCGTCGACGTCCGTCGAGACACGCCCAGTCGGCCGCGTCGACGTAGGCCCCGGGGTGCACCCGATGCAGAAGGCCGCGACTCGCGTCACGTCGCAGGACGGTGCCGTGCCTGGTCTGAGAACCGTAGGTGGCGGCGAAGACGAGGGGTGGAAGCGCGTCGGTCACGCACCCGAGAGTGTCCCCGCAGCCCACCCTCGAGAGCCGAGCTGCGCCTCCTTGTGGACGGCCTCCACGCAGCCATCGCTGTGTGCGAGACGCGCACTGTCGCACAACACCGAGAAATGGTCACAGCACCCGGATTAATCGGGGTGCTGTGACCATCTCGTGGCGGGGTGCGGCAGCGGCGCGGCGGCGGCGGCGCGGCGACAGCGCAGGAGGCGCAGCGCGGGACTACGCGCCCGTCACCTTCCCGGGGTTGAACACGCGCCCCGGGTCGGCCGAGTCGAACAGCCCCTGCATGACGGCCACGCCCTCGGGCGAGACGTCCTGTGCGAGCCACGGCTGGTGCTCGAGCCCGACGCCGTGGTGGTGCGAGACGGTCGCCCCGGTGTCGATGAACGCCTGCTGGATGGCGTGCTTGACCACGTCGTACTCGGCCTCGGCGTCGTCACCGTGCTCGAAGGCGAAGGTGAAGTACAGGCACGCGCCCGAGTGGTACGAGTGCGACAGGTGGCCCATGATCCAGCCCTGCTTGCCGATGCTGTCGAAGGCCTGGTTCGCCGCGGCGTAGACGCGCGACGACACGAGGCGCAGCTTCGACCAGGGGGCGGCGGTCTCGGAGACGTCCGCCGCGCCTCCGTGGTCCATGAAGAAGTCGCGCAGGTAGGGCGTGTCGAACTTCTTCTGGTCGTAGAGCTTGCCCGGCCCCTTGCCGACGCTCATGCCCTTGTTCGCCTTGACGATCTTGGCGACGGCCTTCTGGGTGTGGGCGACGTGCTCGGGGCTGCCCTCGTAGCCGATGAACGACAGGCACATCGCGTCGACGTCCCAGCCCTTGGCCTTCAGGATGGTCGGCAGCAGGTCGGTGACCTTCTGCGAGATGCCCTTGCCCGGCTTCGACGTGGCGAACGAGAAGGCGGTCTCGTGTGCGTCGCTGACGCGGGTGACCGACGGGCTCACGTCGCTCTCGGCGATGGCCTGCATGGCGGCGAGGCCGTCGTGCCACGACGGGAACAGGTAGGCGAGGATCTCGCGCTTCTCGGGCAGGCGGTGCACCTGGGCGGTGACCTCGGTGATGACGCCGAGACGTCCTTCGCTGCCGATGATCATCTCGCGCAGCGACGGACCCGTCGACGCGCTCGGCACGGCGCGGATCGACAGCACGCCGCCGGGGCGCACGACCCGCAGCCCCTTGGTGATGTCGGCGATGTCGCCGTACTTGTCGCTCTGCATGCCCGACGAGCGGGTGGCGACCCAGCCGCCCATGGTCGAGTGGGTGAAGCTGTCCGGGAAGTGACCGAGGGTCCAACCGCGGGCGTTGAGCTGCTCCTCGAGGTCGGGGCCCTGACCGCCGGCCTGGATGCGCGCCAGTCCGCCGTCCTCGTCGATGTCGAGCACCTTGTCGAGCCGGCCCATGTCGAGCGAGACGATCGTGCGCTCCTCCGCGGGCAGCGGTTCGAGGCTGCCGACGATGTTGCTGCCGCCGCCGAAGGGGATGAGGACGAGGTCGCTCGCGACGGCCAGGTCGACGATGCGCTGGATCTCGTCCTCGTCGGCCGGGTACACGACGACGTCGGGCACCCGGTCGAGACGTCCGGCGCGGATGCGGATCAGGTCGCGGATGCTCTTGCCGTAGGTGTGGACGACCCGGTCGTGGTCGTCGGTGACGACCTGGCCGTCGCCCACGATCTGCACGAGCGAGTCGAGCACCTCGGTGCCGACCCGGGACGAGGGGACGTCGAGGTCGTCGAACGAGAGGCCGGTGTCGTGCCCCTGGGACAACTCGACGCCCACGATCTTCTTGACGAAGGGGGCGAAGGCGGGCTTGTCGTCGTGGTGGAAGGCGACGCCCTCGACGCCCCAGCCCCACCACTTCATGTGCTTGACGCCGTCGACGGCAGGACTCTTCTTCTGTTGGACGTCGGTCACGGGCGTTCTCCTTCGAGCGGGTCTGACGGGCCCAGGATGCGGGCGGTGTTGGCGTCCTTCAGACGCAGGATCTCGGTGCGCACGCGCGTCGAGAAGTCGGTGACGGACTCGCCGTCGTGGGGCCGCATCGGGTCGCCGAACGCGACTCCGACGGGCAGTCGGCCGGGCCGGGGCCAGCTGCGGCCGCGCGGTTGGGCGATGTTGGCCCCGATCAGGGCGAGCGGCACGACCGGCACGCCGCAGGCCGAGGCGAGGGCGGCGGCGCCGGGCTTGAAGGCGGCGACGGTGCCGTCCTTCGAGCGGGTGCCCTCGGGGAACACCAGCACGGGGTAGCCGCGCTGCAGCAGCGATCGAGCACTGACCGTGGGCTGCCCCTGACGCCCCCGGGCGGCCGCCTTGGCCGCGGCGCGTCGGCGGGCCGAGCTCTGCGGAGTCGACCCCGCCGACGCACCGGACGAGGAGGCGCGGGTCGCGTCGACCGCGGAGGCCGGGGTCCCCGAGCCCCGCTGCACCGGGAACGCGTTGAAGAACAGTTCGGTCAGCTGACGCCGCCAGGGCACGTCGAAGAAGTAGTCGGCCGCGGCGCCCGTGGCCAGGTAGCGCGCGAGCTTGCGCGGCAGGGCACCGAGGATGAGCGGCGCGTCCAGGTGGCTCGAGTGGTTCGCGACGACGATGAAGCCCCCGGTGAGGCCCTCGACCCGGTCGCGGTCGATGACCGTCACGTCGGTGATCGACCAGATCGTCGGCTTGAGCACCATGCGCTGCGCGACGTAGCGGGCCATCGCGTGTCGCCGCGAGCTGAAGCGGTCGCGGACGTCGCTCGCGACGTCACCGGCACGCTGGGCGACGCCACCGGCCCGCTGGGCGACGTCCCCGGCTCGCTGGGCGACGTCGGCCCTGACGTCGTCGACCCGCTGGGCCACGGCGTCGAGGCGGGCGTGTTCGCGGCGTCGTTCCCCGTCGTCCTTCACGCTCACTGCCCCACCGGCTTGCGGCGGCTCGACGAGATCGCGCCGGACGCGGCCCGGACGGCGCCCTTGGGGGCGTGCCGGACCAATCCCATCAGCACCTTGTACCGAAGCGTGGGCATGGAGATCACCTTGCCTTTGTCGACGTCGCGCAGACAGGCGACCACGAGTTGTTCGGTGCTGAGCCACAGGGCGTTGGGTATGGACGACGACTTTATGCCGGCACGCTGATGGAACTCCGTCCGCACCCAGCCCGGCAGGAGGGCCGTGACGCCCACGCCGGTGCCCTTGAGCTCGACCGAGAGACCCTCGCTGTACGAGGTCACCCACGCCTTGATCGCCGAGTAGCTGCCCATGGCCATCAGCCCCGCGGTGCTCGACACGTTGACGATGCGACCGCGGCCGCGCTCGCGCATGGACCTCGCCGCCGCACCCGAGAGCACGAGCACGGCCCGGCACATGACCTCGAACGCGAGGTCGTGCGCGGCGACGTCGGTGGAGGTCAGCGGGGTGTGCATGCCGAAACCGGCATTGTTCACCAGCAGGTCGACGGGGCGGGTCGGGTCGGCCAGCCGTTCGGCCACCCGGTCGACGTCGCGACGGTCGCCGAGGTCGGCCGCGAGCACCTCGACGTCACGGCCGAGCGCGCGCAGGGCGGTCGCCGTCTCGTCGAGTCGGGTGAGGTCACGAGCGACCAGGACGATGTCCCAGCCGCGCATGGAGAGTTGGCGGGCGAATTCGGCTCCGATGCCGGACGTGCCCCCGGTGACGAGCGCTACAGCCATGCCGCTTACGATACGGTGCTGAGAGCAGACTGCGCGCATCGAGACACGTTCGAGGCCCTTCTCGCCTCGTCCACTTCTGCCCCGGAGGACCCCCTGTCATGACGACCAGAGATGCCCCGCGCGCCGACCCCGACTTCGACATCCGCGAGTTCACCAAGACGGCCCAGGGCAACTGGCGCCCCGACCTCGACCTGTCCGGCTTCGCCGACCGCCCCCTGGGCCCCGACGCCCTGCGCCTCGTCCGCCATCTCGGACGTCTCGAGAGCGCCACGATGGAGAACCTGCGCAACCTCCTGGTGACGGCCACCCACAAGGACACGAGGGTCACCGCGTTCCTCGTGACGTGGGCGTTCGAGAAGTTCTGGCTGGCCGACGCCCTCGACGCCGTCCTCGAGGCCCACGGCGAGCCCCGCAACCGCGACGTGACCGAGGGGCCCAAGCGTCACGCCGCCTCCGAGGCCGTCGAGCGCCGTGGCCCGATCACCCGGGCCCTCCAGGCCATCACCGTCGGGTCCCCCATCGTCGCCGTGCACACGACGACGGGGGCCGTCGACGAATGGGTGCTCCGAGAGGCATACGACCGCCTCGACGAGCTCGCGGCACACCCCACGCTGACCACCGTGATCGACCGTGTGAGGGTCGTGAAGGGTCGTCACGAGCAGTTCTTCGCGAGCGAGGCCGACTGGCGCCTGCGCGACTCGCGCCGGTCGGTGAAGATGACCCGCGCCTCCTTGCTGACGGCCGTCTGGCCGATCGGCGCCGTCGAGCGCGCCGACTCCGAGCGCACCTTCTTCGACGCCACCGTCTTCGGCGGGGCCGAGGGCCACCTGCGCGCCGACCGCGTGGGCGCGCAGGTCGCCGACCTGCCGGGCCTGGACGCCTCCGTCGGGGCGGCCGTGACCAGAAAGCTGACCGCATGAGCTCCACCCCCGGCCTCGCGCTGCCCGACCAGACCCCGGGCGCCACCCGAGTCGACCTCGGCGGCTCGCACGTCCTGCTCACCGGCGGCACCGGCTTCGTCGGCCAGGCGATCCTCGAGCGTCTGCTCTCGTCGCACCCCGGCACGACGGTCACGCTCCTCATCCGACCGAAGGCCGGCACCTCGGCCGAGGGGCGTCTGCGGCACCTGCTGAAGAAGCCGGTCTTCGCCTCGTGGCGCGAGGCCGTCGGGGCCGAGGGCGTCGAGAAGGCCCTCGCCGAGCGGCTCCGGGTGATCGAGAGCGGTCTGGGCGACCTGCCCGACCTGCCCGACGACCTCGACGTCGTCATCCACAGCGCGTCCACGGTGTCGTTCGACCCGCCGATCGACCAGGCCTTCGAGACCAACGTCGGCGGGGCGGTCGGGCTCTACGAGGCCCTGCGGAAGACGGGCACCGACCCGCACGTCGTGCACGTGTCGACCGCCTACGTCGGCGGCATCCGCAAGGGCGTGTTCCCCGAGGCGTCGCTCGGCCACACCGTCGACTGGCGTGTCGAGCGCGCCGCCGCCGCCGACGCCCGCGCCCGGGTCGAGGCCGCCTCCCGCCAGCCCGAGACGCTTCGCACCTTCCTCGCCCAGGGTCGTGCGGCGCACGGCAAGACCGGTCCGCAGGCGGTCGCCACGGCCGCAGAAGACGCCCGCGTCGCCTGGGTCAAGGCCCGTCTCGTCGACTACGGACGCACCCGGGCCGAGACGCTCGGCTGGACCGACGTCTACACGCTGACCAAGGCCTTCGCCGAGCGCGCCGCCGAAGAGCTCTGGGCCGAGGCCGGGCACCGCCTGTCGGTCGTCCGACCGGCGATCGTCGAGAGCGCCCACCGGCACCCCTACCCCGGCTGGATCGACGGCTTCAAGGTCGCCGACCCGCTGATCATGTCGTACGCCCGCGGGCTGCTGCCCGAGTTCCCCGGCGTGCCCGACAGCGTGCTCGACGTGATCCCGGTCGACTACGTCGTCAACGTCATCCTCACCGTCGCGGCGAACCCGGTCGAGGCCGGCAGCCCCCAGTACTTCCACGCCAGCTCGGGCGGCAGCAACCCGTTCTCGATCCTGCGCATGTTCGAGAACCTCAAGGCGTTCTTCACGGCCAACCCGCTGCCCCGCGACGAGCACTCGTCGATCGAGGCGCCGCACTGGAACTTCCCAGGCGTGCGCAAGGTCGAGGGCGCCATCCGCACCGCGAACCGTGTCAACGACGTCCGCGAGGCCGTGCTCACGCGACTGCCGAGCACGCTGCGCACCCGGACGGCGCTGGCCGGGGTCCAGACGCGGCGGGCCGACCTCGAGTCGCTGCAGAGCCTCACCGACCTCTACCGCCACTACGTGCAGTCCGAGATCATCTTCGACGACCGACGCACCCGGGCCCTGCACGCCGGACTCCCCGCGGGCTCGCCCGCGGACATCGGCTTCGACGTGACCGACGTCGACTGGGAGGCCTACTTCCAAGAAGTGCACTTCCCGTCCATCACCTCGATGACCCGGGCGTTCTCGGTGCGACCCGCCGCGTCGGCCGCCGTCGCCGACACGCGGGCCCTGCCGCCGCGCGACGACGTCGTGGCCGTGTTCGACCTCGAGGGCACGGTGCTCGACAGCAACATCGTCGAGCAGTACCTCTGGGTGCGCTCGGCCGGGTTCCGCAAGGCCGCCTGGCCCGGCGAGGTCGCCAGCCTGCTCACCTCGCTGCCGCGCTACCTCCGGGCCGAGGGTCGCGACCGCGGCGAGTTCATCCGCACGTTCTCCCGACGGTACGAGGGCATGCCCGTCGCGCGGCTCTCGGGAGTGGTCCGGTCACGCGGCTACGCCGACACGGTCCTGCGCCACACCCTCCCCGACGCGCTCGCCCGACTGGCCGAGCACCGTGCCGCCGGGCACCGCACGGTACTGGTCACGGGCTCGATCGACACCCTGACGACTCCCCTGGCACACCTCTTCGACGACGTCGTCGCCAGCACGATGCACCAGCGCAGCGGCGTCTACACGGGTTACCTCGCACAGCCTCCGCTGGTCGACGAGGCCCGTGCCGCCTGGCTGCGCCAGTACGCCCAGGCGAACGACATCGATCTCTCGGGGTCGTACGGTTATGGTGACTCGTTCGCCGACCTCGCCTGGCTCGAGATGGTCGGCCACCCGAACGCGGTCAACCCCGACAGCAATCTGGCACGCGAGGCGCTCCGAAGAAGATGGAGCATCCGCGATTGGACTCGCAGCGGCCCCCACGGCAGAAGCGGCACCAGCACCACGAGCGGCACCAGCAGCACCACAGCGAAAGGAGACGGAGGCAGGGCCTGAGCCCGCGCCTCCTGACATCACATGGCCTTCGACATCGACAAGTTCGCCGCGACCTCCGAACGCCTGAGCTGGGACGACCTCGACCTCGACCACTTCCGGAAGAACCCGCTCTCGGCCGACTCGCTGCGGACGCTGCGCTACATGGCCGACGTCGAGTACCACACGGTCTGCTACACCCGTGACCTCCTCACGACTCCTTCTCACAAAGAGAACGAGATGACCACGTTCATGACGATGTGGAACCGCGAGGAGTTCTGGCACGGCGAGGCCCTCGCCGCGATCCTCGAGGTCCACGGCATCACGGTCGACTACGACCAGCTCCGCGCGAACCGGCTCAAGCTCGGCTGGCGTGAGCGCCTCGACCCGGTCAAGCAGGGCCTGCTCGGCAAGATCGTGGGCTCGGACTTCGTCGCCGTCCACATGTCGTGGGGCGCGGCCAACGAGTACTCGGCCGTGTCGGCGTACAAGCGCATGGCCGAGCTCGAACAGGACCCGGTCCTCGCCGAGTTGCTGAAGCGCATCGCCAAGCAAGAGGCCCGCCACGTCGCGTTCTACGTCTCGCAGGCCCGTGAGCGTCTGCTCGCGAGCAAGAAGGCGCAGAAGCTGACGCGCTTCCTGCTGTCGAAGGTCTGGGCCCCGGTCGGCTCGTCCATCATGGAGGTCGACGACGTCAAGTTCGTCTTCGGCCAGCTGATGAGCGGCGAAGAGGGCCGCAAGGCCGCCGTCAAGCTCGATCAGAACATCTCGAACCTCCCGGGCATGAGCGGTCTGACGATCTTCCAGAAGGCCCTCGACGGCCTGGGCATCCGCGCGGACTCGGTCGGCGGCTCCTCCGCCGGTTCGGTCGCCACGGCGTGAAGACCAGCCACCTGAGACACTTCCTGGTCGCGGCCGACGTGCTGCACTTCCCGGTGGCGGCCGACAAGCTCGGCATCTCGCGGCAGAAGCTCGAGTCGTCGATCGAGGCCCTCGAGCTCGAGTTCGGTGCGAAGCTGTTCGACCGCGACGTCACGCCCTACCGGTTGACCAAGGCCGGCAAGGCGGCGGTGGTCGTCGCCGAGGACGAACTGGCGAGTCCTTCCACCCCGACCCCGCCGCCACCCCCGCCGGCCGGCGGCAAGGCCAAGGCGTCGAAGGGCAAGGGCCGTACGCCCGCCGTCAAGGGCCAGCCCAAGCCGTTCAAGAAGCGCCAGGGCCGCTAGCAGCGCCTGAGGCGGGCCGCCCGCTCGCCACCGCATCACACCGCACCACGAAGTGGACACGGCACCGCGTTTTCGCCTGGTGCGGTGTCCACTTCGTGGCGGAGTGCGCCTCATGGCGAGATGGTCAGTTCGTGGCGGCGTCGGGCCCGACCGTGGCGAACCAATCCGCGTACCGCGTGTTCCGTGCCATGCGGCGGGTCTCGTCGGGGGCGTCGTCGTCGCACCACACCGGGCCGCGTTCACCAAGCAACGTCTTCGCGGCGTCGACCCGGGCCCGCGCGTCCTCGACGGCGGCAGCGTCGTCGGCGGCCAGCGCCGTCTTCTTCGCGCGTCGCGCCTCCATCAGGTCGTGGACCAAGGAGGCGCGGGTCGCCTCGTCGAGGCGAGGATCGGTCCGGCGCCACAGCCGGCCGCGGACCACGAGGTACCGGCCGTCGGGCGTGACCAGGGGTTCGGCGCTCATCCGTCGCGTCGGTGACGCTGCACGAGGGAGTGCAGGAGGGGAAAGCTCCGGGTCACGGTCTGCCAGAGGGTCTCACGGTCGAGGCGATCGTAGTGATGGACGACGAAGTCGCGATTCTTGGCGGCGAGTGAGAACTCGACCTCGTGGAACCTCGTGCCGTCGTACGCGACCAAGCGCTTGCTCAGGTCACCGGCCCGGTTGGCCAGCGCCTCGAACGCCAACGGAAGCGCAGGGTCGCCGTCGAACGCCTCGCGACCACGGGACACGAGCTCGGCCGAGGCCGCCAGGGTCGCGTCGAGGTCGACCAGCCAACGTTCGGCGCGGTCCGGAGAGGGGTTCACACGGGCACCGCTTGTGTCAGGATCTCGCGGTCGGCCTCGGGGTCGAGCCCCCGCCGGGACACGACGTCGACCGGACGCTGGAACACGGCTTCCATGTCGATCTCGAACTGCGCGAAGTCGAAGTAGGTCGCCTCGGCCCCCGGATCGACCAGGAGGTCGATGTCACTGTCGTCGGTCTCGGTCCCGCGAGCGACCGACCCGAAGACGCTGACGGCGTCGATGTGGCTCAGGCCCGCGAGGCGCCGGACGAGACCGGCACGCGAGGTGATCCTCGTCCAGCAGCGAAACGCCCTCTCGACCAGACGGAGGACGCTCGGACATCTCGACGAAACGGCTCCACGGCACGATGACGACCTCGGGGCGGCGGTGCGGCCCCACGGCAACGGCCGGACGGTCGGGGTCGAGCCGGAAGTCCCTCATGAGGCGGCTGAAGCCGCTGCGGGCATCAGCCACGGCGAGGACGTCGGCGCTTCGGATGGAGGTCTCCATGGAGACGATGCTAGCGCGGAGCCCCTCATCGTGTACATCTTTCTGTACATCTGCTCTCAGGCCCGCGCGACGGCCTGCCTCGCGAGCTCGCGCTGCACGCTGAGGGCGAGCTCGCGCAGCATGACGAGGTCGACGCTCTCGACCGTGCGGGGCTCGGGGTCGGCGACGCAGAGCGCTCCGATGCGGACGCCCTCGGGGCTCTCGACCGGGTAGCCGGCGTAGAACCGCGCCGGCGCCTCGACGCCGAACCGTTCGTCGGCCCAGGCGTCCTCGACGATGAACGGCTGGCCGCCGGCGACCGTGTGGGCGCAGAACGAGAGCGCCATGGGCAGCTCGCGGTCGCCGCCCCCGGCGAGGGCCTTGTTCCAGTGTCGGTCGGCGGTGACGAGGGAGAACGCGGCCCCGCTCGCGCCGAGCAGGGTCCGCGCCCGTTCGACGATGTCGTCGAAGCGTTCTTCGGGGTCGGTGTCGAGGAGGCCCAGGGCCCTGATCGCCTCCACGCGGTCGACCTCGGCCTGAGGGGCGTGCCGGCGCGCCCGGGCCACGCCGCCGCCGGCGGACATCTGCGCGTCGAGCATGGGCGCGAGCATCTCGGCCTGCGCCTCGCCCCAGCGGGCGTACTTGGCGATGAGCTTGTCCCGGTCGTCGTGGCCCGAGAGCGGCGACGGAGGCATGAGCACGTGCACCCGGGGGTGGGTCGAGCAGACGTCCCGGATGGTCTCGTTCAGCTCGGCCGCGTGTCGGTCGACGAGGCCCCCGCCGGCGATGCGGAACACCGTCACCTCGCTGGGCGACTGGACGCCCGTGACGAGCACGGGACTGCTCGCGCCCCCGGTCTCGGTCTCGATGTGCACGAGCAGGTCGACGAACGCGCGCCGCCACTTCGTGACGTCGGTCATGGCGAGGGCGTCGTTGATGCCCGTCACCACGACCACGGCGTCGTAGCGCGTGAGGTCACGGTGTCCGAGCACCCGGCGGGCGGACACCGTCCCCATCGAGGGGTCGGCCACGACGTCGACGTCGACCCCGCGACCCGTGGCCTGCGAGACGGCCCGCGCGAGGTGACCCGCGAGCCCCAGGTCGTGGCTGCGGACGCCCCACCCGACGGCGGGCCCGCTGCCGAACAGCAGCACGCGATCGGGGCTGACGCCGGGAGCGTGCGTCCGGGCGACGCTCTCGGGCCTGGGCAACCCCAGGCGTCGGTCGAACCAGCGGTTGCGCTGGCGGATCATCCCGCGCACGAGCGGGCTGACGAAACGGTTCATGCCGGGTTCCTCCCACAGCGGTGGCCTGATCGACGAGGGCTCCGCGTGGTGAGGGCCGAGCGGTGTCCCTCCATGCTCTCGCCCGGGTACCGGGCGGGACAGCCCCAGGTCGGGGGCCGCCGGACGGCGCGTCCGTCAGACCGCGCGGGGACCGTCCGACCCCGGCGGCGGCTGGGCGAGCAACCGCGCGAGGTCCACGTCGACGAGATCACGGAGGCGCTGGTCGCGTTCGACGGGATACGCCGGGTCGACCGCCTCGACGGCCGACACCTTCGTCACGATCGCGGCCCCGACGTCGCCCCAGGCCCGGTCGACCGCCGCCGCGACGATGTCGCCCACGAAGTCGTCGTCGGACTGCAGCTCGTCCAGCCGGTGGGCCACGGCCGTGTAGGTCTTCTCCCGGAACCAGAGGGTGTCGTCGTCCCCGCGCCGGTAGTCGTGCTGGTGTCGCGACCGGCCCTTGGCCTTGAGGGCCTTCGCCCGTTCGCCGCCGATCCGTTCGTTCTGCTCGCGTTGTTCCGCCGCGAGGCGACCGAGGATGGTGCGCACGGCCTCGCGGGTGCGCTCGTGGTCGAAGTGCTCGTCGTCGCGGAGGGCACGGATGACGATCGAGTTGGCCACCGAGACGACGGCGGCCGCCCGCGAGATGAGCACCCCTTCTGCGACGGCGCGCTCGAGGGCGGCGGGATCGGGCGTCGCCGGCTCGGAGGGGGCCCCGCGCGTCTTGCCGAACTTCATCGCGCCTCTCTCTCGACCGGTGGGCGCCGGAGCGCCGGGTGACGGACCGACGATGGCCCGACGTCCCATTAAAGACCCACGGAGGGGTCCGTCGCCCCGGGGTGGGACGACGGACCCCGCCGCGACGGAGACGACGGATCAGGCCGTGGCGGCCAGCGCCGACGAGGTCTCGCGGACGAAGTCGTCGAGGTCGCCGGGGTCACGCGACGTGACGAGCGTGAAGCCCTGCTCGACGTCGGTCACCACCGAACGGTCGACCCAGCTGCCGCCAGCGTTGCGGACGTCGGTCTGCAGCGACGCATAGGAGGTGAGCTCCTTGCCCGTCACGAGGCCGGCCTCGATGAGCGCCCACGGGCCGTGGCAGATCGCCGCGATCGGCTTGCCCGCCGTGGCGAAGGCCTTCACCAGGTCGACGGCGTCGCTCTCGGTGCGGAGGGTGTCCGCGTTGATGGTGCCGCCGGGAACGAGCAGGAGGTCGTGGTCGGCGGCGTCGACCTCGGCGATGGTCGTGTCGGGGCGGACGGTCTGCCCCGGGTCCTTGTCGCCGACGAGCGTCTGGATCGGCTCGGTGGAGACGCCGGCGACGACGACGGTGGCGCCCTGCTCGCGCAGCTTCGCGACGGGGACGACGAGCTCGTCCTGCTCGACGCCGTAGTTGGTGACGATCGCGAGAACGCGGCGTCCGGTGAGTTCGGTGCTTGCCATGGTGATGCTCCTCTCGGGGCCGGTCGGGGCCCGGTGTACGACGCCTCCCGTCTACGCGGGCGGGCTGGGTCGTGGCTGGCTCGGTGTACCCCACCCGCGCCTCCGGACCGCGGCCCCTCCCGCTCAGCTGGCCAGGAGCGCCCTGGCGGTCCCCTCGTCGAGGATGAGGTCGGTGACCAGGCCCGCGGCGAGCGCACCGCGGACGCTGACCACCTTGGCCTCCCCCGCGACGACGCAGACGCGACGCGGCGTGCGTCGGATGGTCGCCAGGTCGGGCCCGGTGGCGCGCCGGTTGAGCTCGATGTCGGCCGACGAGCCGTCCTCGCGGAAGAACACGGTCGCGACGTCGCCCACCACGTGGTCGTGGGCCAGGCTGTCGTGGTCGCTCTGCTCAAGGTAACCACCCGAGTAGACGTGGCTCGGCACGTGTGCCTCGCGCGAGCCGACGCCGAAGACGACGAGGTCCATGGCGCCCTGCAGCGAGAGGACGCGTCGGGTGCTGCGCTCCCGCCACAGGGCGCTCTTGGTGGCGGGGTCGTCGAAGAACGCGGGCACGGGGAACTGCTGGATCAGGGCGCCGTACGCGTGGCCGAACCGACGCAGGATCTCGCTGGCGTACTCGATGCCGGTGGTGCGGGTGTTCGCCGCACCGTTGAGCTGGACGAAGACGGTGTTGTGCGTGGTCTTGGGCACCAGGTACCGGCTGACCGCACTGACGGTGGAGCCCCAGGCGACGCCGACGACCATGTTCGAGTCGACGTACTGGGTGAGCGTTCGTGCAGCCGACAGCGCGACCCGGTCGAGCCGGTCGACGTCGCTGGTCTGGTCGGGCACCGGGACCACGTGCGCGACCACGCCGAACCGCCGGTGCAGCCCGTCGCCCACGGCCGTCGGCTGGTCGAGCGGGGACTTGATCTGGATGTCGACGAGGCCCGTCTCGCGTGCCGCCTTCAGGAGGCGCGACACCGACGAGCGGGACGTCTGCAGTTCGTGCGCGATCGCCTCCATCGTGAGGTCCTGCATGTAGTAGAGGTGCGCGGCGCGCAGGGCCTCCTGCGTGCGTTCGGACGTGTCGCCAGCGACCAACGGGACCTCCTTGCACGTTCGTGCAGATACGTTGCACCTTGTGTGCATCGGGACGACGATGAATCTACCGGCCCGCAGGACGAGTCGGTCACCACCACCTGACATCGCATCTCGAAAGAAGCAGTGACCATGTCGAAGAAGACAGACTCGATCCGTCCCAACGTGCAGCGCATCGTCGACCGCCCGACGGCACAGGTGCTCGTCGTCGGCGGTGGCATCAACGGCATCGCGACCTTCCGCGACCTCGCCCTCCAGGGCGTCGACGTCGTGCTCGTCGAACGGGCCGACTACGCATCCGGCGCGTCCGCCGCGTCGTCCCACATGATCCACGGCGGCATCCGCTACCTCGAGAACGGCGAGTTCCGCCTCGTCCGCGAGAGCGTCGAAGAGCGCAACGGCCTGCTGAAGATCGCCCCGCACTACGTCAAGCCGCTGCAGACCACGATGCCGATCTTCTCGACGTTCAGCGGCATCATGAACGCCCCCTTGCGCATGCTGACGCACAAGCAGCGCTCCACGAAGGAGCGCGGCGCACTGCTGATCAAGGTCGGCATGACCATGTACGACTCGTTCTCGCGTGACGGCGGCTCGGTGCCCCGTCACAAGTTCCTCGGGCGCAAGAAGGCGCTGGCCGAGATGCCGCACCTCAACAAGGCCCTCAAGTACACGGGCACCTACTACGACGCGTCGGTGCACGAGCCCGAACGCCTCGCGCTCGACGTGCTGAAGGACGGCCTGGCCGCCGGCGACAACGCCCGCAGCGCCAACTACCTCGAGGCCGTCGGGACCGCCGACGGCGGCGTGACCCTGCGCGACGTCGTCAGCGGGACCGAGTTCACGGTGAAGGCCGACGTCGTCATCAACGCGTCGGGCCCCTGGACCGACCTCACCAACAAGGCCTTCGGCGCCGAGTCGCAGTACATGGGCGGCACCAAGGGGTCGCACATCGTCGTCGACAGCCCCGAGTTGCTCGAGGCCACGAACGGTCGCGAGATCTTCTTCGAGAACAACGACGGCCGCATCGTCCTGATCTACCCGCTCAAGGGTCGCGTGCTCATCGGCACGACCGACCTCGAGGCCGACATGGCCGAGCCGGCCGTCTGCACCGAAGAAGAGGTCGACTACTTCTTCGACCTGGTGAAGCACGTCTACCCCGACATCGAGCTCAACCGCGACCACATCGTCTACCGCTACTCGGGCGTCCGCCCCCTGCCCAAGCACGACGACCTCGCCGCGGGCTTCGTGTCGCGCGACTACCGCATCGTCGAGACCGAGGTCGCCGAGCTGCCCGGCACGGCCGTCCTCAGCCTGGTCGGCGGCAAGTGGACCACCTTCCGTGCCCTGTCGGCGCACCTCTCGACCGAGGCGACGACGAAGCTCGGCGTGAAGCGCACGGTCGACACCACCGGCATGGCGATCGGCGGCGGCAAGGGCTTCCCCACCACCGAGGGCGCCCGCACCACCTGGGTCGCGGCCCACGCCGACGGGCTCGACCGTGACCAGGTCGACCGTCTGCTCACCCGCTACGGCACCCGCGCCTCCGACGTCATCGAGGTGCTGCTCGACCAGCCGTCGCAGGCCCTCGAGGCCGACTCGACGCTGACCACGGCCGAGATCGCCTACTTCGCCGAGCACGAGGACGCCGTCCACCTGGCCGACGTCGTCCTGCGCCGCACGAACCTCGCGTTCGTCGGGGGCGTCACTATCGAGTTGCTCACCGAGATCGCGGACGTCATGGCCCGCTCGCTCGGATGGACGACCGAGCAGCGCGACGACGAGATCGAGCAGACCCTGACGACCCTGCGCGACTCGCACGGCGTCGAGGTCCACTCGCAGCACGTGCCGGCAGCGGCCCCCGCCGCGGCGACGAACTGACGACACCGACCCGATCGAGAAGCCCCGCCCCTCCCTCCGAGGGGCGGGGCTTCGTCGTCGTCGCCGGGGATGTCGTGACCTGACATTGACATGTCGACTTCGCTGCCCATCGGGCAAAATGTGACGTTTCCGTATTAGGATGCTGGCCGGGCACACGCCCGTGAGGATCTAGGAGGCCGCATGCCGATTCCCGTCACTCCCCCTGCCGCCGAACGACAGCTGCTGCGCGACACGGTCCGCAGCCGCATCCGTGACGCGATCATCGACGGCACGCTCGAACCGGGCGAACGCCTGCACGACGACGAGCTGATCGCCTGGCTGCAGGTGTCGCGCACCCCGATCCGCGAGGCACTCGGCGACCTCGTGCGCGCCGGCCTCGTCGAGATGGCGCCGAACCGCTACACGAAGGTCGCGACGCCGAAGGCCGAAGAGGCCGTCCAGGCGGTCCAGACCCTGGGCGTGCTCTTCGGCGGCGCCGTCCGGCTGGCCGTCCCGAACCTGCCGGACGCCGTCAAGCGAGAGATCGTGCGGGCCATCGACGTCTGCCTCGGCGACCTCGACCGTGAAGACGCCCCGGCGTTGAACGCCCACGCCATCGCGCTGTTCTCGACCTACGTCGACCACTGCGGCAATCCGTCACTGGTCAAGGTCTGCACCGACGTCACCGACGGCCTCGCCTACAAACTGCGCGTGCCGAACATCGTGCAGGTGCTGCAGTGGGACTCGATGGCCGACTCGTTCGCCGCCCTGCGCGAGGCGACCGAGGCGGGCGACCCCATCGCCGCCGAACTCGCCGCCGAGGACCTGCACGCCCTGCCCGGCCAGCGCCCCGTCGCCTGAGCGGGCGGGCGCGGCCGACCGAGCGGGCACGGGCGACCGAGCGGGCACGGCCGACCGAGCGGGCACGGCCGACCGTCCCTCGACCCGTCAGACCGCCGTGACGTCGTCGACCTCGCCGACGAGTTCTTCGATGATGTCCTCCAAGAAGAGCACGCCGGTGGTGACGCCCTCGGGCGAGACGGAGCGGGCGACGTGCGCGCCGACCCGGCGCATCGAGGCCAGGGCGTCCTCGAGGTCGGTGTCGCGGCCGACGGCACCCAGGCGGCGGATGCGCTTCTCGGGCACGGGTGCCTCGAAGGCCCCGTCGCCGGTGAGGTCCATGACGTCCTTGAGGTGCAGGTAGCCCGTGGGCTGACCGTCTCCGTCGGTGAGCACGTACCGCGAGTACCCCCGGGCCGCCACGGCGCGCTGCACGTCGGACGGAGTCGACCCCGGCGCCAGGTGCACCATCTCGTCGAGGGGCACCTCGACGTCGCGCACCTTGCGGGTGGTGAACTCGAACGCCGCCGACAGGGTGCCCGACGAGTCCGTCAGCGTGCCCTCGCGGGTCGACTGCTGGACGATCGTGGCGACCTCGTCGAGCGTGTACGAGCTCGTCGCCTCGTCCTTCGGCTCGACCCGGAAGAGCCTCAGCACGCCGTTGGCGATCGCGTTGAGCGACCAGATGACCGGCTTGAACACCGTCGCCACGAAGACGAGCGGGGGCGCCAGGATGAGCGCCGCCCGGTCGGGCACCGAGAACGACAGGTTCTTCGGGATCATCTCGCCGACGACCACGTGCAAGAACGTGACGAGCACGAGCGCCACGACGAACGCGACGACGCCGATCGCCTCGGCCGAGAGGCTGGTGAGACCGAGCGGGATCTCGAGCAGGTGGTGGATCGCCGGCTCCGAGACGTTCAAGATGACCAGCGAGCAGACGGTGATGCCCAACTGGCTGGTGGCCAGCATGAGCGTCGCGTGTTCCATCGCCCACAGGGTCTTCTTCGCGGCCTTGCTGCCGGCCTCGGCACGCGGCTCGATCTGCGAGCGGCGTGCCGAGATGACGGCGAACTCGGCGCCGACGAAGAATCCGTTGACGATCAGCAGCACGACCAGCCAGACGATTCCGGGCAGGTACTCGTTCATCGGTCGACCCCTTCGGTCAGCGAGGCGACCACGCGGTCGTGCTCGGTCGTGGGTGCGGCGGCGTCGAGGCCGCCGTCAGGTGGGGCCGGGACGAAACGCAGGCGTTCGAGGCGTCCGTTCGCGACGCGTTCGACCCGCAGGCTGCCGCTGCCGCTCTCGAGGGCGACCTCGTCGCCCACCTCGGGCAGGCGGTCGAGCCGGTCGATGACGAACCCGGCCACCGTCTCGTAGTCGCCGTCGTCGGGCACGCGGATGCCCGCCCGGTCGGCCAATTCGTCGGGCCGGAGGGCACCGTCGAAGAGCACGGTGCCGGCCTGGCGCACGATGCCCACGCGGGCCCGGTCGTGCTCGTCCTCGAGCTCGCCGACGAGCTCTTCGACGACGTCCTCGAGCGTGACGAGGCCGGCGGTGCCGCCGAACTCGTCACGCACCACGGCCATCTGCAGGCCGCCGTGGCGCAGCAGGCCGAGCAGCGAGTCGGTGCCCATGCTCTCGGGCACGAAGCGCGCCTCCTGCATGAGGGCGGTCGCGACGACGGAGGCGCGCTCGGCGAGCGGGACCGCGAACGCGTGCTTCACGTGCACGACCCCGACGATGTCGTCGCTGTCGTCGCCGATCACGGGGAACCGCGAGAAGCCCGAGGTGAGGGCGGCCTCGACGACGTCGGCGGCCGAGCCGGTCGACGCGATGGTCGTCATGCGGACGCGCGGCGTCATCACCTCGGACGCGTCGTGCTGCGAGAAGCGCAGGGTACGGCCCAGCAGGGTCGCGTGGTCCTGGTCGAGTTGGCCCTCGAGGGCCGACCGGCGCACGAGCGAACTCAGCTCTTCGGCCGAGCGCGCACCCGACAGCTCTTCTTTGGGCTCGATGCCCATGGCGCGGATGGCCGCGTTGGCGGTGTTGTTGAAGAGCAGGATGAGCGGCTTGAACACCGTGGTGAACGCGGCCTGGAACGGCACGACGAACTTCGCGGTGGCGAGCGGCAGCGCGAGGGCGAAGTTCTTCGGCACGAGCTCGCCGAGGACCATCGAGAAGAGGGTCGCGAGCACGATCCCCGCGACGCTGCCGACGACCGGGACGGCCGCGGCGGGCACGCCGAGCGAGCCGAGCGGACCGCTCAGCATCGAACTGATGGCGGGCTCGAAGGTGTACCCGGTGAGCAGGGTCGTCAGCGTGATGCCGAGCTGCGCACCGGAGAGGTGCGTCGAGGTGATGCGCAACGCCTTGATCGTGGGACCGAGGCGTTTCTCGCCCCGGTCGCGCCGCGCCTCCAGCTCGTTCCGGTCGAGGTTGACCAGCGAGAACTCGGACGCGACGAAGAAGCCGGTGCCGACGGTGAGCACGAGGCCGATGCCGACCATGACCCAGTCATTCATGTCGCCCCTCCCCGTCTGTGACGACCGCGCGGGCGGTCAGGCGTGGGAGAGGCCAGGGCATGTGAGAGGGAGGTTCGTCCATGACCGAGAACAGTAAGCAGATCCCCCGACCGATGCCTGAGAACGTGCAGTCGATGCAGTCGACCCGCCCACGAGCCGAGGAGGCGCGGGTCAGGCCGGAGGGGCCGCCGCCGCTGTCGAGGTGGTCGGCGTGGAGGTCTCCGGCGTCGAGATCGTGGGCGCCGGGATGGTCGGCGTCGGGATGGTCGGCGGCAGGGCGGGCGGCGTGGCCCGCAGGTCGGCCACGCGGTCGGCCGGCTCGGTGCGGGCGAGGAACCCGATGCGCGACTCGCGCACGTGCCAGCCCATCAGCTCGGCGGCCCCGGCCTCGTCGCCGGCGTCGATCGCCGCGAGGATGCGTCGGTGGTCGGGCCAGAGCCGCTTGCCTCGCGAGAAGGTGTCGAGGGCGTACAGCCACTCGATCTTGTTCGACAGCTGGCGCAGCAGGGTGGCCAGGGTGGCGCTCCCGCTCAGCTGCGCCACGCCCACGTGGAACCGGTCGTTGAGCTCGACGAGACGGTCGAGGTCGCCGGCCTCGACGGCGGCGTCCCCGTCGTCGAGCAGCTGGCCGAGCACGCGCCGCGTGCGCCACCAGTCCTCGGGCGGGCGCGGCTCGCCGAACAGCTCGCGCGCCCGCAGGGCGGCGCGTCGCGCGGTCGAGATCTCGAGGGCCTCGCGGACGGCGAAGAGGTCGTCGGCCTCGTCGACCGGGATCGCCGCGACCCGGCTGCCCACGTGAGGCGTCGACTCGACGAACCCCTCGGCCTCCAGCGCACGCAGCGCCTCGCGCACCGGGACGCGCGAGACCCCGTGGCGGCGGGCGACCGACGCCTCGGTGATGCGCGTCCCCGGCACGAGGGCGCCCTCGACGATCTCGCGACGCAGGGCGTCGACGAGGACGACGGGCGTCGGGCCCTCAGAGGGCGAGGCTGGCACCGGGGATGGCTCCCAACAGTTCGGTCGTGTACTCGGCACGGGGCGACAAGAAGATGTCGTCGACGCTACCGCGCTCGACCACGGCACCCTTGCGCATCACCACCACGTCGTGCGCGATCTGCCTCACGACCGCCAGGTCGTGCGTGATGAACAGGTAGCTGAGGCCGAGCCGACGCTGCAGGTCGCCGAGCAGCTCGAGGATCTGCTCCTGGACGAGCACGTCGAGCGCCGAGACGGCCTCGTCGCAGATGAGCAGCTCGGGCTCGAGCGCCAGCGCCCGGGCGATGGCCACGCGCTGACGCTGCCCGCCGGACAACTCGTTCGGACGGCTCTGCGCGACCGACCGCGGCAGGGCGACCTGGTCGAGCAGCTCGGCGACCCGGTGCCGACGCGAGGCACGGTCGCCGACGCCGAAGATGCGCAACGGCTCGTCGATCAGCCGCTCGACGCTGGAGGTCGGGTCGAGCGAACCGTAGGGGTCCTGGAAGACGGGCTGCACCCGGCGACGAAGCGCGCGACGGGACGCACCGCGGCTCGTCGTGATGCTCTCGCCGTCGATCAGGGCCGACCCGCTCGTCGCCGACTCGAGGCCGAGCACGATGCGGGCCACGGTCGTCTTGCCCGAACCGGACTCCCCCACGATCGCCGTCGTGGTGCCGCGCGGCACCTCGAACGAGACGTGGTCGACGGCCCGCACCTGCTCGCCACGGCGACCACGGAGGCGGAACTCCTTGACCAGGTCGGTGACGGTCAGGATCGGGTCGACCCGCGCCTCCTTCGCGTCCGTCGCCTCGTCGAGGACGGCCTCGCCGCGGCGGAGGGCGGTGGCCGAGGCCAGCGTCGGCGCCGCCGCGACGAGGCGCTTCGTGTACTCGTGCTGCGGGCGACGCAGGATCTGCTCGGGCGTGCCCTGCTCGACGACGCGTCCCTCGAGCATCACGACGATGCGGTCGGTGCGGTCGGCGGCGAGCCCCAGGTCGTGGGTGATGAAGAGCAGGGAGGTGCCACGGCTCTCGACCAGCGTCTGCAGGTGGTTCAGGATCTGCCGCTGCACCGTCACGTCGAGCGCGCTGGTCGGCTCGTCGGCGATGAGCAGCTGCGGCTCCCGGGCCAGGGCGATCGCGATGAGCACGCGCTGGCGCATGCCGCCCGAGAACTCGTGGGGGAACTGCCCCGCCCGGCGCTCGGCCTCGGGGATGCCCGCCTCGCTCATCAGCGCGACGACGCGGCGTTGGACCTCGTCGTGGCCGCGGAGGCCGTGGGTCCGCAGCGCGTCGGCGATCTGCGCGCCGACCTTCATCGACGGGTTCAGGTTGGTCGACGGGTCCTGCGGCACGAGGCCGATCCGGGCGCCGCGCACCTGACGCATGGGGGCCTCGGTCGCCTGCGCGAGGTCGAGGGAGCCGCCGTCGGGCCCCGCCAGCTCGATCGTGCCACCCGTGATGTGGCCGGCCCCGGGCAGCAGGCGCAGGATGGCGGCGACCACCGTCGATTTACCCGAGCCGGACTGGCCGACGATCGCCACCCGCTCGCCCGGCAGGACGTCGAGGTCGACGCCGTGGACGGCGGGGGTGTCGCCGAACGAGACGCGGAGGTCGCGCACGGTCAGCAGGGGGGAGGTCGGGTTCTCAGCGTCCTGCGGCATAGGCCTGGGCTCCTCGGGGGTTGGCGGCGGCGGAGAGCACACCGGTCTCGGGGTCTCGCGACACGCTGGACAGCCGGCCCAGGGACCAACCGCCGGCGCGGGTGACGACGTGGCCGCGGGCGACCAGCGCGTCGATGACGTCGTCGCCCAGGCGGTCCTCGACCACGACGCCTCCGGGCTCCCAGGTGCGGGGCCAGAAGCTGCCCGGGAACGACGTGGTGTGCAGGGCCGGGGCGTCGATCGCCTGCTGCGGGGTGTAGCCGCCGACGATCGTGCGCAGCAGGTAGAGCAGCTGCCACTGGTCCTGCTGGTCGCCGCCGGGCGAACCGAGCGCGACGACGGGCTCGCCGTCCTTCAGCACGAGCGTGGGCGTCAGCGTGGTGCGCGGCCGGGTGCCGGGTGCGAGCGTCGACGCCGTGCCCTCGTCGAGCCACGACATCTGCAGCCGGCTGCCGAGGCAGAAGCCGAGCTCGGGGATCGTCGGCGACGACTGCAACCAGCCGCCCGACGGCGTCGCCGACACGACGTTGCCCCAGCGGTCGACGACGTCGAGGTGGCAGGTGTCGCCGCGCGTCTCGCCGGTGGGCTCGGTGAACGGCTCGGCCAGACGGTCGGCAGGAGGCGCGGTGGCGGTCGCCGGGGCGTCCTCGGTCGGTGCGACGGGTGCGTCGGGTACGTCGGCTGCGTCGGCTGCGTCGGCCGCGTCGGCGCGAACCGGTGCCCGACCGGGGGCGGCGACGGTGGGCTCGCCGACGCCGGCGGGTGCCTCGCTGAGCGCGGGTGGCAGGTACTCGGTGCGCATCGTGGGCAGGGTGAACGGTTCGCGCCCCGGGACGTCGCCCGGTCGCAACTCGCGCGACGCCCGCTCGCCGATCAGCGCGCGACGCCGGTCGGCGTAGTCCGCGGACAGCAGCACGTCGAGGGGCACGTCCCCGGGGCCGTACCAGGCCTCGCGATCGGCCATCGCGAGCTTCTGCGCCTCGACGATGGTGTGGGCGCCGTCGGCCGTCGACGGGTCCAGCAGGGCGTCGTCGAGCGGCTCGAGCAGCGCCAGCACCTGCAGCAGGGCGGGACCCTGACCCCAGGCGCCGGTCTTGGCGACGGTGTGGCCGCGGAACTCGATCGTGGTCGCCGGCTCGGTCGTGGCCCGGAAGGCGGCGAGGTCGGCGGCCGTGACCACGCCCGCGTGGTCGGTGCCCGACGAGTGACGGTGCGGAGTGCGGACGAACGCGTCGATCGCCTGCGCGACGTGTCCGCTGCCCCACTCGACCCGCGCCTCCTCGATCTTCGCCTCGCGGGACGCGTCGGGGCCGAGGGCCTCGCCCGCCGCGACCAACTCGTCGAGCACGGCCGCGTAGGCGGGGTTCGTCAGCAGGTCGCCCTCACGGGGTACCTCGCCACCCGGCATCCACTGGGCGGCGGACGTGGGCCAGTGCTCGGTGAACAGGTCGGCGACGGTCTCGATGGTCGACGCCACGCGCGCCACGATCGGGTGGCCGTCGCGGGCGTAGCCGATCGCGTAGGCCAGGACGTCGGCCAGGGACCAGGTGCCGTGCTCGGCCAGCAGCTTCAGCCAGGCGTCGACGGCGCCGGGGACGGCGGCCGCGAGGGCTCCCGACCCGGGGACGAGCTCGAGGCCCTCGGCCAGGTAGTGCTCGCGGGTGGCCCCGGCCGGGGCGGGGCCCTGGCCGACGAGCACGGTCGGCGCGTCGGGGGCCTCGGCCGTGGCGTAGATCGCCGTGAGGTCGCCGCCGGGACCGTTGAGGTGCGGCTCGACGACGTGCAGGACGAAGGCGCCCGCGACGGCCGCGTCGAAGGCGTTGCCGCCGCGCTCGAGGACCGACTGGGCCGAGGCCGTCGCCAGCCAGTGCGTCGACGACGTCATGCCGAAGGTGCCGCGCAGGTCGGGGCGGGTGACGAACTCGTCAGGGGTGGTGTAGGTCACGAGGGGGTCACTTCCGGTCGCTGGCGGTGGGGTCGAGGGCGTCGCGCAGGGCGTCGCCGAACAGGTTGAAGCCGAGGCAGATCACGGCGATCGCGAGACCCGGCACGACGGCCGCGAAGGGCGCCTTGGCCAGGTACTGCTGCGCGTCGCTGAGCATGATGCCGAGACTCGCCGTCGGCGGCTGGATGCCCAGCCCGAGGAACGACAGGAGGGCCTCGCCGATCACGGCGACCGGCATGATGACCGTCGCCTGGACGATGATCGCCGAGACGCAGTTCGGCAGGACGTGCTGGAAGATCACCCGCAGCCCCGAGGCGTCCATGGTCGTCGCGGCGAGGACGAAGTCGGTCGACTTGATCCGGAGCGTCTCGCCGCGCACCACGCGGATCATCGTCGGCACCTGCGCGATGCCGAGGGCGACCACCGCGTTCGTCAGGCTCGGACCGCTGATCGCGGCGAGCGCGACGGCGATGATGAGGAACGGGAACGCCAGCATGACGTCCGTGAGGCGCGAGATCACGCCGTCGAGCCACCGCCAGTAGCCGGCCAGCAACCCGAGCGGCGTGCCGACCACGACGGCCAGCAGCACCGACAGCACGCCGACCTGCAGCGAGACGCGGATGCCGTAGACGGTGCGCGAGAGGATGTCGCGGCCGAGGTCGTCCGTGCCGAGCACGTAGCCGACCGTGCCGGGCACTTGGAACGGCAGCTCGAAGTTCACCCGGGTCGGGTCGTACGGGGCGATGAGGGGCGCGGCGAGGCCGGCGACGAGCACGACGAGCAGCATGACGCCGCCCGTGACGCCGAGCTTGTTGCGGACGAGGCCGCGCCAGACGCGTCCCCGCCCCGACCCGAGGCCCGCCCCTGCGGCGGTGGGTGTCTCGATGACGGTCACGATGCGCCTCCTACCCTGATGCGCGGGTTGATGACGGAGTACAGGACGTCCACCGCCAGGTTGATCAAGATGTAGCCGACCGTGATGATCAGCACGACGGCCTGGATCACGGGGTAGTCACGGGTGAACACCGAGTCGAGCGTGAGCTTGCCGAAGCCCGGCAGCGCGAAGATGCGCTCCGTCACCACGGCGCCCGAGATCAGACCGCCGAGTTGCAGGCCGACGATCGTGACGACCACGATCATCGAGTTGCGCAGGCCGTAGCGCATCAGCACCCGCCCGCGCCCGAGCCCCTTGGCCCGCGCGGTGCGCACGTAGTCGGTCTTCATCGTCTCGATCATCGAGGCCCGGGTCTGCCGCATGATGACCGCGGCGAGGCTCGTGCCGAGGATCAGCGCCGGCAGGGTCAGGTGGTAGAACGCGCTCGCCGGGTTCTCGGCCACCGGCACGTAGCCCGACGCCGGGAACAGGCCGAGGCCCGCCGCGAGCCAGAGGATCGCGAGGATGCCGAGCCAGAAGTTCGGCACCGACAGACCGACCAGGGCGGCGGCGTTGGCCATCCACTCGGGCCAGCGTCCGCGGTAGCGCTCGGCGACGACGCCGAGGGCGACGCCCACGACGACGGCGACCACGATCGCGTAGAGGGCGAGCCACAGCGTCACCGGCAGGGTGGCCCCGATCAACTCGGTGACCGGGGTGCCGGTGCGGGTGGACTCACCGAAGTCGCCGCGGACGAAGTTGCCGACGAACCGGCCGTACTGCACCAGCAGCGAGTCGTCGAGGCCGAGGTCGGCCCGGATCGCGGCGACGCGCTCGGGCGTCGCCTCTTCTCCGGCGAGGGCCAGGGCCGGATCGCCGGGCAGCTGGCGCACGCCCCAGAACACGACGATCGAGGCGATCACGAGCGTGACGGCCGACTGCCACAGCCGGGTGAACAGGTAACGGGTCATCAGGTCACTCCCCCTCGACGAACGCGGCGTTGCTGAGCCGTACGACGCCGTCGGCGTAGGTGGACACCCCGGCGACCTCGTTCGTCAGCGCGGTCAGGCTGCGGGTGCGGTACAGGTAGATCAGCGGTTCGTCCTCCTGCACCTGCGTCACGGCCTCGCCGTAGAGCGCCGCACGCTCGTCGACGTCGATGGACGCGGCGGCGTCGGCCAGCAGCTCGTCGACCCGGGGGTTGCTGTAGCCCGAGTAGTTGTTGCCGCCACCGGTGCGCAGGAAGTTCACCATGTTGCCGTTCGGGTCGACGCGGCCCGACCAGCCGAGCTGCAGCGCGTCGAAGTCGCCGCGCGACTGGACGTCGAGCAGGGTCGAGTACTCGACCGGGGTGATCGACAGGCGGAACCCGCCGTCGGCGACCTGGGCCTGCAACGCCTGGGCGAGGCGCAGCGTGTCGGCGTTGTTGCTGGCCTGGATCTCGATCTCGTAGGGCGTCGTCACCCCCGCCTCGGCGAGGAGGCGCTTGGCCCCCTCGGGGTCGTAGCCCGGGCACGCGTCGCTGGCATCGGTGGCGAACGGACTCGTCGGCGGGATCGGCGAGCAGGCGGTGTCGTTCCACCCGCCGAAGACGCTCTGGACCAGCGCGTCCCGGTCGATCGACATGGCCAGCGCCTGACGGACGCGCACGTCGCTCGCCAAGGGGGTGTCGATCTGGACGGGGTCGGTCCCGACGCCGTCCTGGTTGCCGATGTTCACGGTGATGCCCTGGTAGCCGAACGAACCGACCTGCAGCACCGTGAGGCCGTCGTCCGCCATGAGGGAGTCGACGTCCATCGTCGACATCGAGTCGGCGACCTGCACGTCACCCGCACGGACGTTCGCCGCACGGATGCTCGCGTCGGTGATGATGCGGTAGGTGATCGAGTCGAGGTGCACGTCCTCGGCGTCGTAGTACAGCGGGTCGCGCTCGACCGAGATCGAGGTCTGCGGCACGCGGTCGACGAACTTGAAGGGGCCCACGCAGACCGGGGCGTCGCCGAAGTCGTCGCCCTCGGCCTCGAGCGCCGTCGGGGACATGATCATCCCCGCGCGGTCGGCGAGGGCCGCGGTCAGCGGGGCGAAGGGGCGCTCGTAGGTCAGGCGCACCGTGTCGTCGTCGAGGGCCTCGACCCCGGTCACCGGGCCGAGCTCGCTGGCCCGCGACGAGTCGGGCTTGTCGAGGTGACGACGCAGCGTCGTGACGACGGCCTGGGCGTCCAACGGGGTGCCGTCCGCGAACACGGCGTCGGTGCGCACGGGGATGTCGACCGTCAACCCGCCGTCCGACAGCGTCGGCAGCTCGGTCGCCAGCAGCGGCACGAGGTCACCCTCGGCGTCGATGTCGTACAGCTTCTGGCACACGGTCTCCATGACGTAGCGCGTGTAGAGCGACGACGACGTGGTGGGGTCGAGGGCGTCCGGCTCGGCGGACAGCGCCATGACCAGGTCGCCCCCCTCGACGATGGTCCGGTCGCCGATCGGCGCGGTGGTCACGTCGGTCTTGTCGGGCGGGTTCGTCCCGGCGGGTTGCTGCGGGACGCAGGCCGTCAGGGCGAGCGTCGCGGCGGCGGCGAGGGCCGGCAGCGCGAGGGCCCGGCGCAGGCGGCGACGCCCGGCCGGGGAGCTCGCGGCGCGGGCCGTGCTCGCGGCGCGGGCCGTGCTCGCGGCGCGGGCCGTGCTCGCGGCGCGGGCCGTGCTCGCGGCGCGGGTCGCGCCGGCGCTCGCGGCGCGGGTCGGGCGGGGTGGGCGGGCCATCGGGCCTCCGATGCTCGGGTGGTATCGGTCTGCGCGGCGTGGATTGCATACAATCCTGCCGCACGCCCCAGTTTTGTATACGAATTGTTTCGCGCGGGTAAAACGTGGCCCGGCCGGTCCGGCTCCGGCCCGTCTCGCCTAGAGACGCACCCGCCCGCACCCGCACCCGCACCCGCACCGAGGTCGCACCACGATCGCGTCACGAAACCACGCTCGGGGTTGGTTCGACGACTCGGAAGTGGTGCGACCTGAGCGTCACGGCAAGGGCAGCCCTGCTGAGCGGAGGTTCGCGGCCAGGCGGGGTGGGTGCGACAACTCGTCCCAGACCGTTCGCGCGAATCCGTTGACCTCGGGCCGGTTGCGGATGCGGTCCTCTCGGATCTTCTCGTCCACCACGACTTGTCCGGGCGACCGGCCGTTCTTCCACCGCCCTTCCGCGTACTTGATCCGTCCGTCGAATTCGAGCACGACGCCGAACCGGGGCCACCAGAAGTCGACGACGTCGGCGAAGAGGCCGCCGTCTTCCCAGGTGAAACGCTGCTGGAGCACCGGAGGAGGCGCGCCCAGCTCGTGCAGGACGACCCGCGTCAGCGACTCCCCCGGGGATTCGGCCTCGGGCGTCGCGAAGGCGACCGCCCGGCGTGCACTCGGCAGGCCTCGTGCCGACCCACGTCCGTCGAGGACGTGCCGCACGTCATCCGCGGTGGCGAGCCCCCTCCGCACGAGGGCATCGAGGGCGACCACCGCGTCACGGAACGACGACGTGAGGGCGAGATCGGCTGCTGTTCGAGCCGGAGAGGTGAGGGAAAGTGGAGGGAGCGACCGCACCTCCTCACCGGAGAGCGGTCCCGGGTGCCGCACGACGTTCGCCGTCGTCTGGGTCGTGCGGCGGTCCGGGTCGACGACGTGCACGCGGCTCGGCCACTCACCGAGGGCCGGCAGCTCCCAGCATGCGGCCGCCGACGCATGAGACACCACCATCCGCGAAGCGAGCCGCGGCATGACGGCGAGGACGAGGATCAGGTGGCGATCCCGAGAGGAGGCCGCTCGCCACGCGGCAGCGTCGACGGCTGCCCCACGACGCACCCGGACGAACTCACCCCGCTCGACACCACGACGCACGGCCTCGGACTCCCGCCGCCCGTGCTCGAGCCGGTCGGACCGGATGATGTGGGGCAGATGTTCGATCACAGGGAGAGACTGCCGTCACATGGCGGCCCGCCAGTGGTTGTCCACAGGCAGGGCGACGACGAGGTCACACCACGTCTGCGGCATCGAACCGCCCGACGGGGCAGTTCGACGACTCGACGGTGGTGCGACCTCGTGCAGAGCGGGGCGAAGAAGCCGCGCGGAGGCGAGGAGGCGCGGGGCGGCTACTCGAGGTTGGCGTGACGGGGCCAGAGCTCGTCGGCATCGGCACCCGAGCGCTTCCACAGCGCGTGGAAGACGGCGTCGCCGAGCAGCACGACGGTCTGCTCGAACAGCCCGCCGGCGTACTGCGACGACGCGGCTCCCGAGCGGTCCTGCTTGTCGGCGGCGGGCACCACGAGCACGGCCTCGGCCAGGTCGGCCAGCGGCGAGTCGGCGGCGGTGGTGATGGCGGCCACCCGCGCGCCGGCGTCGACGGCCGTCCGGGCCGCGGCGACGATGCCGGACGTCGTGCCCGAGCCGCTCGCGGTGAGCAGCACGTCCCCGTCGGCGATGGCCGGCGTCGTGACCTCGCCGACGACGTGGACCTCGAGTCCGAGGTGCATCAACCGCATCGCGGTCATGCGGAGGGCGAGACCCGAGCGACCCGCACCGTGGACGAAGACGCGCTCGGCGTCGTCGAGCAGGTCGGCGAAGGCGTCGAGCTGGCCGGACGTGTCGGACGAGTCGTCGCCTCCGGCGTCCGCGTCGAGCACCGCCGAGACGGCGGCGTCGACCTCGTCGGCCACGAGCTCGAGGGCGGTGGCGACGGAACCGTGGTCGTCGTCGGGGGTCGTGCTGTCTGCGGGGGTCACGGGTACCAGCCTGCTCGCCCCGCGCCTCCGGCGTCCAGGTTCGGGCAGGCGGTCCGCGTCGACGGGCTCCGGGCGGGGGTGCGACCAGAAGGGGGGCCACCGTCGACCCGCACTGGGGGCAGCCCGGCTGCCGACCGCTGCCTAGCCTGGGACAGGGGGACGAGACACCGAGAGACACCCGAGGAGCACCACGTGACCAGGACGGTCGACACACCCGCGCACCCGACGCGCAGCTACGAGCGGCTGAGGCCTGCCATGCGCCTGTTCTACCTGTGGACGCTCTCGCGTTCCCGGCACGTGCCCTCGCCACGCGGACGGCCGACCTACCGGGCGGACTCCCCCGACCCCGACACCGTGCTGCTGATCGGCACGGGCCCGACCCACGGCTTCGGCGTGACGAGCCACGAGCAGGCGCTCACCGGTCAGATCGCCAAGGAGACCTCGAAGAGCACCGGTCGCGCCTGCTCGGTCGACTACATCGGCGACGAGATGATGAACGCCGGTTCGGCCCGTTCGTGGATCGGCGACCACGACCTCAGCCTGTACGACACGGTGGTCGTGATGCTCGGCCTCAACGACGCCGTCATGCTCACCCCGCTCGAGGGATGGCAACGTGACGTGACGACGCTCGTCACCGACCTGACCCGCCGCGTCCACCCGACCGCCCGCATCGTGCTGGTCGGCGTGCAGCCCGTGCGCTCGGTCACGCGGTTCGACAACCCGTTCGGATCGGTCGCCGACCGGCACGCCGCCCGCATGAACGAGATCACCGAACGGATCGCCGCGCAGCACCCGTCGGCCTCGTACTTCCGGCTGACCCCGGGAGAGCTGCAGCCCGGTCGCCCGCACGGCTGCGAGACGATGTACCGGAAGTGGGGCTCCGTGGTCGCCGACCGGGTGGCCCCGACCCTCGACGTCGTGCGCCGCGGCGAGACCGTCGAGCACATCGGACGCACGTCCGTCGCACCCGTCGTGCCCGAGCGGGTCGCCGCCCAGCTCGAGGTGGCCCGACTGGCGGCGTCCGTGGCCGCACCGGCCCCGGTCGACCCGGTCGTCGCACAGCTCGGGGCCGCGCGGGCGGCCGTCGCCCGACTCGAGGCCGAGCAGGCCGTCGCGGCACGCCCGGCGGACGCACCCGCGTCGGCACGCCCGGCGGACGCACCCGCGCCGGCCCCGGCTGCCGCAGCACCCGCACCCGCACCGACCCCGGCGGACGCACCCGGGACCGCTCTCGGAACCGGGGCCACCCCGTCGACCGACACCGCGCCTCCTGCCCGTCCGCGTCGGGCCCTGCCCGAGCCGACCTTCGAGTGGTCAGGAGCCGAAAAGCTGGTCGAGCTCGCGAGCAGCGGCGGGTCCGACACCCTGCAGGACCTCGCCCGCCGAGCCGAGAAGGAGTTCGGCGTCGACGTCGCGGTCGTCTCGCTGCTCGACGGCAAGAAGCTCTACTACGCGGTCAACACCGAACTGCTGCCGGTCTCGATCCCCCGCGAGCTGACGTTCTGCGACGTGACCGTGGCGGCCGACGCGCCGGTGATCGTCGAGGACGCCCGCAAGGACGACCGGTTCAAGGACAACCCCTACCTCGACCTCAACCACGGGTACTTCTACGCCGGGCACCCGATCCACTCGTCGTCCGGCGAGGCGATCGGCACCTTCTGCCTGCACAACACGCGGCCCCGCAAGGCGAAGAGCGTGTCGTCCGAGAAGCTGGCCGAGTTCGCCCGGCTCGCCGAACTCGAGCTGCAGAGCTACGAGACGGCCGAGGGCGGTCACGACCTGCCGACGATGTACGAGACCCGGGAGGCGGCGGTCGCGGCGGCCGTGTCGGGTCGCGCCCCACAGGCGGCCGCGCTGGCACGGGGCGTGGCCGACGCCACGAGCGTCGTCGCCGCGCCCCAGCCCGTGGCTACGCCCACGGCTGCGGGTGCAGGTGCGGGTGCGGGCACGGTCCCCATGGTCGCGGCTGCTGCCGCACCCACTCCGCCCCCCACGCGCGTCGGCCGCCACGCCGCTCCCTGACCGCGACCTGCGGGCGAGGACGCACCACGTCCGCGTCGTCGAACCACCCGAGAGCGTGGTTCGACGACGCGACGGTGGTGCGACCGGCACACCACCACACCGTCACACCGCCACGCCGGCGCGCCGTCACGCCGTCACGCCGTCACGCCGTGGCGGTCGGTGAGGCGCCCTTCCGCTGCTTCAGCCACAGCACGAGCACGAAGCTGAAGATCACGAGCACCATCCACGAGCCGATCTTGCTGGGGTGCACGAGGGTCCAGCCGTCGACCTGCGAGGCGTAGGTCCAGGCGCCGAGCATGGTCGCGGCGTTCTCGGCGATCCAGATGAACAGCCCGATGAGGGCGAACGACACGAGCAGGGGCATGCGGCGGTCGACGCCCCGCACGCGGAAGGTCACCGACCGCCGCGCGATCAGCAGCGCGGCGACGCCGAGCAGCACCCAGCGCAGGTCGGCGATCCAGTGGTTCGTGAAGAAGTTGACGTAGAAGCCGACCGCGACGGCCATGGTCGCCGCCATCGGCACGGGGTCGACGCGGAGGTCCAGCCGGCGCCACGCCTGGCAGATGTAGCTCGCGACCGCCGCGTACATGAAGCCGCTGTAGAGCGGCACGTCCCCCAGGCGCAGCACGCCGGGCTCGGGGTACGACCACGAGCCGATCGCGACCTTGAAGACCTCGAGCCCGAGCCCCAGGACGTGGAAGACGCAGATGACGAGCAGCTCGTCCCGGGTCTCGAGCCGCGTCGCGACGAGGACGACCTGCACGAGCAGGCACCAGATCAGCATCGCGTCGTAGCGCGGCACGCCCACGTCGACCACGCGGGTCAGGGCGAGCCCGGCGAAGATCGCGACGGCGAACGCGCACGAGAGGGCCTGGGCGCGGCCGAAGGCCAGCAGGTCGAGCAAGAACTCTCGCGCCCGGGTGACGCGACCCGGACCGTGGCGCGGGACGACCTCGACTGCGGACACCGTGCCTCCTCGGAGTTCGTCGTCGGTGCGGGCCGGGTGGCCGCACCGTCGCGCCCCGTGGGTGCGACCTCGTCCACGCTACGAACCCCGAGGAGGCGCGGCGTCCGCCCCGAGGACCACCCGCCTCCCCCGCGGGTCGCGTCCGCGGACACGCGAGAGCCCCCTCGCCGCGGGGGGCGAGGGGGCTCTCGTGGGGTGCTCGTCGGCGTCCCGCGCTGCGGGTCGCTGGTACGCACCGTCGACGGGCCGGGCGTCAGCCCGTCCGAAGTCGTTCACCGGGCCGGGGCCCGGGACGGTCAGATCTGGTCGTCGTCCACCAGGCCCGCCACGAAGGGGTAGCGGTCGGCCACGTACTCGTGGAGGTCGGGGTGGACGAGGGTGTCGAGCGAGGGAAGTGAGGAGGTCATGGTCGGGCCGTTCAGTCGAGGTCGTCGGTGTCGTCGAGGGCCGTGTCGAAGTACGACACGTGGTCGCCGACCTGGTCGGCGAGGATGCGCTGGGCGAAGGTCACGACGCGCGCCTCAGGCCGACATCGCGTGGGCCGGAGCCGCCACGAGGAAGTCGGCGTAGGTGGGCTCGTCGACCCGGGCGACGGCCGAGACGGCTGCCGAGATCGGGGCGGCGAGGGCGACGGCCGCGACTCGCGCCCGACGACGACGGGGGTAGGTCTCGATGCGGACGGCCGGGACGCGGGGGTCGCGGCGGTAGAGGCCCGCGTCGACGCGACCGGTGGTCGGGCGGGTCGCCGCGGGGCGGGCCGAACCGACCGTGCCCCGGACGAGGGAGACGAGTTGCTCGTGGCCGAGGCCCTGGAGCGAGGTGCTGCTGGTGTTCATGTTCTTCTCATTTCTGGTGACCCTGCGTCACCTGAGGAACCTGCTGGAACTCCGGCACCGCCCGTGAAGTCGGTGCCCGTACCGCCGTGAACCGGTACGTCCACCACTGTGGCAGGCAGATTGCTAGATGAACTAGCCAGATCGAGAAGAGTGCGCATTGCGGACATGGCTCGGTCCTCGCCTGCACGATCTGCGTTCTTCTTCGTTTTTCTGCTTTTGTCTTGTTTTCTCTGTGGAAGCGACGTACAGTCGGCCCACGCCGGCAGCACGCATGCCGGCAGCGCCGCGAGACGACGAGGAGGTCGCATGTACGCCACCGAACGGCACGAGTCGATCGCCGAAGCCCTGCGCTCGGCCGGTCGGGTGTCGGTCAGCGATCTCGCCCTGCGTCTCGACGTCACGGCCGAGACGGTCCGCCGAGACCTCGACGCCCTCGAACAGGCGGGCCTGCTCCAGCGCGTGCACGGCGGTGCCGTCGCCGCCGGCCGCTCCAGCGTCAGCGAACTCAGCCTGAGCGAGCGCGAGACCCGGCACAGCCCCGAGAAGACCTCGGTGGCCCAGGCCGCCGCGCACCTCGTGCCGCCGACGTTCACGGGCTCGATCGCCCTCGACGCCGGCACCACCACCGCCGCCGTCGCCGCCGAACTCGCCCGCTGGACGCCGGCGACGCCCGGCACCGTCCTCACCGTCATCACCAACGCCGTCCCGATCGCCGCGCTGCTGCAGCACAGCCCCCACGTCGACCTGCACCTGCTCGGCGGACGCGTCCGCGGGCTGACCAGCGCCGCCGTCGGCACCAGCACGGTCGAGCAGATCCAGGCGCTCCGCCCCGACATCGTCTTCGTCGGCGCGAACGGCGTCAGCGCCGGCTTCGGCCTGTCGACCCCCGACGAGTTCGAAGGCGCCGTCAAGTCGGCGTACGTCCGTGCCGGACGCCGCGTCGTGGCCGTGGTCGACCAGACCAAACACGGCGAGGAGGCGCTGGTGCGGTTCGCGCGCCTGGCCGAGATCGACACCGTGGTCACCGACGCGCCCCCCGCGCCCGACCTGGGCGAGGCCCTCGAGCTCGCCGACGTCGAGGTGATCGTCGCATGAGCGCCCCGATCCCCACGCCCCGCCCCGTCGTGGCCCCGATCGACACCGCCCCGCGGCCAGGAGGCACCCGCATGATCCTCACCGTCACCGCGAACCCCTCGCTCGACCGCACGATCGAGCTGCCGGGCACCCTGCAGCGCGGGGCGGTCCAGCGCTCGGTCAGCACGACCGACGAGCCCGGCGGCAAGGGCGTCAACGTGTCCCGGGCCCTGGCGGCGTCGGGTGCCGAGACCGTGGCCCTGCTGCCCGGCGCCCTCGACGACCCGGTCCTCGTCGCCCTGCGCGAGCGGGGCGTGCCCACCGTCAACCTGCCGATCGGGCAGCGCCTCCGGGCCAACGTCACCCTGACCGAACCCGACGGCACGACCACCAAGATCAACGAGCTCGGCCCCGACCTCGGCTCCCACGTTGACGAGCTCACGGCCCTCGTCGTCGAACACGCGGCCCTCGCCTCGTGGCTGGTGCTCGCCGGCTCGCTGCCGCCCGGCCTGCCGACGACCTGGCTGGCCGACGTCGTCCGGGCCGTGCGCGCCTCCTGCGGTGACGCCGCCCCGCGCATCGCGGTCGACTCGTCGGGCGAGCCGTTCGCGGCCCTGATCGCGTCGGGCGTCGGCATCGACCTCGTCAAGCCCAACGCCGACGAGCTCGCCGAGATCGTCGGCGGTGACCCCGAGGCGTACGAGGCCGACCCGGCCTCGGCCGTCGCCGGGGCCCGACGCCTGCGCGAGCTGGGCGTCGAGACCGTGCTGCTCACCCTCGGCAGCGCGGGCGCCCTGTTGATCGACGACGAGGGCTCGTGGTTCGCCGCCGCCCCCGTCATCACCGCCCTGAGCACGGTGGGCGCCGGCGACTCGTCGCTGTCGGGCTACCTGCTCGCCGAGACCGCCGGGGCCCCCGCCCCGGCCCGCCTCGCCCAGGCCGTCGCGTCCGGAGCCGCCGCCGCGGCCCTGCCCGGCAGCATCGTCCCCCGCCTCGACCAGACCTTCCCTGACGACATCGACGTCGTCCCGGTGGCCCCCGCGGCCGTCGGGCACCTCTGAGCAGCGTCGCCCAACCCCAAGGAGCAGAACAGCATGTCATCCCTCATCAGCACCGACCTCGTCGGTCTCGACGAAGACCTGGGCGGCACGTCGACCGACGTCATCCGCGCCCTGGCCGCGCGCGTCGCGGCCTCGGGCCGCGCCGGCTCGGCCGATTCGCTCGCCGACGACGCCATCAAGCGTGAAGCCTCGGTCGGCACCGGCGTCCCCGGCGGCATCGCGATCCCCCACGCGCGGTCGGCCTCGGTCACCGAGCCCACCCTCGCCTTCTCCCGGCTCGCGCGCACGGTCGGCTTCGGTGCCCCCGACGGCGACGCCGACATCGTCTTCATGATCGCGGTGCCCGAGGGCGCCGACGGCGACCACATGACGGTCCTCTCGACGCTCGCCCGCGCCCTCATCCGCGACGACTTCACCGCCGCCCTCCGCGCCGCGAAGACCCCGGCCGACATCGTGCAGCTCGTCGACGACGAGGTCAGCGGCGAGGTCGCCGAGACGCGCGGCGCCACCGCCGCCTCCGCGGCCGGGGCGACCAGCGCCTCCTCGACCGCGGCCGACGCGACGGGCGACGGCGCGCGGCGCCCGAAGCTGGTCGGCGTCACCGCCTGCCCCACCGGCATCGCCCACACCTTCATGGCCGCCGACGCCCTCGTCGCCGCGGCGAAGCGCCTCGGCGCCGACCTGCAGATCGAGCCGCAGGGCTCGGGCACGGTCACTCCCCTCGACCCGGCCGTCATCGCCGAGGCCGACGCCGTGATCTTCGCCGTCGACGTCGACGTGCGCGACCAGGGCCGCTTCGCCGGCAAGCCCGTCGTCCGCGGACCGGTCAAGCGCGGCGTCGACGCTCCCGACGCCATGGTGAAGGAGGCGCTGGCCGCCGCCAAGGACCCGAACGCCGCCCGCGTGGCCGGCACGGCCGGTGCCGCCGGTGCCGCCGCGGGCTCGACCGCCGAGAAGCAGGGCTTCGGCTCGTCGCTCAAGCGCTGGCTGCTGACCGGCGTCTCGTACATGATCCCGTTCGTCGCCGGTGGTGGCCTGCTGCTCGCCCTGGGCTTCCTGCTCTCGGGTTACGAGATCGCCGGCAACGCCGCGACCGTGCTGACCGACTACTCGCTGTTCAACCTGCCGCCCGAGGGCCTGCCGTACTTCCTCGGCGCCGCCGCGTTCCAGATCGGCAACCTGTCGATGGGCTTCCTCGTCGCCGCCCTGGCCGGTTACATCGCCTATGCCATCGCCGATCGACCCGGCATCGCGCCCGGTTTCGTCGCCGGTGCCGTCGCGGTCTTCATGGGGGCCGGCTTCATCGGCGGTCTCGTCGGTGGTCTGCTCGCCGGCTTCGCCGCCTACTGGATCGGCAAGCCCGACGTGCCCCGCTGGCTGCGCGGCCTGATGCCCGTCGTGATCATCCCGCTGCTCGCGTCGATCTTCGCCTCGGGTCTGCTCGTGCTCGTGCTCGGCGGCCCGATCGCCGCCCTGACCGTCGCCCTGACCGACTTCCTCAACGGCCTCAGCGGCACCGGGGCGATCGTCCTGGGCGTCATCCTCGGCCTCATGATGTGCATCGACCTCGGTGGTCCGGTCAACAAGGTCGCCTACTCGTTCGCCGTCGCCGGCCTGTCCGCGGGCTCCATCAGCGACAACCCTGCCCCCCTGATGATCATGGCCGCCGTGATGGGCGCCGGCATGGTGCCGCCGCTGGCCATGGCCCTCGCGTCGACCGTCCTCTACCGAAAGGGCTTCTCACAGGTCGAGCGCTCCAACGGCACGGCCGCCTGGCTGCTGGGCGCCTCGTTCATCTCCGAGGGCGCGATCCCCTTCGCCGCGGCCGACCCGCTGCGCGTGATCCCCGCCAGCATGGTCGGAGGCGCGGTGACCGGAGCCATCTCGATGGCCGCCGGCGTCACGTCGCAGGCCCCCCACGGTGGCATCTTCGTGTTCTTCGCGATCGGCAACCTGGGCATGTGGGCGTTGGCGATCGTCGCCGGCACCGTCGTGAGCGCGTTCGTGCTCGTCCTGCTGAAGAAGTTCGTCCGCCGGGGTGCGGCCGCCGGGGCCGACGCGTCGGCCGAGGCCGCCGAGGCCGGTTCGGTCGTCGGCCAGCGCAGCCCCGTCGCCGCGTAGCAGCGACGCCGCCTAGCAGCGACGGCACGTAGCAGCGACGCGGCCCCGCACCGACGGCCGTCGAGGCGACCACACGAGGAGGCGCGTTCCGGGAAGTCCCGGAGCGCGCCTCCTCGGCTGTGGACGGGCCGCGGACGGGCGGCCGCGTCCTCTACCCTGGCGTGAGCAACCGATTGGACCCCACGCCGTGACCGACATGAGCCTGAGGCTCCCCACCACCCATTTCCGTGCCGTGTTCGACCTGGGCCAGCGCCCGGCCGCGCAGACGCCACTGCCGACCGCGCTCGGCAAGCCGAACCTCTACGCCGAGTACGACGACGACGACCTGATCACCGCCCTGTACGTCGGCTACGAGACCGGACAGGTGCACCTCGAGACCACGCCCTCGGGCGACGTCGAGCACCACTTCCACCTCGCGAACGGTGACGACAGCGACCTCAGCCCCTTCGGCGTCGCCGACACGCGGGTGCTCGTCGAGTGGTCGACCCGGCTGATCGTCGACCTGCACCGCCGCATGCCCGACCTGCTCGACGAGGTCGACGAGGCGGCGGCCTGGCACGACGCCGGCTTCGACCTCTACGTCTGCGAGGTCGAGGAACCACGCAAGCTCGACCTGGTCGAGGTCGACATCGAGGGCGAGCTGCTGACCCTGCCGTGGCTCGGCTCGGGTGCCGTCGAACACGACCACATCGAGGGCGACGACCACCCGATCGCGCTGACCTGGACGCCCCAGGGCGCGTCCGAGGGCGTGCCGATCGCCGAGGCCTGGCTCGACCCCCGGACCGACCAGCCCCTGACGAAGGCCCTGCCCGGTGTCGACTGGGAGGCCGTGGGCTGGGGCCGCGACGAGGTGCTGCCCTGGCTCGAGGCGATCTACATGAACCACCACGTGCTGCCCGACGCGGCCGGCACGATCCTCACGGGCGTGCTCGAACGGCTGGGCGGGATCGACGGCACCGACTAGCCGGCGGGCCTTCGGCCCTCCGCTCTCCGCGCTCCGCAGTGCGGTGCACGAAAGGCGGTGCGGTGCGGTGCGGCCGGGGCTGCCAGGATGGCGCGATGAGCAACTCGCCCGCACCGCGCCTCCTGAACCTGTTGCTCCTCGACGTCACCGACGAGGCCCGCGACGACCCCGCGTTCGAGCGAGAGCTCGACGCCCTGTCCACCTCGGTGGTCGCCGCCGCCGAGCAGGTCGGGTTCACGGTGCGCCGGGTGCCGGCCAACCGGCTCGGCGACGTGCACGCCGCCCTCGCCGAGGCGGACGCGGTGCTCGTCACCGGTGGCGAGGACGTCGACCCGAGCCACTACGGCGGTCCCCTCGACCACCCGGGGCGGGGCCAGACCTTCGCCGACGCCGACCGGGTGCAGATCGAGGTGGTGCGCGGGTCCGTGGAGGCGCGGCTGCCGCTGGTCGGCATCTGTCGCGGCATGCAGGTGGTCGACGTCGCCCTCGGCGGCGACCTCGTGCAGCACCTCGAACACCCCGGCCACGTGAACCCGGACGACGTCTCGGACAGCATGGTCGACCACCCGGTCCGCCTCGCCGACGACAGCACCCTCGCCTCGATGCTCGGCACGACGTCGCTGGTCGTGCGCAGCTCGCACCACCAGGCGGTGGGACGCCTGGGCGAGGGGCTGCGCGCGGTGGCCTGGGCCGACGACGGCACGGTCGAGGCCGTCGAGCACGTCACGGCTCCGGTGTGGTGCGTGCAATGGCACCCCGAGGACCGCGGGGCCACCGGCACGGTGCTGACCGACCTGCTCGTCGCGGCGCGCGACGCCGCCCTGGTTCGTCGAGAGGACGTTTGATCCGCTAACCATGGCTAAGGTGGGTGGCATGCCCCTGATTCCCCCGCCCTCGTGGCCGCGGGTCGAGTACGAGAGCCACCCCTGGGACGACGACGAGGACGCCCCGCTCTCCCGCCGAGCTCGACTGCGGTCACGCGGCCCGTACGAGGCCGCCGTCACCCCGGCCATCGCCGGGGCGGCCGCGCCGAACCTGCCCGCGGACCTCGTGGTCGACTGCGAGGACGCCGTCGCCGAGCTGGCCCGCTTCGACGCCGAGGTGGGCGCGTTCACCGCCCCTTTCGCGGCGATCCTGCTGCGGAGCGAGAGCGCGTCGAGCTCCGAGATCGAGAACCTCACGGCCATGCCCCGTGGCATCGCCCTCGCCGCCCTTGGCCGGAAGGCCGGGACGAACGCCCGGCTCGTCATCGCCAACGCGCACGCGATGGAGGCCGCCGTCGCCCTCGCCGACGACCTCGACGACGCTGCCGTGATCGCGATGCACGCGGCCCTCCTGGGCGACGAGCAACCGCATCACACGGGCCGCTGGCGCGATCAGCAGGTGTGGATCGGCGGCACGGGAACGAGCCCGCACACGGCGGACTTCGTGCCGCCCCGCGCCGAGAGGGTGCCGCGAGCCATGGACGACGTGCTCGCCTTCGCCCGTCGTGACGACCTGCCGGCCCTCGTGCACGTCGCGCTGACCCACGCGCAGTTCGAGACCATCCACCCCTTCCCCGACGGCAACGGCCGGACGGGTCGCGCGATCGTCCACTCGATGCTGAGACGGCTGGGCGTCATGCGTCAGGTGACGGTGCCGGTCTCGGCCGGCCTCCTGCGGGACGCCTCGGGGTACTTCGACGCACTCGGGGCGTATCGCGACGGCGACGTCGAGCCGATCGTCCGCGCCTTCACCCGCGCGACCGTCGAGGCGGTCGACAACGGCCGTTCCCTCGTGATCGATCTGACCCGGCTCCGCCTGCAGTGGGACGAACTCACGACCGCCCGCGCGGGGTCGGTCGGTCGACGTCTGCTCGACGTGCTGCAACGCCAGCCCGTCGTCGACGTGCCGTCGGTCGCCCGCGAACTCGGGGTCGCGACGAACAACGCCCGGGCCGGCATCGAACGACTCGTCGACGACGGCATCGTGCGGCCGATCGGTGAGGCACGCCGCGGACGCCTGTACGAGGCGCCCGACGTGCTCGTCGCCCTCGACGCGTTCGCCGTGCGGGCCAAGCGCGGCCGACGACCCGGGCCCGGCGCCTAGCGCTCGCGGACGATAAGGGCCGAGGCCGCGGTCACGAGCCGCCGGGGCAGGAACCGGTGCGCCTGGGCACCGATCGCGTTGCCGAGCCCGCTGACCACGACGGCACGGCGACGGCGCACGGCTCGCAGCGCCGCGGTGACGACCTGCTCGGGCGTCTGGCGGCCGCTCGTGAGGAAGTCGCTCCCGGTCGCGGCGAAGAAGCCGGTCTCGGTCGCGCCCGGGCAGAGGGCCGTGACGGTGACGCCCGACCCCCGCACCTCGGCGTGCACCGCCTCGCTGAACGAGAGCACGAACGACTTGGTCGCCCCGTAGACCGCCATCGTCGGGATCGGCTGGAAGGCCGCGGTCGAGGCGACGTTGACCACCGTGCCGCGGCGTCGCTCGACCATGCCCGGCAGCAGCGCGCGCGTCAGCGCGACCACCTGCGAGCAGTTGAGGTGCACCTGCGCCTGGACGGCGGCGGGGTCGGACTCGACGAACGCCCCGTGGGAGCCGACGCCGGCGTTGTTCACCAGCACGTCGATCGCGCGGTCGCCGACGGCGGCCAGCACGGTCTCGACCCCGTCGGGCGTCGACAGGTCGGCGACCACGGCCGTGAACGACCCGGAGGCGCGGGTCGCCACGAGCTCGGCCCTCACCTGCTCGAGACGGTCGCCGCTGCGCGCCACGATCACCACGTCGTGGTCGGGGGCGAGCCGCCGGGCGAACTCCGCGCCGATGCCGCCGGAGGCGCCGGTGACGAGTGCGGTGGGCAGGGACGTGGTGGGTGCGGGCATGTCGCCCATCCTGCCTCGCCCGCCGTCGGAGGAGGTCGCACCACGCTCGCGTGGTCGAACCACCCGGGGGCTGGTTCGACCACGCGAGCGTGGTGCGACCGGGCCCCGCTGCCGGGCCCCGCGGCGGGGCGGTGCGACACACGGCGTCACGCGGCGACGCATGACGTGACACGTCCTCGCGAACGCGACCCGCGCCTCCTTATGCTCGGCGACACCCCGAACCCACCACCTCAGCCGACACCCTGGAGCCCCCATGATCAGCCTCGAGCAGCTGACGAAGGTCTACGAGACCGGATCGCACCGCACGACCGTCCTCGACCGCGTCGACTTCCGGGTCGACACCGGCGAGATCGCCGCGGTCGTCGGCCCGAGCGGCGCCGGCAAGAGCACCTTGGCCCAGTGCGTGACGCTGCTCGAACGACCGACCTCGGGCTCGGTGGTCGTCAACGGCGACGACCTGACCCGGCTCGGCGAGCGCGACCTGCGGGTCGCACGCCGTCGGATCGGCACGGTGTTCCAGTCGGACGGGCTCTTCGGCCGTCGGACCGCCGCACAGAACGTGGCCCTGCCGCTCGAGTACCTGGGCGTGACGAAGGCCGAGACGAGGCGTCGAGTCGCCGAGCTGCTCGACCGCGTGGGGCTCGGCCACCGCGCCGACGCCCGGCCGCACGAGCTCTCGGGCGGGCAACGCCAGCGCGTCGGCATCGCCCGGGCGCTGGCCCTGCGGCCGACCGTGCTGCTCTCGGACGAGGCGACGTCGGGCCTCGACCCCGCCTCGACCACCTCGATCGTCGACCTGCTGCGCGAGTTGCGTGACGACCTCGGCCTGTCGATCCTGTTCGTCACCCACGAGATGGACACCGTGCTGCAGATCGCCGACACCGTCGCGCGCCTCGACCACGGACGCATCGTCGAACGGGGTCGCGTGCTCGACCTGCTGCGCGACCCCGCGTCGGGGCTCGGTGCGGCGCTGCGACCGACCCGACCGGCGGCCGGCGCCCCCGACGGCTCCCGCACCTGGCGGCTCGACTACGTCTCGGCCGACGTCCCGACCGACTGGCCGACCACGCTCGGATCGGCCCTGGGGTCGCCCGTGTCGCTGCTCGGAGCCTCGATCGAGACCCTGGGAGGCGCGACCGTCGGGCACGCGACCGTCGCCGTCCCCGAGGCGGTCGCCTCGCGCCTGCCCGGGGTCGCCGCCGCACTCGGGCTCACCGCCCGCTCCCTCGACCCGTCCTCGGCGCCCACGCCCACGCCCGAACAGGAGCTCGTCCGATGAGCGTCGTCAGCACCGTCGCCCCGATCACGACGACCGTCCTCGCGTCGGGCACCAGCCCGTCGACCGCGTACGACAACTCGGTGCCGTGGGCGCAGATCCCCGCCCTGGTGCTCCCGGCACTCGGCGACACGTTCGTGATGGTCGGCATCGTGATGGCGATCGTCGTGCTGGTCGGGTTGCCGCTCGGGGCCCTGGTGCACAACCTCGGCCCCGCGGGCCTCGTGCCGAACGCGCCGGTGCACACGGTGCTCAGCGCCGTCATCAGCATCGGACGCTCGCTGCCGTTCTTGATCCTTATGGCGTCGATCGTCCCGTTCACCCGGTTCGTGACCGGCACCAACATCGGCATCGCGGCCGCGGTGGTGCCGATGTCGATCGCCGGCATCGCCTTCTTCACCCGCATCGTCGAGAACTCCCTGCGGAGCGTCCCGAGCGATCGGGTGCGCGTGGCGACCGCGAGCGGGGCGTCCCGCCTGCAGATCGTCCGCACCGCACAGCTGTCCGAGGCGCTGCCGGGCCTGATCGGTGGCCTCACGATCAACACGATCGCGATGATCGAGTACTCGGCCATCGCCGGCACCATCGGCGCCGGCGGCATCGGCTACGTCGCCGTCACCTACGGCTACCAGCGCTTCGACCACACCGTGATGATCGTCACGATCGTGTTGCTCGTCGCGACGGTCGCGGCCGTCCAACAGCTCGGCGACCTCGCCGTGCGGGCCACGAGCCCCGAACCGGTCCGCCGGCGCCGCTGGTGGCGGCGCCGCGCGACCGACCTGCCCCCGGTAGCCGCCGCGGCCTGAACCGCACCGCGCCTCCTCGTTCCCCCTGCGGTCCCGCACCGCGGCTCCTCGTCCCCCTCTGCGGTCCCGCACCGCGCCTCCCCGTTGCCCCCTTGCGGTCCTGCACCGCGCCTCCCCCGCCCGCAGGCGCCGCCTGCCCCCTCCCGAAGGACAGCCATGCCCGAGAACACCCCCACCCCTGCACCCCGCACCGCGACCGTCACGGACGACCACGGCTTCGAGCTGAGGCGTCGCCGCCGTTGGCCCTGGATCGCCGGAGGCGCGGTGGCGGTCGTCGCCGCCGCCGCCGCGATCGTCGTGCCCCTGACCGCGCCCGCCGGGCCGGCCGTCGCCGAGGCCGGGGCGACGCTGACCGTCGCCACCGCCGAGGGCAACGCGTCCGAGCAGGCCCTCGTGCAGTTCGTCGCCGACGAGGTCGCCCCCGAGTACGGCATCACCGTCGCCTTCACGGGCCTGAGCGACAGCAACACGATCAACCGGGCCGTCAGCGAGGGCGAGATCGCCGGCACGGTGTACCAGCACGAACTCTGGCTGGACCAGGTGCTCGCCTCGAACCCGGACTTCCGGGAGGAAGCGGCGACGCCGGTGTTCCGCTGGGGCTTCGGCCTCTGGTCGTCGAGGTACACCGATGCCGGGCAGCTGCCCGACGGTGCCACGGTGTCGCTGTACTCCGACCCGGCCAACGAGGCCCAGGGGCTCTGGGTGCTCGAGCGCGCTGGCCTCATCACGCTGAAGGACGGCGTCGACAAGGCACACGCCACCCAGGACGACATCGCCTCGAACCCGAAGGGGCTGCAGTTCACCCTGCTCGACTTCGCCGCGCAGTCGCGGGCCCTGCCCGACCTCGACGCAGCCGTCGGCTACACCGAGTACTATCTCGCCGCCGGCGTGCCGATCGAGCAGCAGATCTTCGCACCCGCCGCACCGGACGAGTTCGCAGGCCAGCTCACCATCGGCAGCGACTACGCCGACGAGGAGAACGTGAAGAAGCTCGTCGCCGCCTTCCAGGACCCGGCCGTGCAGGAGTTCCTCGCGACCGACCCTCGCGTGAAGGGCATCCTGCTGCCGCTCGACGCGGAGTAGGTCGTGACGCGGAGTAGGTCGCACCGACGGGTCAGGCGAGCACGACCTCCCAGGCGCGAGCGGAGGGCCACAGGGCATGACGGGGCAACACGTCGGGACCGCAGGCCCGCGAGCCGAGTCCGTGCTGCGCGTCGTCGAGGTAGAGGTGCAGCGCCGTGGGCTCGGGCAACTCGTGGGGGTGCGCGGCGAGGGCGACCTGCTGTGCCGTGTGCCTCGCGAGCTGGAACCCGCACCGGTGCCCCGCTCCGTCGGGCACGGTCGTCACCGACAGCACCGGGCCCCCCGCCGACGCAGCGACGCCACCCGGACCCCCGAGCGTCAGCGACCGCAACCCGGGGCGGTGCCCGGTCTCCTGCGGCCGGGCGTACTCGACCGAGAGCCCGTCGACGCTCGACGTGAACCGGCCCACCCGGGCGGCCGCCGCGCTGTCCGCGTACGACTCGGCGGGCCCGGTGCCGAGCCAGTCGACCGGCGACGACGCGAGCGACAGCGGCAGGTCGAACCGGGCGCCGACGCGCGGCCAGGTGCAGTCCCACGGCCCGAACGGCACGGCCTCGGTGCGCAGCAGCACGCCGTCGGCGGTCGCCGTCCAGCGGAAGGTGACGTCGACGCCGGTGCCGGTGTGCGCGGCGGACACCCGCACGCGCTGCTCGAGCCCGTGGTCGGACCGGCACACCGACAGCACCCGGTGCACGAGCCGGTGCAGGCCGCGCTCGACCCAGCGCTCGGCCGAGGGCGGGGTCTCCTCGGCCCCGCGACCGTGGGTCAGTTCGGGTTCGGCGAGCTCGTACGAGCCCTGGCCGGCCCCGCGGTCGTTGTCGGTCGGTGCCCGCCACAGTTCGAGGCGGGGCCCCGCCACGGGCAGCCCGTGCCACGAGGTCAGGGCGCCCCGGGCGTCGAAGGTGAGCGCACCGAGCGTGTCACCGCTCCAGGCCCCGGAGGCGCGGGTGCGGGCCGCCGGGCGACTCGCCACGAGCGCCTGGTCGCGCCCGAGCACGTGGCCGGCCCCGGCCCAGCGCAGGTCGTGACGCGTCACCGCCGTGACGGTGAGGTGGGCCTCACGGACGGTGGCGGCGTCGCCTGCCGCGCGCGCCTCCTCGGGGACCTCGACCGTCGCGGTCGACTGCGCGGTCAGCGACGGCACGTCGAGCACGCCCGAGGCGATGACGTGACCGTCGTGCTCGAGCTGCCAGCGCACCTCGACGTCGTCGGTCGACGCGGTGTGCCGTCGGTTCTCGACGGTGACCAGTCGGGCCGCGTCGAGCAGACGCACGCGGACCGGAGTGATCACGGCGGCGAACTCGGCGAGGGCCGGGGTGGGCGTGCCGTCCGAGAGCAGCAGGCCGTCCATGACGAACTGACCGTCGTGCACGACCTCGCCGAAATCGCCGCCGTAGGCGAAGTACGGCGTGCCGTCGGGGGTGCGGGTGGCGATGCCGTGGTCGCGCCACTCCCAGACGAAGCCTCCGTGCAGGCTTGGCCAGCGGTCGACGGCCGCCTCGTAGTCGGCGAACGAGCCCGGGCCGTTGCCCATCGCGTGGCCGTACTCGCAGAGCACGAAGGGCTTCTGCCGCTGCCGGGCACCCTGGGCGCCCTCGGTCTCGTGGATCGTCGTGGCCGGTTCGCCGCAGACCGACGCGATCTCTTCGAGGGTCGGGTACATGCGCGAGTAGACGTCGGTGTACTCGCCGGCCAGGTCGCCCTCGTAGTGCACCGGTCGGGTGGCGTCGCGCCCGTGCAGCCAGGTCGCCATGGCGGCGAGGTTGCGCCCCGTGCCCGACTCGTTGCCGAGCGACCACATCACGATGCTCGGGTGGTTCTTGTCGCGTTCGACCGTGCGGGCGATCCGGTCGAGGTAGGCATCGCACCAGGCGGGTTCGTCGCTGGGGTTGCCGCGCCACTCGACGTCCCAGAAGCCGTGGGTCTCGAGGTCGCACTCGAGCACGACCCAGAAGCCGTACTCGTCCGCCAGGTCGAGGAGTCGCGGGTGCGGCGGGTAGTGCGCGGTGCGGATCGCGTTCACGTGGGCCCGCTTCATCAGCTCGAGGTCGGCACGCGCCTCGGCCTCGTCGAACACGCGTCCTCGCACCGGGTGGGACTCGTGGCGGTTGACGCCCCGGAAGGTCACGCGGCGGCCGTTGACCTCGAACGAGTCGCCCACGATGCGCACCGTGCGGAACCCCACCCGCAACGAGACGGTCTCGCCCGGCGAGGCGACGGTCGCGTCGTAGAGGCGCGGCACCTCGGCGCTCCACGGCTCGACCGCGGGCAGGTCGACGGGAGCCACGTCGGCCGGGGTCGCCCAGGTGACGTCGACGCCCAGTGCCGGCACGCGCAAGGTCACGGGGAACGCGCCGACCACGTCGAGGTCGAGCCGGCCCGCCCCGGTGGCGTGGTCGTACGACGCCCGCAGGTCGACGTCGTCGAGGGCCGCGGCGGGGCGCGACTGCAGGGTGACGCTGCGGAAGATGCCGGGCATCCACCACTGGTCCTGGTCCTCGAGGTAGCTGGCCGCCGACCACTGGTTCACCCGGACCGCGAGGGCGTTGGCCCCCTCGACCAGCGCGTCGGTCACGTCGAACTCGGTGGCGAGGCGGCTGCCCGTCGTCCAGCCGAGCTCGACGCCGTTCAGCCACACGGTCGCGAGGCCGTCGACGCCGTCGAACCGCAGCACGACGCGCGCGCCACTCCGGAACGACGCCGGCACGACGAGCGTGCGTCGGTACTCTCCGGTCGGGTTCTCGTCGGGCACGTGCGGCGGATCGATAGGGAACGGGTACTGCAGGTTCGTGTAGATCGGCGACCCGTGCCCGTGCAGCACCCAGTGCGAGGGCACCGGCAGCTCATCCCAGTCGGCGTCGTCGAGTTCGGGGTCGGCGACCTCGGGGACCCGTGCCTCGTCGTCGAGGGGAGCCTCGGGCAGCAGTCGGAACCGCCACGGCCCGTCGAGCGAATGGGTCGGGGCGTCGCTGTGCAGCCACGAGCGGGGGGCAAGCCGTGAGGCGGAACCGGGGGCGACGTCGTCGAGGTGGGTCATGGTGCTCTCTGTGGTGGGGGCGGTCGCAGGAGGCGCGGGGGGCGGGAGGCGCGCGGGAGGCGCGGGGCGGTCAGACCGCGCCCAACGCCTCCCGGTCCGCGACGATCGTGACACGCGGGTGGCGCCGCAGCAGCGAGGCGGGCACCGACTCGGTCACCGGGCCCTGCAGGGCCGCGGCGAGCGCCGCGGCCTTCGCGCGACCGCGCGCGACCAGCAGCACCTGCCGCGCAGCCATGATCGTCCCGAGCCCCTGCGTGATCGCGTGCGACGGCACGGCCCGGGCGTCGCCACCGAAGTAGCGGGCGTTGTCGAGGCGGGTACGGTCGGCCAGTTCGACGACGCGGCTGCGGCCGTCGAACGGCGAACCGGGCTCGTTGAAGCCCAGGTGGCCGTTGGCCCCGATGCCGACGATCTGCAGCCCGACTCCGCCGAGCTCGACGATGCGCCTCTCGTGCGCGTCGGCGGCGAGGGTCGCGTCGACGGGGTCGGGGCACGACCCGTCGGGCACGACGACCCGGTCGTCGTCGACGCCGAGCGGCCTCGCGATGCGGTCACGCACGAACGTACGGTAGCTCTCGGGGTGGTGGGCCTCGAGCCCCACGTACTCGTCGAGCGCGACGAGGGTCAGGCCGCAGGTGCGCAGGCCGTCCTGTCGGCGCAGCACGAGCTCGGCGTAGAGCGGCTCGGGTGACGAGCCGGTCGCCACGCCGAGCACGCCATGGGGTTCGGCCCGCACGAAGGCGGCGACGACGTCGGCCGCGTGCTGGCCGATCTCGTGGGCCCCCGAGGCCGCGACGACCTCGGGGCCGACGACGGCCTCGGTCACTTCAGCGCCCCCTTCGCGATGTCACCGATGAACTGCTTGGCACCGATGAGGAACACGATGATCAGGGGCAGGACGGCGAGCAGGGCCCCCGCCATGACCATGCCGTAGTCCTTGCCGTGGGCGCTGTTCAGCTGGCTCATCGCGACCTGCAGCGTCAGCGTGCCCGGGTCGTTCAGCACGATCAGGGGCCAGAGGTAGTCGTTCCACGAGGCGATGAAGGTGAAGACGCCCAAGAAGCCGAGGCCCGGGCGGATCAGCGGGATGCAGACCGTGAGGTACTGACGGAAGAACCCGGCGCCGTCGATCTTGGCGGCGTCGATCAGTTCGTCGGGCACGGCCGACACGATGTACTGGCGCAGCCAGAAGATGCCGAAGGCGTTGGCCGCGGCGGGCACGATCAGGGCCTGCAGCTGACCGACCCACCCGAGGTTGATCATCGTGATGAACTGCGGGATCACGCTGAGTTGAGCGGGCAGCATGAAGGTGACGAGCAACAGGGTGAAGAGCAGTTTGCGGCCCGGGAACGAGAACTTCGCGAAGGTGAACGCCGCGATCGAGTCGAAGAACAGCACGAGTGCCGTGACCGAGACGGCGACGATCACCGTGTTGAGCAACGAGCCACCGAAGTCGATGGTCTCGAACACCGCGCGGATGTTGTCGAACAGGTGCGTGCCGGGCACGAGCACGGGCGGCGACTTGTAGATGTCGCTCGTCGTGTTGCTCGCCATGACCACGAGCCAGTACAACGGGAACAGCGAGACGACGGCTCCGGCGGCGAGCAGGCCGTGCAGCACGGCTCGCGAGGTCGGCACCTTCGCGCCGCGCCCGGCGGCCCGGCCACGACGCTGCTTCGGATCGTCGTCCGCCGTGGCGTCGACGACCTCGGCGGTCACGCCGCGGGCGGCGTTCACGATCGTGCTCATCGCGCGACCACCTCCTCGCGCGGGGAGACGGGATCGACGTCCACGGGTTTCTCCTTCTTGCCCGATCCGAGCCGCCAGTTGATGATCACGAAGATCACGACGAGCAGGAACACGGCCCAGGCGATGGCTGCTCCGTAGCCGAAGCGGTTGTAGTTGAAGGCCTGCTGGTAGAAGTACAGGACCGTCGTGAGACCGGCTTGACCCGCGCCTCCGGAGTTGGGGTTCGTCGTCGACGACGACGCCGTCAGCACCTGCGCTTCGGTGAAGCTCTGCAGGCCGGTGATCGTCGAGACCACCAGCACGAAGAGGATCGTCGGGCGCAGCAGCGGAAGCGTGATCGACCAGAAACTGCGGATCACCCCCGCGCCGTCGAGCTTGGCGGCCTCGTAGACCTCGCCACTGATCGACTGCATGCCGGCCAGGAACAGGATCGCGTTGTAACCGGTCCACTGGTAGGTGATCAGCACGGCGATGGTGACCTGGATCGCCCAGGGGGTCGACAGCCAGGCCACGCCGTCGAAGCCGAGGGCCCGCAGGCCGGCGTTCAGCAGGCCGAAGCTGTCACCGAAGATCGAGCCGAAGAGCACCGCCATCGCGACGACCGAGGTGACGTTCGGCACGAAGAACGCGATGCGGTAGAACGTGCCGAACCGCTTCGCCGAGTTGAGCATGGCCGCCACGATCACGGCGATGACCATCATCGGGAAGGTCGACAGGGCGAAGATGATCAGGGTGTTCTTGATCGACAGCCAGAAGGTCTGGTCGGCGACCAGGGCCCGGAAGTTGTCGAGGCCGACCCATTCGGGCGAGCCGAGGCCGTTCCAGTCCTGGAACGACAGCACCAGCGAGTAGCCCGCGGGGAACAGCCCGAAGATCGCGAAGAGCACGAAGAACGGCGCGATGGCGACGTAGTAGGGCCAGCTCTTGCGCAGCCCCGCCCGGGAGCGCGCGGTGGGGCGCGCTCCCGGGCTCAGCACGGTGGGGATCACTACTCGGCGGCCTTCAGGGCGGCCTCGCCGGCCGAGACGGCGTCGTTCCAGGCCTGGTCGGGGTCCTTGCCGAGCGACTGCACGTTCTGCAGCTCGGTCATGTAGGGCGCCGCGACCTGGTTCTCGAACGGGCTGGTGTACGCGGTGGGCATGTCGGCGGCGGCCTGCGCGAAGACCTCGACGGTCGACTGACCGCCGAAGAACTCGTCGCCCGCGGTCAGCTCGGGGGCCGAGTAGGCGGCCGTGGCCGACGGGAAGATGCCCTTGTCCTGGTAGGCGACGATCTGGTTCTGCTCGCTCAGGATGTCCTTGATCACGGCGAATGCGGCCTCGGGGTCGTCGGTGCCCTCGGGGATCGTCAAGAACGACCCTCCGATGTTGGCGGGGCCGCCGGGCATCGGTGCGACGCGCCAGTCGCCCGAGGTGTCGGCCGTGGCGCTCTTGATGTCGGCCTGGTACCAGGCGGCACCGAGCAGCGTCGGCAGCGAGCCACCGGTGATGGCGGCGGCCCAGTCGGGGCTGCCGTCGGTGAGCCCGGCGGTCAGGCCCTTCTCCTTGGCCTCGACCGCACGGTCCCAGGCCGCCTTGATCTCGTCGCCGTCGCCGGTGAACTCGCCCTCCTCGTTCACGAAGCGGGCGCTGCCCTGACCGATCGACTTGGTGAACACGTCGCCCATGTCGACCTCGAGGCTCGCCCCCGTCGCCGCCTTGAGCTTCTCGCCGAAGGCGAAGTAGTCGTCCCAGGTCGAGGTCGCCGCGGCGACGTCAGCGGGCTCGGAGGGCAGACCGGCCGCGGCGAGCACGTCGGCCCGGTAGTAGAGGGCGGTGGGGCCGATGTCGATCGGGATGCCGATCAGCTTGCCGTCGGCGGTCGTCGCCTCGGCGAGCTTCCAGGCCGGGAACTGGTCGACGATGTCCTTGGCACCGAGGTCGTTCAGGTCGGTGAAGAGGTCGGATTCGCTGAGGAAGTACGGCATGTCCTCACCTTTGACGCCGCTGACGGCGGGCAGGCCGGTGCGTCCGGTGAAGGTGGTGACGAGCTTCTGCTTGAAGTCGCCGCCGATCGTCGACACCTTGATCGGCGTCGTCTCGTCCACGCTGCTCAACACCTTGTCGCTCAGGCCGTCGGGCCAGATCCAGACGTCGGTCTCTCCGGAGGCGTTCGCACCCCCGCCCGAACCGGCGCACGAGGCGAGCAGGGGGGTGACGAGGGCGAGCGCGGCGACGGTGCCGGCGATCTTGCCGACGAGGCGTCGGGTGGGGAGTGCCATGGGGTCTCTCAATCGGTTGGGGGGAAGCCGAAGTGGGGCGGGGGGACGAGCAGGAGGTACGGGTCAGCGGAACAGCGTCGTGCTGCTCTCGCCCTGGTCGTGGAGGGCCTCGAGCACGAAGTCGTAGCGGCCGGGTTCGGCCGCCGTCGGATGGGCACCGAGCCAGTCGGCGAGTTCGTCGAGCCGAGGGGCGCCCGAGGCGCCACCCGGTCGCGAGACGGTGACGCCGGCCACGAGGCAGGCGAAGTCGACGCGCTGCAACAGCGACCAGTCGGACCGCGAGCCGGCCACGGCCAGCGCGGCACCGAACACGTCGCCCGCCCCGGTGGCGTCGACGGCGTGCACCCGCACGGGTGGACGGACCACCTCGTCACCACTGGCGGAGTCGACGGCGACGACGCCGGCCGAGCCCGAGGTCACGACGCTCAGCGGCACGCGGTCGCCGAGGCGGCGTGCGGCGTCGATCGCCGAGTCGGTGCCGGTGTAGGCCATGGCCTCGAGGTGGTTCGGCATGAACGCGTGGCAGTCGTCGAGCTGCTCGAGCAGGGAAGGGTCCCAGCGTTCGGACGGGTCCCATCCGACGTCGGCGAAGACGCGGGTGCCCTGGGCGGTGGCCCGCGCGGTCCAGGTGCTGCGCGCCTCCTCGAGGTGCACGAGGGCGACGGCGGCGGCGGGCAGGACGTCGGGCAGCAGGGCGTCCGACCCGATCGGAGCGGGCGTGCCGCCGGTGACCAGCGCGCGGTCGTCGCCGTAGCCGAGGGACGCGGTGACGGGCAGGGCCCAGCCGGGCACGGTGACGAGGTACGACAGGTCGATGCCCTCGGCAGCCAAGGAGGCGCGGGTCATGGTCGAGAACGTGTCGCCGCCCACGGCGGCAGCGATCGAGGTGGGGACACCGAGGCGAGCGCCCACCAGGGCGAAGTTGGCGATGCCGCCGGGGCCGGCCCCGAACGACGAGGTCCAGACCTCGTGACCGAGCACGGGCGCACCGGGCAGGTCACCGAACACCACGTCGGCGAACAGCTGCCCCACGACGAGCATGCCGGCGAGGGCGTCGCTCTCGGCGGGTGGGGCGGTGCGGGGTGCGGTCTGCACGGGGTCCTCCTCGGGTCAGATCGGCGTCGGCGTCGACCTGCTGAGACGTTTCTAGCCCATGTGCGCACAAATGTGAATGATTTTGTTTGTTACAAGATTGTTTCTGCTCGAAATTGCGCGCTACTGTTCAGACTATGAAAGACGTCCGAGACATCGTGATCCTCGATCGGCTGCGCTCCGAGCGGGCGGCGACGGTCACCGACCTGGCCCTCGCCACCAGCACGAGCGAGGCCACGATCCGCCGCGACCTGCAGCGCCTCGACGAGGCGGGGGTGCTGAGACGGACCCACGGCGGCGCCGTGCTCGTCGAGGCGGATGCCCCCTTCGCCGAGGTCGAGCAGGTCAATCGCCGCGCGAAAGAGCGCATCGCCGCGGCGGCGGCATCCCAGGTGGCCGACGGTCAGTCGGTCGTGCTCGACATCGGCACCACGACCCTGCACGTCGCCGAACACCTTCGGGGTCGCGACGTCACGGTGATCACGGCGAGCATCGCGGTCTTCGATCTGCTGCGCGACGACCGTGCCGTCCAGCTCATCCTGCTGCCGGGCGACTGGGACCCGGTCTACCGGTCCGTCTCGGGCCCGCTGACGGCCGAGAGCCTGCGACTACTGCACGCCGACCACGCCTTCATGGGCGTCAGTGGCATCGCCGACAACGGCGACCTCCGCGACACGACCATGAGCCAGGTGCCGATCAAGCGCGCCATGGCCGAGGTGAGCGACCGGGCCACGGTGCTCGCGGACTCGAGCAAGTTCCCGGGCACCGGCGCCGGCCGCGTCGCCCCCAGCGCGTCGTTGACGCAGCTGATCACCGAATCGACGCCGCACGAGAACGTCTCGGCTGCGCTGGCACGCAAGGGAGTGACGGTGACCGTCGCATGAAGCTGACCATCCTGGGCGGGGGCGGCTTCCGCGTCCCGCTCGTCTACTCGGCGCTGCTGCGCGACCACGCCGAGGGCCGGGTCACCTCGGTGGCCCTGTACGACACCGACGCGATCAGACTCTCGGCCGTCGCCCGCGTGCTGCGAGAGCAGGCACTCGAGCACCTCGACGCGCCCGTGGTCTCGCTGCACACCGACCTCGACGACGCCCTGCGCGGAGCCGACTTCGTCTTCTCGGCGATCCGGGTCGGCGGCATGGCCGGTCGCTCCTGCGACGAACGGATCGGTCTGTCGCACGGCGTGATCGGTCAAGAGACCGTGGGCTACGGCGGCATCTCGTACGCCCTGCGCACCCTGCCCGTCGTGATGGACCTCGCCGTCCGCGTCAAGGCCCTGGCCCCCGACGCCTTCGTGATCAACTTCACCAACCCGGCCGGCGTCGTGACCGAGGCGATGTCGCGCGTGCTCGGCGACCGGGTGATCGGCATCTGCGACAGCCCCATCGGCCTCGCGCGCCGCGTGCTCGGAGCCCTCGACGTGCGCGTGCCCGACGACGCCTTCGACAGCGTCACCATCGACTACGCGGGCCTCAACCACCTGGGCTGGCTGCGCGGACTGACCGTCGACGGCGTCGACGTGCTGCCCCGGCTCTTCGAGCAGCCGGAGCGCATCGAGACCTTCGAGGAAGGCAAGCTGTTCGGTGCCGACTGGGTCACCGAACTGGGCGCCGTGCCCAACGAGTACCTGCACTACTACTACTTCACCCGCGACGTGCTGCACGCCGACCAGCTGGCCGTGCAGACCCGCGGTGGTTACCTCGTCGACCAACAGGCCCGCTTCTACGACGAACTCGCCGAGGGCGACGGCTCGGCCCTCGCCCTCTGGGAACGCACCCGACTCGAACGCGAGACGACCTACATGGCGACCAACCGGCAGTCCGCAGGCATGGGCGACCGCGACCAGGACGACCTCGTCTCGGGCGGCTACGAGCACGTCGCGCTGGCCCTGATGCGCGGCATCGCCTACGACCAGAGCGCCCGACTCATCCTCAACGTGCGGAACGGCGGCACCTTGCCCGAACTCGACGCGGACGCCGTCGTCGAGGTGCCCTGCGTCGTCGACGCGAGCGGCGCCCACCCCGTCGTGGGCACCTCGCTGCCCGACTTCGGCGTCGGCCTCGTTACGAACGCGAAGTACGTCGAGCGCCAGACGATCGAGGCCGGCGTCGACGGCTCGAAGGCGGCCGCCGTGCGCGCCCTCGCGCACCACCCGCTGGTCGACTCGGTCACCGTCGCCCGCTCGCTGCTCGGCGACGCGATGGCGAGCTTCCCCGGGCTCGACTACCTGCGCTGAGGCGCGACCCCGCAGGGCCGGGGCGACCCGCGCCTCCTCGACCTCCCCCCGACCACCCTCTTACCCGGCGACGCCGCCGGGGCCCCACCCCGTGAGGACCCACCGTGCACCAGAACCAGAAACTCGTCGAAGAGCGCATCGAGCGCGTGCTGAACGAGCGCATCACCCCCGCCGTCCACTCGGCGACCACCCCGGTCACCCTGCGCGCCTGGCAGGTGCCCGACGAACCGGTGCCGGTCGCCGAGGCCCTGGTCCAGACGTACGACCCCTTCGAGATCGGCCAGCCGTGGGGACGCGCCTGGTCGACCTGGTGGTTCGAAGTCCTCGGCGAGGTCCCTGCCGACTGGGCCGGGCACACGGTCGAGCTCGTGCTCGACCCCGGGTTCATCGGCGACTGGCCGGGCAACCAGGCCGAGTGCCTGGTGCACACCCCGGACGGCGTGCCGATCAAGGGCATCCACCCGCGCAACACCTACGTGCGCCTGCACGACGAGGCCGCCGGGGGCGAAGCCGTGCACTTCTTCGTCGAGGCCGCCGGGAACCCCGACATCTTGGTGAACGAGTTCGTTCCGACCGCCTACGGCGAGAAGTCGACCGCGCCGACGGAGCCGATCTACCGGTTCCGCACCGCGCAGCTGGCCGTCTTCGAGCACGAGGTCTGGGGCCTGCGCTTCGACGTCGAGGTGCTCTACCAGATGATGAAGGAGCTGCACCAGGACGACCCGCGTCGCCACGAGGTGCTGCGAGCCCTCGAACGCTCGCTCGACGTGCTGCGCCTCGACGACATCGTCGGCACCGCGGCAGCCGCCCGCGAGGTGCTCGCCCCGGTGCTCGCGAGCCCGGCCGTCCCGAGCGCCCACACCCTGAGCGGCATCGGCCACGCGCACATCGACAGCGCCTGGCTCTGGCCGATCCGCGAGACCAAACGCAAGACGGCCCGCACCTTCTCGAACGTGCTGACGCTGGCGAAGCAGTATCCCGACTTCCGCTTCGCCTGCTCGTCGGCGCAGCAGTACCAGTGGGTGAAAGAGAACTACCCGACCGTCTTCGAGGGCATCAAGCAGGCCATCGCCGACGGAACCTGGTACCCCGTCGGCTCGCAGTGGATCGAACCCGACGGCAACCTGCCGGGCGGCGAGGCCATGGTGCGTCAGATCACCCACGGCCTGCGCTTCTTCGCCGACGAGCTCGGCGTCGAGACGCACGGCGTCTGGCTGCCCGACTCGTTCGGCTACACGGCGTCGTTCCCGCAGATCGCCAAGCTGGCGGGCCTCGAGTGGTTCCTCACCCAGAAGCTGTCGTGGAACCAGACCAACACGTTCCCGCACCACACCTTCTGGTGGGAGGGCATCGACGGTTCGCGGGTCTTCACCCACTTCCCGCCGATCGACACCTACAACTCGACCCTCGAGGCCGAAGAGCTGCACCATGCGGTGCGGCAGTTCCGAGAGAAGGGCGCCGCCACGCGCTCGCTCGTCCCCTTCGGCTACGGCGACGGAGGCGGTGGCCCGATCCGCGAGATGATGGAACGCCAGCGTCGGGTGAAGGACCTCGAGGGTTCGCCCCGGGTCGAGATCGAGCACCCCGACGAGTTCTTCGCCAAGGCCCGTGCCGAGTACGAGGACGCCCCCGTCTGGGTCGGCGAGCTCTACCTCGAGCTGCACCGCGGCACGTTCACCTCGCACGCCCGTGAGAAACGCGGCAACCGCGAGGCCGAGCACCGCCTCCGCGAGGCCGAGCTGTGGTGGACCACCGCGGCCGTCCGCACCGGTGCCGCCTACCCGTACGCCGCCCTCGACCGCCTCTGGAAGCTCACGCTGCTGCAGCAGTTCCACGACATCCTTCCGGGCTCGTCGATCGCCTGGGTGCACCGCGAGAACGAGGACGACTACCGCCGCAGCCTCGCCGAGCTCGACCTGCTGATCGAGGAGGCGCTGGTCGCCGTGGCCTCGCCCGGCAGCGTCGTCAACGCGGCCGGTCACGACCGCGTTGCCCTGGTCGAGGACGCCTCGGGTGTCGCCGCCGCCCTGGTCGCGGTGCCCGGCTCGGGCGTCGCGCCGCTGGTCGCCGTGGACGCGACCTCGCCGGTGGTGGTGACCCGCGCCTCCTCGAGGGGTGCGACGGTCGAGAACGGGCTCGTGCGCATCGTCGTCGACGAGCGCGGCCTGATCACCTCGATCGTCGACCTGCGGCACGACCGCGAGCTGGTGCCGGCCGGCCGCGCGGCCAACCTGCTGCAGCTGCACGAGGACCTGCCGAACGCGTGGGACGCGTGGGACATCGACGCGCACTACCGCCACAGCCGCACCGACCTGGTCGAGGCCGACGCGGTCGAGATCGTCGAAGAAGGGCCGCTGCGCGTCACGGTGCGCGTCGAGCGCTCGTTCGGCCGCTCGCGGGTCGAGCAGTTCGTCTCGCTCGTGGCCGACGACGCCCGCGTGCACGTCCGCACCGAGCTCGACTGGCGCGAGGACGAGAAGCTGCTCAAGGTGAGCTTCCCGCTCGTGCTGCACGCGCAGCACCACAGCGCCGAGATCCAGTTCGGCCACGTCCGCCGCGCCACCCACACCAACACCTCGTGGGACGACGCCCGGTTCGAGGTGATGGCGCACCGCTGGGTGCACGTCGAGGAGCCCGGCTACGGCGTCGGCCTGACGAACTCGGGCAGCTACGGCCACGACATCACCCGCACCGTGGGCGAGACCGGCGAGGTCGAGACCGAGGTGCGCGTCAGCCTGGTGCGCGCGGCCCGCAGCCCGGACCCCGTGCAGGACATCGGTCACCACCGCTTCGACTACGCGCTCGTGCCGGGTGCGACCATCGACGAGGTCGTCCGCGCGGGGTACGAGCAGAACCTGCCCGTGCGCGTGGTCGGCGCCGGACGCGGCGGGGCGACGTTCGTGCTCGGCGCGGGTGCCGGCAGCACGGCGGGTGCGGGGCACGGCGCGTCGACGACTGCGGAGGTCCCTCCGGCCTCGGACGTCTCGGCCAGCTCGACCACCTCGGCCGCCTCGACGCCGTCGACGTCCTCGGCGGTCGGGGGTCTCGTGTCGCTCTCGGGCGAGCAGGTGCGCATCGAGTCGCTCAAACTGGCCGACGACGAGACGGGCGACGTGGTCGTGCGGCTGTACGAATCGACCGGCGCCCGGGCCGGCACCCGTGTCGACGCCCACTTCGACGTGACCCGCGTGACCGAGGTCGACGTGCTCGAGCGTCCGCTGACCGAGGCCATGCCCAGCGCGCTGCGCTTCGCGCCCGACGCCACCGGGGCCGACCTGACCCTGCGCCCGTTCCAGGTCGTGACACTGCGCCTGCACCGCGCCTGAGTCGCGTCGGGTCGCGACCCGCGCCTCCTTCCCCCTGAACCGGCAGGAGGCGCGGGTCGACCCGGCCGCGGCGGTGCCACCCGACCGACATCGCACCGCCGAATGGACGTCGCACCGCCGAAGTCGGCGGTGCGACGTCCATTCGGCGGTGCGACACGGGCGCTGGCGCGCCGACGGCGGCGCGCGGGCCAGAGGCTCAGCCGGCGGGCGCGACGACCACGTCGACGCCGGCGGCCGCGAACTCGGCCAGCGCCTCGGTCGTGGCGGTGGCGTCGGTCACGAGCGTCCAGCCCTCGGGCAGCGCCGCGCGGGCGCGGAACGTCGCGCGACCGAGCTTCGACCCGTCGGCCAGCACGTAGACGCGCTCGGACTGCCGGCACATCAGCTCTTTGAGCCGGGTCTGCACGAGGTCGGCCTCGACCACGTGGCCCGAGGCGAGCACGCCGTCGGCGCCGAGGAACACCCGGTCGAAGGTCAGGCGCTCGAGGGCGGCCTCGGCCAGCGGCCCGACGAAGCCCTGGCTGGCCGGGCGCAGCGTGCCGCCGAGGCACTCGAGGTGGATGCCGTCCGAGTCGGCGAGCTGTTGGATTACGGCGATCGAGGTGGTGGCGACGGTCGCGACGAGACCCGAGCGCGCCTCCCGGGCGAGGGCCGCGACCGACGAGCCGGCGTCGAACAGCAGCGTCTCGCCGTCGTGGACCAGCGTGCGGGCGTGCCGCGCGATCTCGGCCTTGGCCACCCCGGCCTCGAGGTTGCGCTGACGAAAGGTCGGCTCGGCACCGGGGGCACCGAGCGGCATGGCCCCGCCGTAGGTGCGGGCGATCTCGCCGCGCCGGGTGAGCTCGGCGAGGTCGCGGCGGATGGTCGACGGGGTCACCTCGAAGCGACGACTCAGCTCGTCGACGCTCGCCAGGCCGGTGGTGTGGGCCAGGTCGACGATGTCGCGGCGTCGCTCGCGTGCCGTGGTGCTCATGCGGTGGTGCTCATGCGATGGCCGTCCTGATCGGTGGGGCGGGCGGCGTCACGCCGACGACGCACCGACCCGGGCGGCGTCGGCCGGGCTGGGCGACATCTCGACCGCCTGGCGCAACGCCTCGATCATGCTACCGACGGCCACGACGCCGGTGCCGGCGATGTCGAACGCGGTGCCGTGGTCGACCGAGGTGCGGATCACGGGCAGTCCGACGGTGATGTTGACCCCCGCCTCGATGCCGAGGACCTTCACCGGGCCGTGGCCCTGGTCGTGGTACATCGCCACGATGAGGTCGTAGTCGCCGCGGCCGCCGAGGAAGAACGCGGTGTCGGCCGGCAGCGGCCCGACGGCGCGGATGCCGTCGGCCTGGAGCACCTCGAGGGCCGGGGTGATCTTCTCGGCCTCCTCGCCGTAGCCGAAGAGCCCGTTCTCGCCGGCGTGCGGGTTGATCGCGCAGACGCCGATCCTGGGGTCGTCGACGCCGGCCCGGCGCAGCGCCTCCCAGCCGCGGCGCACGGTGCGCTCGACGAGGCCGGGCTCGATCTTCGCGATGGCGTCGATCAACCCGATGTGGGTCGTCACGTGGATCACCTTGATCTTGGGGGTCGAGAGCATCATCGACACCTCGCCGACGCCCATGAAGTGCGCCAGCAGCTCGGTGTGGCCCGGGAACACGTGACCGGCCTCGTGCAGCGCCGCCTTGTTCAGCGGTGCGGTGCAGATGCCCTGCACGAGACCGGCCATGCCGAGCTCGCACGCGATGCGGATGTACTCGTACGCCGCGTGCCCGGCCTCGGCCGAGACGGCACCCCAGGGCAGGTCGGCCGAGAGCAGGTGCGGGTCGACGACGTTGATGCGGCCGGGGGTGAAGACGGCGTCGGCGGGCCCGTCGACCTCGACGATCTCGGTGTCGACCCCGAGCGCGGCGGCGCCGAGCCGCAGGCGGTGGGCGTCCCCGACGACGACCGGTCTCGCGTCGCGGTAGGCGGCCTCGTCGAGCAGTGCGCCGACGGTGACCTCGGGTCCGACGCCGGCGCCGTCGCCCATGGTGACGGCGATGAACGGCCGCGTGTCGGGGGTCGTCGTGGTCATGGGGTTCTCCGTTTCGTGGGGGCGCCGGACGCTGCCGACGCGGTGAGGACGTGGGGGTCGGCGCCGGCGCGCGTGCGGCGCACCAGGTCGACGAGGTCGGCGAGCACGGTCGGGCCGCCGAAGCTGCCGGGCTTCGTGGCGACGAGCCGGCCGTCGCCCGCGGTGCCCCGCCCGTCGGCCGCGAGGCTGAGGACGGCACCGTGCTCGACCTGCGCGAGCGGCCGCAGGGTGATCGTGGCGAGCCGGTCGAGCACCGCGCGGGCGGTCTCGCCGCCGGTCAGCACGAGGTCGAGCTCGACGTCGGCGCCGATCCGGGCGACGACCTCGGCGAGGGCCGCCGACCCGACGAGCGGGTCGGGCAGGCGCCGGGCGGTCACCGTCAGCACGGCGACGGACGACCGGGACAAGGAGGCGCGGGTCACCTCGACGAGGTCACCCGCGTCGTCCGCCGGGTCGAGCACGTGCACGTCCGCACCGGTCGCGGCGAGCGCGTCGGCGTGGCCCCGGGCCACCTCGGCGGCCGAACCGACCACGACGAGGACGGGCCGCTCGGCCCCGGCCCCGTCGCGGGGCCCGGCCTCGTCGCGGACCCCGGCCTCGTCCGACGCGTAAAGACCAGCCTCCGTGCTCGACGCCGGAGGGACCGCGTCGGCCAGGGCAGCGGCGAGCGCCGCACTGCCCGCGAGGGCGACCGGCCGACGGACTCCGGGAGCGGCGACCAGCCGGAGGACGGCGTCGACCACGGCGGCGAGGTCGTCGTCGGTCTCGGCGTCGACCAGGAGCACCGCTCCCCCGGCGAGGGCCGCGTCGAGGTGCGCCGCGGACGCGTCCGGCCCCGAACGCACCACGTCGAGGCCGACGAGCACCGTCGGCCGATCGACGAGTTCGGCCAGGGTCGAGGGGGCGCCGTGCGGTTCGAGATGCCAGAACGGCGTCTCGGCGAGGGGTCGCCCGTCCACCAGGGGCCGCCCGTGGACGACGGTGCGCCCGAGGGCGGGCAGCGCGCCGGCCACGACGAGGTCGTACCCGCGGGCGGCCAGGGCCTCGAGCTCGGGCCCGACGTGGCCGCGCCACAGGGAGTCGGTCTTCTTGAGCACGAGGGTGCCGGCCGTCAGGGGCAGCGTGTCGATCGCGACCCGCGCCTCCTCGGCGGTGCCGGAGCGGGTGCCGACGTCGACGACCGTGACCGCCGCGGCGGGACCCGCCGGCACGCCGAGCGAGACCACGGTCTCGTGACCGCGCAGCCGGAACTGCTCGGCGGTCTCGGCGGCGCCGGAGAGGTCGTCGGCGATGACGGTGATCGGGCTCATGATGCCGCCATCCTGACACGACTGCGCGTTATGCGCCACCGGTCTTGCGCGAAACGCGCAGCGGTGGCACAGTGTCATCCAGCCCGGACGAGGGCGTCGCAGCGCTGCGGGACCGGGCGCCGTCGACCTCGTCGAACCCCTGGATCGAGAGGTCGATGATGACCGTTCCGTTCGCGGACCACGAGATGTCTCGCCGCACCCTGCTCCGCTGGGGTGCCGCGGCCGGCCTCTTCGTGACCGCCACCAGCCTCGCCGGCTGCGCCGGACCGACCGGGTTGCCCGGACCCGGCACGCTGACCCTGGCCCTCAACCGCTCGCTGGTCAGCCTCGACAACAAGCTGAACCAGTTCGACGCGGCCGTCACGGTGCAGCGGGCGGTGCGTCAGGCCCTCACGCAGATCGGCCCCGACATCACGCCCGAGCTCGTGCTCGCCGAGAGCTTCGAGCCGACGAGCGACACACAGTGGACGGTCCGCCTGCGCGAGGGCGTTCGCTACTCGGACGGGACGCCCGTCACGGTCGCCGACGTCGCCACCGCGCTGCAGATGTACGAGCAGGTGCAGGGCTCGTTCGTCGCCAGCTTCTTCCCCGAGTTCCCGACCGTGACCGCGATCGACGAGCGCACCTTCACGCTCGACTCGTCGCAGCCGATCCCGGTGCTCGACGCGTTGATGAGCAACATCCTGATCACCCCGGCCGCGGCGAACAAGCCCGAGGAGCTGCAGGACGGCGTGGGCAGCGGCCCGTTCGTCGTCACCCGGTTCAACCGCGGCGCCGGCACCTACAGCCTGAGCCGCAACGAGCAGTACTGGGGCGAGGCGCCGGGCGTCGACCGGGTCGAGGTGCGGTTCCTGCCCGAGGAGTCCAGCCGCGTGATCGCCCTGCGCAGCGGCGAGGTCGACGTGATCGACTCGATCACGCCCGACTCGGCGACCCAGTTGCAGGGCCTGCCCGGCATCGTCCTCGACGAGGCCTCGAGCCTGCGCATCAACCAGATCTTCTACAACTTCCGCAAGCCCGAGGGGCACCCGCTGGCCGACGCCCGGGTGCGCGGAGCGCTCAGCCACGCGATCGACGGCCGGGCGCTCGTCCGCGACGTGCTCACCGACTCGGTCACGCAGGCCGACGGCGTCGTGCCGCCGAGCCTGCTCGGCTACGCCAAGACGGGCGAGTACACCTACGACCCCGACCTCGCCCGCCGCACGCTCGCCGAGCTCGGGGCGAGCGACCTCACGTTGCGCATCATCTGGGAGACCGGCGAGTTCGCCGGCGACACCTTCATCATGGAGGCGCTCGTCGAGATGTTCGGCGCGATCGGCGTGCGCACCACGCTGCAGCAGTTCGAGCCCGGCGGCGACATCCTCCAGTGGCGCCAGGGCAAGGCCGGCGACTGGGACCTGCTCGGCAACGGCTTCTCGGCCCCCACCGGCCTCGCCTTGACCATCCTGCAGGGCATGTACGCGGGCACCGCCGAGAAGGAACAGACCCGCGACACGTACCAGGGCTACGTGCAGCCCGACGTGGCCGAGGCGATCGCCCGGGCGTCGACCGAGCCGGACGCGACCCTGCGCCAGCAGCGGCTCGCCGAGGCGCAGCAGGCGGCCTGGGACACCTGGCCCTGCGCCTGGGCCTTCGTGCCCAAGTCGGTGCTCGCCCGTCGCGAGCGGGTCGAGCGCCTCGCCCTCGCGTCGTCCAACACGTATCCGCTCGCCGACGTCCGACTGGGGGCCTGACCATGGCGACCTACATCCTCAAGCGCCTCGGCCAGGGCCTGCTCACCGTGTTCCTCACGGTGTCGACGGTCTTCGTGCTGATCCGCCTCGCCCCCGGCGACCCGGCCGTGGCCTACGCCGGGCCGCTCGCGACCAACGAGCAACTCGCCGCCGTGCGCGAGCAGTTCGGCCTGGACGACCCGCTGCTCCAGCAGTACGGCGTGTTCCTGCAGCAGTTGTTCACGGGCAACCTGGGCACCTCGTACTCGTTCCAGGCACCGGCCGTGCAGGTCGTGCTCGAGCGGCTGCCGTACACGCTGACCCTGTCGTTCGCGGCGATCCTGTTGGCGGCGGTCGTGTCGATCCCGCTCGGCGTCTGGATGGCCCGTCGCACCGACACCCGCAGCGAGACCGGCGTCAACGTCGTCGCCATCGCGGGCCAGTCGATGCCCGACTTCTGGACCGGCATCCTGCTGCTCAGCGCCTTCGCCGTCGTGATCCCGATCTTCCCGGCCTCGGGCTTCGCCACCTGGGGCGGCCTCGTGCTGCCGACGGTGACGATCGCCATCCTGCAGGTGGCCCTGATCTCCCGGCTCGTGCGCCGCGAGATGGCGACCAACTTCTCGGCGCCCTACCTGACCGTGGCCCGGTCGCGCGGCGTCTCGGAGCGCGCCCTGACCTGGCGCTACGCCATGGGCAACTCGGCGATCCCCGTCTTCACGGCCCTCGGCACGCGCTTCGCGGCGATGCTCAACGGCGTCGTCGTGGTCGAGGTCGTGTTCGCCTGGCCCGGCGTCGGGTCGCTCATCGTGCGGGCGCTCGAGACCCGCGACTACCCCCTCATCCAGGCGACCGTGCTGGTCACGTCGCTGCTCGCCGTCGGCGTCCAGCTGCTGATCGACCTCGCCTACCCCCTGCTCGATCCGCGCGTGCGGCTCGGAAAGGCGAGTGCCGCATGACCCGCACCGAGACCACCGGACAGCCGTCCGGCACGTCGACCGCCGGCGCGGCCGGTCGCACCCCCGAGGAGGCGCGACGCACCGCGGTCACGCCCCGCCTGCTGAAGAGGTCCGAGGCGGCCCGGCGGACCTCCGCCGCACGGGTGAAGCTCTGGGTCGGCGCGATCTGCGCCCTCGTGGTGATCATCCCGATCGTGCTGGCCCAGGCCCTCCCGCTGCCCGACGCGAACGGCCAGGACCTCGGCAACCGCCTCGCGCCTCCGTTTACCGCCGGCCACCTGTTCGGCACCGACCAGCTCGGTCGCGACCTGCTCTCGCGGGTGCTGCACGGCGGTCAGGTCTCGCTCGCGATCGGCGTGCTGGCGGTCATCGTCTCGGGCGCCATCGGCGTCGTCCTGGGCTCGATCGCCGGGTTCTACGGGCGCTGGGCCGACACGCTGATCAGCCGCCTGCTCGAGGCCCAGATGTCGCTGCCGCTGCTGATGATGCTGCTGCTCGTCGTCGCCCTCTTCGGCCCGTCGATCCCGGTGATCACCTTCGTCATCGCGATCGCGCAATGGCCGGAGGTGGCCCGCCTGACCCGGTCGCTCGTGCTCGTCGAACGCGAGAAGCCGTACGTCTCGTCGGCCCGCACGCTCGGCCTGAACCGCTTCACGATCCTGCTGCGCCACGTCGTCCCGAACGTCATCAAGCAGGCGACACTCGTCGTGCTGCTGCTGCTCGCGCAGGCCGTGCTGCTCGAGAGCGCCCTGAGCTTCCTCGGGGCCGGCCCGCAGCGACCGTTCGCGACCTGGGGCCGCATCATCTCGGACGGCCAGGACTACGTCACGACCGCCTGGTGGATGGTGACGATCCCGGGCCTGTTCATCGTGCTGCTCGTCGTCGGGGTCAACCTGCTGGGCGACGCCCTGCGGGACCGGCCGCGCCGGTCGACGGCCTCGCGCCTCCGTCGGTTCGTCGGGCTGCGCCCGTCGACCCCGGCCTCGACCCCGGCCTCGGCATCGACCCCGGCCCCGGCCCCGACCCCGACCCCGCAGAAGGGAACGATCGCATGACCTCCGTGACCGACGACACCGTCGACCCCGACCTGCTCCTCGAGGTGCGTGACCTGCAGATCGAGCTCATGACGACCAACGGGATCGTGCGCGCCGTCGACGGCGTCTCGTTCCACATCGCCCGGGGCGAGACCGTCACGATCATCGGCGAGTCGGGGTCGGGCAAGTCGACCACCGCCATGGGCGTGCTGCAGCTGCTGCCCGCCGACCTCGCCGTCGTCTCGGGCCACGTGCGCATCACCGGACTCGACGTGCTCGCCTCGGCCTCGGCCGTGCGCAAGGTGCGCGGTCGGGCCGTCGCCCTGATCCCCCAGGACCCCATGACGGCGCTCAGCCCGGTGCGGTCGATCGGCTCGCAGCTCGGCGAGGCCATCCGCATCGCCGGGGCCGCCAGCGGTCGGGCCGCCGTCACCGCCCGGGCCGTGCGCCTCCTCGAGCAGGTGCACATCCCCGACCCTGCGGCCCAGCTGGGGAAGTTCCCGCACCAACTCTCGGGTGGCATGCTGCAACGCGTGCTGATCGCCATCGCGTTGGCCTGCGAGCCGCAGCTGATCGTGGCCGACGAGCCCACCAGCGCCCTCGACGTCACGGTGCAGGCCGGCATCCTCGACCTGTTGCTCGAGCTGCAGGAACAGCGCGGCATCGGCCTGCTGATGATCACCCACGACCTCGGCGTCGCCCGGCTCGTGTCCGACCGCATCCACGTCATGAAGGCCGGCGTGTTCGTCGAGTCCGGCGACGTGCGGCAGATCGTCGAGCACCCCGCCGAGCCCTACACGCAGGGGCTGCTCGCCGCGGTGCCCACCCTGGGCGCCTGGGACGAGACGCCGTCCACGCCCGCCACGACCAGCACCGACCGACCGGAGGCCACCCGTGTCTGACACCATCCTCGAGGTCGACGACCTGGTCGTCGACTACGGCAGCGGCTCGAGTGCCCACCGCGCCGTCGACCACGTGTCGTTCTCGGTGCGCCGCGGCAGCACCTTCGCCATCGTGGGCGAGTCGGGCTGCGGCAAGTCGACGATCGCCAAGGCGGTCATGCGGTTGCTGCAGCCGACCAGCGGGCGCATCGTGCTCGACGGCACCGACCTGGCGACCCTGTCGGAGGCGCGGTTGCGGCCCCTGAGGCACCGCTTCCAGATGGTCTTCCAGGACCCGTACGGCTCGCTCGACCCGCACCTGAGCGCCCGCGACATCGTCGCCGAGCCGCTCCGGCTGAAGGGCGTGCGGTCGGCCCAGGACCGGGCGACCGAGGCGGCGCGCCTGATCGACCGCGTCGGCCTGCCGTCGACGGCGCTCGACCGTCGCCCGCACGAGTTCTCCGGCGGCCAGCGCCAACGCATCGGCATCGCCCGGGCGCTCGCCTCGAGCCCCGACCTGTTGATCTGCGACGAGGCGACGAGCGCGCTCGACGTGTCGGTGCAGGCGCAGGTGCTCGACCTGCTGCGCGAGATCCAGGTCGACACCGGCATCACCTACGTCGTCATCTCGCACAACCTCGGCGTCGTGCAGCAGATCAGCGAGAGCGTCCTCGTCATGAAGCAGGGCGCCGTCGTCGAGCAGGGCGCCACGGCGCAGGTGCTCACGTCGCCCGCCGAGGACTACACGCGGCGGCTGCGCCGGGCCGCCCTCGACCCCGCGACGATGACCGGCGTGAAGCCTCGCCACGTCGTCCGCAGCCTCTCGTTGGGAGCCACCACATGACCCGGACCGACACCGCCCGGACCGACGCCAACCCGCTCGACCCCACCGCGCTCGACGCCGCGGACACGGTCGCCGAGGCGGCCACGCGCCCCGCGCCTCCTCGGCTCGTGCTCGGCACGATGACCTTCGGCGACACCGTCGACGAGGCCACCGCCGCCCGCATGCTCGACACCGCGCGCGACGCGGGCGTCACCTGGATCGACACGGCCAACGCCTACGTCGGCGGCTCGACCGAGACGATGCTCGGCCGCCTGCTCGCCGGGCGGCGCGACGAGGTCGTGCTCGCCTCGAAGGCGGGCATGCCGCACGCCGACGCGGGCGGACTGCCGCCGCTCTCGGCCGTGGCCCTGCGCGCGAGCGTCGAGGCGAGCCTGCGCCGCCTCGGCACCGACCGGCTCGACCTGTTCTACCTGCACCAGCCCGACCGGGCGACCCCGCTCGACGAGACCCTCTCGACCGTCGCCGCCCTGGTCGCCGAGGGCAAGGTGCTCTCGCTCGGGGTCTCGAACTACACCGCGTGGCAGATCGGCGACGTCGAGCGCGTCGCCGACGCCGTCGGCGCACCCCGGCCGGTCGTCGCCCAGCAGCTGTGCAACCTCGTGGCCCGCCGCCTCGACGACGAGTACCTCGAGTTCGCGAGCGTCCACGGGCTCGAGACGATGGTCTACAACCCGCTCGGCGGCGGCCTCCTGACCGGCCGGCACCGCTTCGACGAGACGCCGGCCGACGGGCGCTTCGGCGACTCGGCCCTCGCCGAGATGTACACGAAGCGCTACTGGGACGCCGACCTGTTCGCCGCGATCGACCGCCTGTCGGGCGTCGCCGCCGAGGCCGGCGTGACGCTCGTCGAGCTCGCCCTGCGCTGGGTGGCGTACCGGCCCGAGGTCGGGTCGGTGCTGCTCGGCGGCTCCCGGCCCGAACAGCTGACGGCCAACGTCGCCGCCGTCGCCGCCGGGCCGCTGCCCGACGAGGTGGTGGCGGCCTGCGACGAGGTCGGGCGTCAGCTGCGGGGGCCGATGCCTCCGTACGCGCGCTGAGCCGCGCCTCCCGACCCTCCGCACCGCGCCGCACGCCCCCGAACCGCACCGCACCGCACCGACCGCACGCCCCGCACGAGAGAGAGCACCATGAGCACCGCCAGCGACTTCGCCCGTACGATCCGCCGCCGCGAGAGGGCGGTCGGCTACTGGATCACCCTCGACGCCCCGCCGGCGACCGAGCGCATCGCGCGGCTCGGCTACGACTACGTCTGCCTCGACGCGCAGCACGGCCTCTTCGGCTACCAGGGCATGATGACCGGCCTGCTCGCCATCGACGCGGGGCAGACCTCGGCCGGGCTCGTGCGGGTCGAGGCGAACGACATCACGCCGATCGGCAAGGCCCTCGACGCCGGGGCGGCCGGCGTCATCGTGCCGCTCGTCGACACGGCCGAGGACGCCGCCTCCGCCGTGCGCAGCGCGAAGTACCCGCCCCACGGCCGCCGCTCGTACGGCCCCATGCGGTCGAGCCTGCGCATCGGGCCCGTGCCGGCGGACGCGAACGACACGACGATCGTGCTCGCCATGATCGAGACGCCCGACGGGCTCTCGAACGTCGAGGCGATCGCCGCGACGCCGGGGCTCGACGGCCTCTACGTCGGGCCGAGCGACCTGTGCATCGCGGTCGGCGGGGCCTACCCGGGCGACCCGGCCGTGCAGGAGGCCTTCGACGCCGCCCTCGTCCGCGTCGCGGCGGCGGCCGAGGCCGCGGGCATCGCCGCGGGCATCCACACACCGCACGGCGACGTCGCCCGACAGCGGCTCGCCGCGGGTTACACGTTCGCCACGGTCGCCGGCGACCTCAACCACCTCGAGGCCGCCGCCCGCGACCACCTGCAGCGGGCCACCGCGACGGACGACCCCGACGCGACCGCCGGAGGCGCGGCGTGAGCAGGCAGGACGCGGTCGCGGACGACGCGGGCGCCGACGGCGTGGTCGCCGACGGACGACTGCGGCCCGACGCGGCCGGTCGCGCCTGGGCGTACCTGCCGACGGCCACGGTGCAGTCGCACGCGGCCAACCTCGCCGAGCTGCCCGACGGGCGCCTGGCCTGCGTCTGGTTCGGCGGCACGCAGGAGGGCGTCTCGGACATCCACGTCTGGTGCTCGGTCCTCGACGGCGAGGTGTGGTCCGAACCGGTGCGCCTCAGCGACGACCCCGCACGCTCCGAGCAGAACCCGGTGCTCTTCACGGCCCCCTCGGGCGACGTCTGGTTGCTCTACACGGCGCAACGGGCCGGGAACCAGGACTCGGCCGAGGTGCGCCGCCGCATCTCCACCGACGGCGGGGCCACCTGGGCCGAGCCCACGACCCTCTTCGCGGCCGACGAGACGGGTGGCGTCTTCGTCCGGCAGCCGCCGGTCGTCACCCGCGCAGGCGACCTGCTCGTGCCGGTCTTCCGCTGCGTGACGACCCCCGGGCAGGCGTGGGTGGGCGACCACGACACGAGCTCGGTCATGATCTCCCGGGACGGCGGCTCCACGTGGGGTGAGGTCGCCGTCCCGGGGAGCACGGGAGCCGTGCACATGAACGTGCACGAGCTGCCCGACGGATCGCTGCTCGCGCTCTTCCGCAGCCGCTGGGCCGACGCCGTGCACGAGTCGCGCTCGACCGACGGCGGACTCCACTGGTCGGCACCGGTGCCGACCGAGCTGCCCAACAACAACTCCTCGGTGCAGTGGGTTCCGCTCGCCGACGGGCGCCTCGCGATCGTCTACAACCACCGCCGCGCCGACGCGACCACCCCGCGTCGCCTCGGGCTCTACGACGAGATCGACGAATCCGGCATCGTCGAGCAGGCCGTGCTGCCCGGCGCGGACGCGGACCTCGACCAGGAGGCGCGGGCCGGGTCGCCTGCGGAGGACGGCCGGACGGCGTTCTGGGGCACGCCCCGGGCTCCGATGTCGCTGGCGGTGTCGACGGACGGCGGGCGCAGCTGGCCGCACCGCGTCGACCTCGAGGATGGCGACGGGTGGTGCCTCTCGAACAACTCCCGCGACGGGCTGAACCGCGAGCTGTCGTACCCGAGCATCACGCAGACCGGCGACGGCGCCGTGCACGTGGCGTACACCTGGCACCGCCGGGCGATCCGCCACGTGCGACTGTCGGCCGCCGATCTGCCCGGACCCGACGTCGAGGGCTGAGCCGTGTCGGACGACGGGACGCCCGTCACCGAGCGGGCGGGTGGCGGTGCCGGCACCGACCGGCACGCCGTGGTGACGGGCTGCAGCTCGGGCATCGGACGGGCGATCGCCGAGTTCCTGCTGGCCGACGGGTGGCGGGTGACCGGTCTCAGCCGACGCGCCGTCGACCTGGGCGACGGGTTCTCGTGGCTCGGCTGCGACCTCTCCGTGACCGCCGACGTGGCGCGAGCGGTCGCCGACGTCGGGTCGGTCGACGCGATCGTCCACGCGGCCGGCTACCAGGTGGCCGCCCCGCTCGGGCGGCTCGACCCCGCCGCCCTCGAGGGCATGTTCGCCGTGCACGTCGGGGCCGCGGCCGCGCTCGTCGACGCACTCGTCGGCCGGCTGTCCGACGGCGGTCGCGTCGTGCTCATCGGCAGCCGCACCGCCGTCGGCGTCGCGGGCAAGAGCCAGTACGCGGCGACGAAGGCGGCCCAGGTCGCACTGGCCCGGAGCTGGGCGGCGGAACTGGCGCCGCGCGGCGTGACCGCCAACGTCGTGGCGCCGGGGCCCACCGACACGCCGATGCTCGCCGACCCGGCCCGCGCCTCCTCGGCTCCGGTCGTGCCGCCGCTGGGCGCGCTCGTCGACCCGGTGGACGTGGCGGCCCTCGTCGCGTTCGTGCTCGGGCCGCACGGACGGAGCATCACCGGGCAGGCGCTCGTCGTGTGCGGCGGCGCCTCGCTCTGAGGTCGCACCGGGTCGAGGTCGCGGCGGGTCGAGGTCGCGGGTCGGGGTCGCGGCGGCTCGAGGTCGCGGGTCGAGGTCGCGGCGGGTCGAGGTCACAGCGGCTGCGAGGACGCACCACCATCGCGTCGTCGAACCATCCGCGGGCCTGGTTCGACGACGCGGGCGTGGTGCGTCCTGTCCCGAAAGCGACGATCGGGGCCCCCATTGTTTTGATTCATTCAAAAGAAGGCGTATGGTGGTGTCAACGCCGACGGAGGCCAGGGCCACCGTCGAGCACCTCGGCGCCGCCCTCCTCACCTCCGCTGGCCGTCCGCTCGATCGCCCGATCGCGGGCCCCCGACCAGCACGACCCGCCCAGCCCCGAGGAGTCACCGTGAACACCACCGCCACGACCGCCCGCACCGCCACCACCCCGCTCGGCGGCCGCTACGTCGGCACCACCACCGCCCCGACGGTCGGCAGCTACGTCGGTTCGCTCGCCGCCGACGTCGCGCCCGGCTCGTACGTGAGCACCTCGGCACGCCGCGACCTGTCGATCGGTCGCTACACCGCCAGCGCGCGGCGTCGCCTCTCGGCCGCCACGGCGTCCGTCCGGACGGCCACGGGCTCGATCCACACCGCCACCGGCTCGATCCGCACCGCGTAGTCGGTGCCGGTCGGGGGCACCCCTCCCCGACCGACCCGGACGGGCCGCCCCACCAGACCCGGGCCCGCCGCGCGACCTGAATCCGCGCGGCGGACCCGTTCCTCTGGGCGATGTCACGACCTACCCGGTCCGCCCACCTCGCCCAGTAGACACGACGTGCCGCTCACCCCCGAAGGTGAGCGGCACGTCGTGTCTCCGGGACGACCGGGCCCGAGCCCGGCACGCCGGACTAGAGGGTCGCGGCGGAAGGGTCCCAGCTCTCGTCGAGCGGCACCGGCTGCTGCACGGCGGACTCGACGGAGACCGGTGCACCCTGCTCGGCGGCCGACGAGATCGCCAGCAGGACGTCGAGCACGTGCGAGGCCACGGCCCCGCTGGCACGCTCGGCGTCGCCACCGCGGATGGCCCGCGCGAGGTCGAGCACGCCCGAACCGCGTCCGTAGGTCGAGCCCGCGGCGGTGAGCGTCTCGGGCTCGTCCCGGCCGAACCGCCAGAGGCTCGAGTCGCCCTCGAAGGTGTTGGGGTCGGGCAGCACGAGGGTGCCCTCGGTGCCGCTGATCTCGACGAAGCCCATGCGGGGCAGCGCGTTCTGGAACGAGAACGTCGACTGGGCCGACTGCCCGCCCGCGAACTCGATGAGCGCCGCGTGGTGCGTCGGCACCTCGACCGGGAAGGTCTCGCCGGCCCGGGGACCGCTGCCGATGGTGCGGGTGTCGAACGACTTCGACGAGACCGCGCTGACGCGGCTGGCCGAGCCGAACGCGTGCACGAGGGTCGTCACGTAGTACGGCCCCATGTCGAAGAGCGGACCGGCCCCGAGCGCGAACAGGAAGTCGGGGTTCGGGTGCCACGACTCGGGCCCGGGCACGTGGAACATCGTGGTCGCCGTGAGGGGCTGACCGATGTCGCCGCGGGCGATGGCGCGCATCGCGGTCTGGATGCCGGCACCGAGCACGGTGTCGGGGGCACACGCGACGCGGACGCCGGCCGCCTCGGCGGCGGCGAGCAGGTCGCGGGCCGACTCGTGGTCGAGCGCGAGGGGCTTCTCGCTCCAGACGTTCTTGCCGGCGGCGATGATCTGACGGCCGACCTCGGCGTGCACGGCAGGGATCGTGAGGTTGACGACGATCTCGATCTCGTCGATCGCGAGCAGCTCGTCGACCGTGCCGTGACCCGGGACGCCGTACGCCTCGGCCTGCGCCTGGGCGCGGTCGAGGTCGAGGTCGGCGACGAAGAGCACCTCGAGGTCGGCGAACTGCGTCATGTTCTCGAGGTAGGTGCCGCTGATGACGCCCGCGCCGATGACGCCGACGCCCACGCGTCCCGTGCGGCCGGCGGTCGCGTCGACGCCGCTCACTTGTCGTTCTCCTGCAGCCAGGCGAAGGACTCGGCGACGCCGTCGAAGACGTCCTTCGCGTAGTCGTCGAACTCGACGACGCGCAGCGCGTGCGGCGCGGCGGCGAGGACGGCGGCGACGTCCACGTCGCCCTGACCGGCCGGGGTCTGGTTCTTGAAGGCGGCGGCGAGCGCGTCGGGCACCTCGAGGGCGCTCTCGCTGCTGGGCAGGGCGGTCGCGATGTCGCCGGAGATCTTGCCGTCCTTGACGTGCAGGAACTGCACGCGGTCACCCAGCGAGCGCAGCAGCGCCGGGGTGTCCATGCCGCCGACGGTCGACCAGAAGGTGTCGATCTCGAGGACGACGTCGTCGTTCAGTCGCTCGAGGAAGAAGTCGTAGACGGGGCGGCCGTCGACCTTGTTCGCGAACTCCCACTGGTGGTTGTGGTAGCCGAACCGCAGGCCCGACGCGGCGGCCAGCACCTGCAGCTCGTTGACGCGGTCGGCGATCTTCGCGGCGTCGTCGGCGGTCTGCCAGCGGTCGCTCGGGATGAACGGGTCGATCACGGTGCCGATGCCGAGCTGGGCGGCGGCGGCGAAGGCGCGCTCGGGCTCGTCGGAGTCGATGACGGGGGCGTGGCCCGAGGGCGCGGTGACGCCGGAGGCGGCGAAGGCCTTCTCGAACTCGTCGGCACGCTCGACGAACGAGTAGGGCTCGACCTTGGTGAAGCCGATCTCGGCGATGCGGGCGACGGCGCCCTGCAGGTCGGCCGAGACGGCGTCTCGGACCGTGTAGAGCTGCACGGAGGGTGACGAGGTCATGGGAGTGACTCCTTTGTCGTGAGGGGTTCAGGTGGTCTGGGCCCAACTCTGCCACTTATGTCGACCGATGACAAAAGTTCGTCCCGAATCGACGCATTCTCTTGCCCGGACGACACCCGCTGTGTATTCTGCGAACACCTAGCGCGACTAGGTTTTGACTCGAGGAGGCGTCATGGCCAACCCAGGCCCCATCGGCACGCAGGGCGTGCTCACCCAACCCATCAGCACCGTGCGGGTGTCGCGGGGCTACATGATCGCGCTGGGGCTCGCCCAGTTCGGTCTGTTCGCGGCCCTGCTCTCGCCGGTCTACGTGAGCATGCAGCTCAAGGCGCAGCAGTTGAACCCCGACGACCCGGCGAGCATCATCGGGCTGGTCCTGCCCTTCGGTGCGTTCGGCGCGCTCCTCGCCAACCCGCTCGTCGGCGCGCTGAGCGACCGGACCCGCACGCGGTGGGGCCGTCGTCGGCCCTACCTGGTGGGCGGCATCGTCGTGTTCACCCTCGCCCTCGCCTGGCTCGCCTTCGCCCCCACCGTGCTGCAGCTCGGCATCGCCTGGGTGGTCGCGCAGATCGCGGCCAACGCCGTGCTCGCCGCCCTGACCGCGAGCTTCGCCGACAACGTGCCGCAGTTCCAACGCGGCAAGGCCTCGAGCGTCATCGCCCTTGCTCAGAACGTCGCCGTCCTCGCCGGCACCTACCTCGCCGTCCTGTTCGTCGCGAACCTGCCGGTGCTCTTCATCGCGCCGGGCGTCCTCGCCGTCGTGCTCATCCTCGTCTACGCGGTCGTCGCCCGCGACGACCTGCCCGAGTACGAGCTCAAGCCCTTCACGTTCGTCAACCTGGTCAGCTCGTTCTGGACGAACCCACTGAAGCACCGCGACTTCGCCTTCGCCTGGTGGTCGCGGTTCCTGATCATCCTCGCGACGTTCATGTTCACGACCTACCGGCTGCTCTACATGCAGGAGCACCTCGGCATCGCGGACGTCGCCGACGCCACGGCCGCGGTCGCCTTCGGCGTCCTGCTCTACACGATCGCGTTGATGGCGAGCGCCGCGCTCTCGGGCTGGCTGAGCGACAAGCTGAAGATGCGCAAGGTCTTCGTCGGGGGCTCCACCGCCCTCTTCGCGGTCGGTCTGATCCTGCTGGCCCACGCCGAGACGGTCACCGGCTTCTACGTCGCCGAGGTCGTCATGGGCTTCGCCTACGGCATCTACGCCGCCGTCGACACGGCGCTCGTCGTCGACGTCCTGCCGAACGCCGACCGTCCCGGCAAGGACCTCGGCGTCATCAACATCGCGAACGCCCTGCCCCAGTCGCTCGCCCCGGCGATCGCCCTGTTCTTCCTCGGCGTCGGCAACGCCGGTTCGGGCAACTACACGCTGATGCTCTGGGCGGCCGGCGTCGCGGCCATCCTCGGCGCCCTGGCCGTCATCCCCATCAAGCGCGTGCGCTGAGTCGGGCGGAGGCGTGTGCGACGGCCTACCGTCGCACACGTCATGACGCCCCCGACCGACCCCGCACCCGCCCCCGCCGCCGCCACCGGTCCGGGTGCGGACCGGGTCGTACCCACGGTCGGGCCGGTCGCTGCACCCGATCTGCACCTCATGACCTACAACGTCCGTCGCCGCATGCCGCAGGTGCTGACCACCCGCCACGCGCTGGCCGACCGGTGGTCGACCCGGCTGCCGGCACTGCGCCTCCTGCTCGAGGCCGAGCGCCCCTCGGTGCTGGGCATCCAGGAGGCGCTGCCCGACCAGTCCGCGCAGCTCGCGGACGCCCTCGGTGCCGACTACGCCTCGGTCGGCACGGGTCGCGACCGCGACCGCGGCGGTGAGCGCGTCGAACTGCACGTCGACACCACCCGCCTGCGGATCGTCCGCCACGAGGCGCTCTGGCTCTCGGCCACCCCCACGGTGCCGGGGTCGCGCTCGTACGGCAACATGATCCCCCGTACGGCCGTCCATGCCGAGCTCGACGACCTCATGACCGGGGCCCGGCTGCACGTCGTCGTCACGCACTTCGACCACCTCTCGGCCCGCTCGCGGCGTCACTCCGCCGTGCAGCTGCGCACCTTCACCGACGCCCTCGACGGACCCGTCGTCGTGATGGGCGACTTCAACGCCGTGGTCGACTCCCCCGCGCACCGCGAGCTGACCCGCGGCAGGCTGGTCGACAGCCGCGCGGTGGCCGACGCGCGGCTCGACCCGGGCTGGGGCTCGTTCTCGAACTACGGCCCGCCCCGCACCGGCGGCCGCCGCCTGGACTGGCTGCTCGTCGACGCCAGGGCCCACGTCGAGCGGGCCGGCGTCGGCGGGGTCCGTCCCGGCGGCGTCGCCCCCTCCGACCACGACCCCGTGCACGCCGTCGTGCGCTGGCCGTCCGGGCACGCCGCCCCGCGTCCGCCCGAAGACCCCACCGCCGAGCACGGCCCCGTCGAGCACCGCACCACCGAGCACGGCCCCGCCGAGCACCGCACCGCCGAACACCGCCCCGAGGAGTCCTGAGATGTCCACCGTCGCCGAGACCTTCCTCCGCCGCCCGCACGGGGTCCTCGAGTACGTCGCCGACGCGGTGCGCGTGGTCGCGGCCCTGAGCGTCGTCGTCGCGGGCATCGGCTGGGGCGTGGTCGAGATCGCCGTGCTGATGCTCGCGCTGCTCGGCACCCTCGTGCCCCGCATGCTCGGCCTCCGGGCGAGCGTCGACCTGATGGTCGGCGTCGCCGCCCTGGGCGCCGCCTGGAGCAGCGTCTTCGAGCTCTACACCCGGGTCACGGGCTACGACACGGTGGTGCACTTCCTGCTCAACGGCCTGCTGGCCGCGGTGTTCGTGGTCCTCGCCCGGCGGGCCGGCTGGATCGCCTCGGCGGGCGAGACCGATGGACGAGGAGGCGCGGGTCGCTCGGCCCGCGTCGGCTCAGTCCTGACGACGGTCGCGTTCGGCCTGGCGGCCGGCACCCTGTGGGAGATGGGCGAGTGGGCGGGCCACACCCTCGTCGACTCGGCGATCTTCGTCGGCTACGACGACACGATCGGCGACCTCGCCGCGGGAGGCCTCGGCTCGCTGCTGGCCGGGCTGGCGCTGCCGTTCCTCGTGGGGGGCGACGTCCGCGGTGGAGCCGCCCGCGCCTCCTCGTCCGGAGCCGGTGCCAGAGCCGGTGCCGGTGCCGGTGCCGACGGACACGGGGTCGACGCCGTCGGCCACGGCCGCCCGCGCGTCAACCACCGCTGACGGCGTCCAGCCGAGCCGGGTGAAGACGCCGGCCGGGTCGGCGCGCAACCAGCGCGACCACGGCAGACCGTCGGTGCCGTGCACCGTGAACGAGTGCAGCGCCCGGTACGTCCGCAACCAGGGGGCGTTGCCCGGGTCGAGCGGCCGGGCCGAGATGCCCGTGACGACGTCCCGGCGGTAGGCGATGCGGCCCCGCCCGGCGAGTTGGCGGTCGCCGAGGTGCAGGGCGAGGTCCATGTCGTCGTGCAGCAGGGTCTCGTGCCGGTGCACCTCGTCGCGCACGTCGAGCCAGGCGGTGCGGCGCATCATCATCGTCGAGCCGAACAGTGGCCAGTGCGCCAGGGCGGCCCCGATCACGAGGTGGTACGCGCCCACGTAGAGGGCGGAGAGCAGGCGCTCGACGCCGACGGGTGCGTCGTAGAAACGGGCGTTCGTGCTGACGGCGAGCACGTCCGGATCGTCGACGAGGGTGCCGACGAGGTCGGCGACCCAGGTGCGGGGCAGGACGCTGTCGGCGTCGACCCGACCGATGAGGTCGACGGGTGCGGCGGCGGCCGGTCCGGCCCCCACGCCGGCGGCGACGTCGTAGCCCGTGCTCGCGGCCGCGGCGATGCCGACCTCGGCCTCGGTGACCACCCGGGCACCGTGTCGCAGGGCCACCTCGACGGTGTCGTCGGTGCTGCCGTTGTCGACGACGATCACCTCGTCGGGCACCCGCGTCTGCCGCGCGAGCGAGCGGAGGCAGGCGTCAAGCAGGGCTCCGTCGTCGCGGACGGGGACGACGACACAGACACGCACTCGCCCATCCAACCCGGTCGGGGCGGGTCACGTCGAGCGTTCACACCCGAGGACGTCGCCGAGACCCGTCGGCGCGCACGGGGGTCTCGGCGGTTCTGCGGGGTCTGGCCGCACGCCCGCCCGTCGAGAGCAGACTCGGCGCATGATCCCGACCGCCGCCGAACCGATCGTCCCCATGCTCGCGAAGGCCGTGGCCGACGTGCCCGAGCCCGACTCCGTCGAGGGCGGGCTCGTCTACGAACCCAAATGGGACGGGTTCCGCGGCATCGTCTACGCGGAACGCGCCGACTCCGACGCCGACGACCCCGACGCCCCGCTCACCGTCGAGATCGGCAGCCGCGGGTCGAAGATGCTGACCCGCTACTTCCCCGAGCTGGTCGAGGCCCTCGCCCGCCTCCTGCCAGGGCCCTGCGTGCTCGACGGCGAGATCGTCGTGCGGACCGGCGACCCCGGCCACGAACGCCTGGACTGGGACGCGCTCGGCCAGCGCATCCACCCGGCCGCCTCGCGCGTCGCGAAGCTCAGCGCCGAGACCCCCGCGATGTTCGTCGCGTTCGACCTGCTCGCCCTCGGCGGGCGCGACCTGCTCGACACCCCGTTCGCCGAACGCCGCGCGCTGCTGCTCGAGACGCTCGGCCCCGAGGGAGGCGTCGAGGGAGGCCCCGACGAAGGCGCCGACGGCACGGCAGGAGGCGCGGACCGCCCCCTGCACGTCAGCCGGGCCACCGACGACGTCGCGACCGCCCGCCGGTGGCTGACCGAGTTCGAGGGCGCCGGGCTCGACGGGGTCGTGGCCAAGCCGGCCCGCGCCTCCTACGCTCCCGGCAAGCGCACCATGCTGAAGGTCAAGCACCACCGCACCGCGGACGTGGTGGTGCTCGGCTACCGCGTCCACAAGAGCGGTTCGGGCGTGGGGTCGCTGTTGCTCGGGCTGTACGACGCCGACGGCGAGCTGACGAACGTCGGAGGCGCGTCCGCGTTCTCGGACGCCCGTCGCCTCGAGCTCGTCGACGAGTTGGCGCCATTCGTCGACCGTGACGACGACGGCGAGGTGCGGCACGCCGAGACCGAGCGCAGCCGCTTCTCGTCGGGCAAGGACGTGTCGTTCGTCCCGCTGCGCCCCGAGCGCGTGGTCGAGGTGCGGTACGACCAGATGGAGGGCTCCCGCTTCCGCCACACCGTGCAGGTCGAACGGTGGCGCGACGACCGCGAGGCGCGCTCGTGCGGTTTCGACCAGCTCGAGGTCCCGGCGGCGTACGACCTGGGCGAGGTGCTCGCCTAGGCGACCCGCGCTTCGTCGGGCACAGGGCACCGCGTTTCGGGCATCGCACACCGACAAGACGCGGTGCCGTGCACGAGACGCGGTGTGCTGCGGGTCAGTCGTCGGCGGGCTTCCGCGCCCGGCTGGGCTGCACGCGGGGCGGCTCGCCGGGCATCTTCGGGAAGTCCGGCGGGAAGGGCAGTTCGCCGAGGCCGTCGGCGACGTCGCGTTCCCACCAGGCGAGCAACGTGTCGATGCGCCCCGGCGACTCGTGCATCGAGGCCCACGGGTCGCCGTGGGTCTGCAGCCGCTCGGGCACCGTCAGCACGGTGTGCTCGGCCGGGTCGATGCCGGGCAGGTCGTCCCATGTGACCGGCAGGGACACGGAGGCGCGGGGCAGCGCCCGGGGAGACCAGGCCCCCGCCATGGTGCGGTCGCGATTGGCCTGGTTGTAGTCGACGAAGAGGCGGTCGCCGCGTTCCTCCTTCCACCACGCGGTGGTGACGCGGTCGGGGGTGCGGCGTTCGAGTTCGCGGGCGGCGGCGATCACGGCGTGCCGCACCTCCAGGAACTCGTGCGTCGGCTCGATCGGCGCGAAGACGTGCAGGCCCCGGTTGCCGCTCGTCTTGACGAACGCGGTGAGACCGGCCTCGTCGAGCACGGCCCGGAGGTCGACCGCGGCCGTCACGGCGTCGGCGAAGCTCGTGCCCGGCTGCGGGTCGAGGTCGATGCTCAGCTGGTCGGGCAGGTCGTGCTGCTCGGCGCGCGAGGCCCACGGGTGGAAGACCAGGGTGTTCATCTGGGCCGCCCAGACCGCGGCGGCCGGCTCGTCGATCACGAGCTGCGGGTGCACGCGGCCGCTCGGGTAGGTGACGTCGACGGCCCGGACGTACTCGGGCGTGCCGCGGGGCGGGTTCTTCGAGAAGTACTGGTCGCCGTCGACGTCGCCGCCGAACCGCTGCAGCGAGATCGGACGGTCGCCGTTCGCCGCGACGAAGGGCGTGCCGACCTCGACCAGGTAGCGCGCCAGGTCGAGCTTGGTCACGCCGAGGTCGGGCCAGAGCACGCGGGACGGACTGCTGATGCGGACGTCGCGGTCGCCCACCCGCAGGGTCGTCGCCTCGGATGCCATGTGCGTGACGCTAGTCCCGTCGCGCCGCCGGGGCACGAGGTGCCGGCGTTCACGGGGCGTTCACCCGGGCGTCGCTTCCGTCCGAGATGGTTCGGTCCACACCCGACGAAACGGACACCCGAATGCGCACGCCCCTGCTCCGCCTCGGCGCCCTGACCCTGGCCGGCTCGATCGCCGCCGCCGGGCTCGTGGCCACGAGCGCCCTGCCCGCCCTCGCGGCCGACGCCGACGTCGTCGTCAACGAGATCGACACGACCGACGACTGGGTCGAACTGCTCAACACCGGCCAGACCCCGACCGACGTGTCGGGCTTCGTGCTGCGGGACGACAAGGACACGCGGACGCTCGCGCTGCCCGCGGGCACGGTCCTCGCCGCCGGCGAGCGCCTGGTCGTCGACGTCGCCGACGACGCCGTGTGGGGCGCCGCCGCCTACGGACTCGGACGCGCCGACGCCGTCCGGCTCTACGCCGCCGACGGCACGACCCTGCTCGACTCGTACGCCTGGACGCAGTTCCCGACGACGACCTACGGCCGCTGCGCCGACGGCACCGGCGAGTTCGCGACGACGGCAGCCGGGACGCGAGGCACCGCCAACGAGTGCGCGACGACACCGGCTCCGACCGACCCGACGGACCCCGCCCCGACCGACCCGACGACCCCCGCCGTGCCCGCCACGACCGACGTCGTGATCAACGAGGTCGAGTCGAACGGCGACGACACCGACTGGGTCGAACTGACGAACGTCGGCACGGCGCCCGTCGACGTCTCGGGCTACACCTTCCGCGACGAGGACGACGTGCGCACGCCCTTCACCCTGCCCACCGGTTCGGTCGTGCAGCCCGGCGCCTTCTTCGTGATCGACCAGGCCTCGGGCTCGAACCCGGTCGGCTTCGACTTCGGACTCGGCCAGCCCGACTCGGCACGACTGTTCGACACGGCGGGCACGCTCGTCGCGTCGTACGCCTGGAGCGTCCACAGCACCGTCAGCTACGGCCGCTGCCCCGACGGCACCGGCGAGCTGACGACGACGACCGCGACCACGAAGGGCGCGGCGAACGACTGCTCGTCGCCCGTGCGCATCAACGAGGTCGAGAGCCAGGGAGGCACGCCCGGCGACTGGGTCGAGCTCACGACCGTGGGCACCTCGTCGGTCGACCTCGGCGGCTACGTGCTGACCGACTCCGACCCGACGCACCGCTACGTCGTCCCCGCCGGGACCGTCGTCGCCCCCGGCGGCTTCGTCGTCCTCGACGAGCAGACCCCGACCTCGGCCGGCTTCGACTTCGGACTGGGCGGTGCCGACTCGGTGCGCCTGCTGCTGCCGGACGGCACGACGGCGGCCGACGGTTCGACCCTCGCCGACGAGTACTCGTGGACCTCGCACGCCGCCACCACCTACGGCCGCGGCCCCGACGGCACGGGCGACTTCGCCGTCACGTCGGCCCCGACCAAGGGCTCCGCCAACACCTTCGCCGGCGTCTCCGTGCCGACGGCCTGGCCCGGCGGACCCGACGAGGTCCCCCTGGACGACGAGGGCACCTTCACCGGTGACCTGAGCGGTCTCGACTACGAGCCGACCGGCACCGCGACCCCCGGCACGCTCTGGGCGGTGCAGAACGGCGACGGCCTGCTCTACCGCATCGTCTCGGACGGCGCCGGCGGGTGGGCCCCGCAGACGACCGACGGCTGGGCTGCCGGCAAGAAGCTGCTGTACCCGAGCGGGGTCGCGACCGACATCGTGGACGCCGAGGGCGTCACGGTCGCCGACGACTCGTCCGCGGGCGGCGTCTACGTGTCGACCGAGCGCAACAACGCCTCCGGCTCGGTCAGCCGCCCCTCGGTGCTGCGCTACGACGCCGCGACCGCGAGCCCGGCCACGACCCTGGTCGCCACCGACGAGTGGAACCTCGCCGCGGACTTCCCCGGCCTGGGGGCCAACGCGGGCCTCGAGGGCATCACCTGGGTGCCCGACGCCTGGCTGACCGAGGCGGGGTTCGTCGACGAGGCGACCGGCGCCTCCTACGACCCCGCGACGTACGCCGGCCACGGTGACGGGCTCTTCTTCGTCGGCGTCGAGGGCACCGCGAGCGTCTACGCCTACGCCCTGATGGACGACGGTTCGTTCGAGCGCGTCGCCACCATCGCGACGTCGTTCGCCCTGGTCGCCGACCTGCAGTTCGACGCCGACCTCGACTCGCTCTGGGTCGTCTGCGACGAGGCCTGCTCGGGCCGCACGGCGCTGTTCTCGGTCGACGAGTCGGGGTCGTTCGCCGAGGACGTCGTCTACGAGGCACCGACGAACGCCGACCGCGGGCTCGCCAACGAAGGCTTCGCGATCGCCCCGGCGGCGACGAGCGTCGACGGGTTCCGCCAGACGTTCTACGCGGACGACAACGACACCGACGGGTTCTCGCTGCGCGCCGGGACGTTCCCCGGCGTGGCGGCCGAGCCCGGGACGCCCGGCGACCCCGGCACCCCCGGGACGCCCGGCAACCCCGGGACGCCCGGCAACCCCGGGACGCCCGGCACGCCCGGCGACCCCGCTGCCCCCGCCGATCCCGGCACGGGCGTGACGCCGATCGGTCAGGGCTCGGCCCCGGCGACGGTCGACGGGCAGCTCGCCTTCACCGGTTCGGACGCCCGATGGGCAGCGGCCGCGGCCCTGCTGCTCGTGCTCGCCGGGGCGGGCGCCCTGATCGCCCGCCGGCGTCGACTCACCCGCGACTGAGGCACGACGCCCCACGACCCCGTGTCGAGCGATGCACCCGGAAGCGTCCGGGCGCGTCGCTCGACACGGGGTCCGTCGTCGTGGGGCGCGCGGCGTGCGGCCGCGGAGGCCGACCGGTCAGCGGGTCAGCGGGTCAGCGGGTGAGCGGCGTCGCCGTGCCGGTGACCGTGACGCCGCCGACGACCGGGACGTCGACCACGAGGCGGCTCGGACGCCCCACGTGCCGCCCCTGCCTCACCACGACGCGGGCAGGAGGCGCGATCAGGTCGAGTGCGCGGAGGTAGCCGCCCAGCGACGCGGCCGCCGACCCCGTCGCCGGGTCCTCGGTGAGGGAGCCGACGGGGAACAGGTTGCGTGCCTCGACCACGGTCGCCCCGGACTCGTCGACACCCTGGGCGTGGATCACCGTGATCGTGCCCGCCCAGCCCTGTTCGTCCATGAGGGCCCGCACGGCGACCGGGTCGAACCCGAAGGCGTCGAAGACCCGCTGGTCGCGGACCGCCACCACGGGGTGCCGGTTGCCCGCGAAGGACTCCCGCAGCGGACGACGCTCGTCGAGGTCGGCGTGCGTGAGGCCGAGCAGCGCCAGCAACCGGTCGGCGACGGTCGGGTCCAGGTCGCGCACGACGGGGTCGACGCTCGTGAACGACGCCGTCACCGGGCCCGCGACGGCGTCGGCACCCCCACGCGAGGTCTCGATCACGACCGGCCCGACCGCCGTCTCGAGCGTGAACGCTCCGACCCCGCGACGCTCGGCCAGGGCGACGGCGGTGGCGATCGTCGCGTGCCCGCAGAACGGGACCTCGGCCCCGGGCGAGAAGTAGCGCACGACCATGTGCCGGTCGTCGCCGGCGCGGGACGGATCGATCACGAACGCCGTCTCGGCGTACCCCACCTCGGCGGCGATCCGCCGCATGTCGGCGGCCGAGAGGGCCGACGCGTCGAGCACGACGCCGGCCGGGTTGCCGCCGCCCGGTCCGTCGGCGAAGGCCGTGAGGTGCAGCACCTCGACGGTCGGGGCGGACGGCGAGGGAGCGGCGGGGCCGGCGGGAGGCGAGGGTCTGCGGTCGGTCACGACGCCACTGTGCCGCACCGCGCCTCCTCGTCGCCAGTGCCACCTCGTGCCGGGTGGCCGGCCCGGACCTCGCGACCGTGCCGGACCGTGTCGGACCCCGAGCCGCCTCACACGACCCGACCGGCCTCGAGCCGCACCACGTGGTGCGCGGCGTCGAGCAGCAACGGATCGTGCGAGACCGCGAGCACCCCCGTGCCCCGGGCCGCCTCGTCGAGCAGCGTGGCCCGGATGCGGTCCGCGCTGTCGGCGTCGAGCCCGGTCGTGGGCTCGTCGAGCAGCAGCAGGTCGGCCCCGCGCGCGAGTCCGTGGGCCAGGAGCGCACGCTGCCGCTGGCCACCCGAGAGCGCGGCGAAGGGTCGGGGCGCCAGGTCGGCGACGTGCAGGCGCTCGAGCGCCTCGTCGACGGCGGCGCGGGCTCGACGGTCGAGGGGACGCCACCGGCCCACGCGACCCCAGGCACCGACCGTCACGACGTCGCGCACGGTGACCGGGAGCCCGTCCGGGATCGACGTGCGCTGCGGGACGAAGGCGATCGTCGACGTCGTCGAGCGCGTGCCCGACGACGGTTCGCGGACGCCCGCGACGACCTCGAGCAGCGTCGACTTGCCGGCGCCGTTGGGGCCCGCGACCACCGTCAGGGCACCGCCGCGCACGTCGAGGTCGACGTCGGCCAGGGCCATCCGGTCACCGAACGTGCACCCCACCCCGAGGAGGCGCGCCAGGGACGAGGGAGCGGCGGCGGTGGTCGTCGTCATGCCGTCAGCCTAGTTGATAAGCGTTCTCATTCTCAGCTACGGTCGTGTCTCGTGTCCTTCCTCTCCACCGCCGTCCTCGAGCCGTTCTCGCTCGACTTCGTCCAGCGCGCCCTCGTCGGCGGCGGCCTCGTCGCGATCCTCTGCGGCGTCGTCGGCACCTGGGTCGTGGTGCGCGGCATGGCCTTCCTCGGCGAGGCGCTCGCGCACGGCATGCTGCCCGGCGTCGCCCTCGCGACCGTGCTCGGTGCGCCCGTCCTCGTCGGCGGGGCCCTCAGCGCCGTCGTCATGAGCCTCGGCGTGGCGGCGCTGCAACGACGCGGTCGCCTGTCGTACGACACGAGCATCGGCCTCCTCTTCGTCGCGATGCTCGCCCTCGGCGTCGTCGTCATCTCGCACTCGGGCAGCTTCGCCACCGACGCCACGTCGATCCTGTTCGGCGACGTCCTCGCGATCACGACGGCGGACCTCGGCCTGCTCGCCGGCGCGACGATCGTCGGCGTCGGCCTCGCGGCCGCCTTCCACCGCCCCCTGCTGGCCCTCGCCCTCGACCCGCGCCTGGCCGCCGTGCTGGGGCTCGGTCCGCGCTCGGCCCAGGCCGTGCTCGTGGGACTGGTCACGCTCGCCGTCGTCGCCTCGTACCAGGCCGTCGGGTCGTTGCTCGTCGTCGGACTGCTGCTCGCACCGGCCGTCGCCGCGGGCCACTGGACGACGCGCCTGCCCACGCGGATGGTCCTCGCCTCGGCCGTCGGCGTGCTCGCCGTCGCCGTCGGCTTGCTCGTCTCGTGGCACGCCGCGACGGCCGCCGGCGCCTCGATCGCGGCGACGGCCATCGCGTTCGCCGGCCTCTCGGGGGCCGGCCACGCCGCCCTCGGCCGTCGGCGGGCACGTCGGGTCGACACCGCCGCCCCGGGTCGCACGGGCACGGCGCCCGTCGCGACCCCCGTCTCCTGACCCGCCCGCACTCCCCCCGTCCGCACTCCCCCGCCCGTCTCCCCGTCCCACCCCACGCCCACCCGGAAGGACCGCATGCGATCCCCCCTCCTCACGACCTGCCTGCTCGGTACGCTCGCCCTCGGGCTGACCGCCTGCTCGACCGACACCTCGCCGGGCGACGACCCCGCCGCCGGGACGACGGCCGACGAGACCGGCGCCAGCGGCGAGGGCCACGGCGCCGTCGCGGGCGCCGAGGAACTCGCCGAGCCCCGTCTCGGCCTCACCACGATCGACCCGTCGGGCACGGTCGCCCACCTCGACCTGCTCGACGAGGGCGTCGTCGAGCTCGGGTCGGTCGACGCCCCGACCGCCGTGGAGACCGACGGGCGGTACCTGTTCGCCGAGACCGCCGGCGGCCTCGAGGTCGTCGACAGCGGGGTCTGGACGTGGGACCACGGGGACCACTTCCACTACTACCGGGCCGACCCGCGCCTCCTCGGCACCGTCGAGGGCGACGGCGCGGCGACCGTCGCGACCACGAACCTGTCGACCTCGGGTTCGACCGGCGTGCACTTCGCCGGCTCGGGCGACGCCGTGCTGCTCGACACCGAGGCGCTGTCCCGGGGCGAGCTGCGGGAGCGGTTCCGACTCGACGGCGAACCGGGCACCGGCATGGTCGTCCCCGTGGGCTCGTACGCCCTGGTGACCGAGGGGCGCGGCGAGGCGACGACGCTCGTCGGACGCACCGCCGACGGTGACGAGACGGGCCTGCGCGAGGCCTGCCCGGACGCCTCGGGCACGATCACGACCCGCGTCGGGGCGGTCGTCGGCTGCTCGGACGGCGCCCTGCTCGCGACCGTCGCCGACGACGAGCTCGTCGTCGAACGCATCCCCTACCCGGCCGGCTCGACCCCGTCGTCGGGCGGCACGGCGGCCCCGGCCACCGCGTTCGACAACCGGGAGGGGCGACCCACCGTGGCCGGGCTCGCCGGCTCCGCGGGCGTCTGGTTGCTCGACACCCGGGCCCGGGCCTGGACGCTGCTGCCGGCACCGACCCCGCTGGTCACGGTGACCGCCGTGGACGACGCCGACCAGCGCCTCCTCGCCCTCGCCCGGGACGGCCGCGTGCTCGTCCTCGACGGCGCCACCGGCCAGGTCGTCGCCGAGACCGCGCCGCTCGTCGCGGACTCGCTCGCCGCGGGCCGGACGCCGACGCTGATCGCCGACCAGCAGCGCGCGTACCTCTCGGCCCCGGTCGAGGGGCGGCTGTACGAGATCGACGCCGCCGACGGCGCGCGGATCGCCCGCAGCTTCGAGACGGCGGGCGAGCCGGCCTTCGTCGCGGAGACGGGTCGATGAGGGCGCCGTCGACGGCCCGCCGCCGGGCCGGGCTCGCCACCGCCAGCCGCAGCACCGCCGCCCGCGTCGCCGCTGTCCGCGTCGCTGTTGTCCGCGCCGCCGCCGTCACCGTCGCGGCCGCGCTGGCCCTGACCGGCTGCGCACCCGCCGGCGACGACCGTCCGGTCGTGTTCGTGTCGACGAACATCCTCGGCGACGTCGTCGACGAACTGGTCGGCGACCAGGCCGAGGTCGTCACCCTGATGAAGCCGGACGCCGACCCGCACTCGTTCGAGATCTCGGCGCAGCAGGCGGCACGGATGCGGGCGGCCGACCTCGTCGTCTCGAACGGCCTCGGCCTCGAGGAGGGGCTGCAGCAGCACCTCGACGCGGCGGTCGACTCCGGCGTGGCCTCGTTCGTCGCCGCGGACGCGATCGACGTCCTCGACTACCGCGACGGCGACGCCGCCGGCACCCCCGACCCGCACTTCTGGACCGACCCGGGCCGCATGCTCGACGTCGTCGACGCCCTCGGGCCGGTGCTCGCCGAGGTCGACGGCGTCGACGCCGCGGCGCTCACCGCGCGCACCACCGACTACCGGGCCGGGCTCGACCGGCTCGACGCCGACATGGTCGACGCCTTCGCCGCGATCCCCGCCGAACGGCGCGCACTCGTGACGAACCACCACGTCTTCGGCTACCTCGCCGACCGGTTCGACTTCGACGTCGTCGGGGCCGTGATCCCCGGCGGCACGACGCTCGCGGCGCCGTCGGCGTCCGACCTCGCCGACCTGGTCGACGCCGTCGAGACGACGGGCGTCCCCACCGTGTTCGCCGAGTCGTCCTCGCCCGACCGGCTCGTGCAGGCCTTGGCGAGCGAGGCCGACGTCCACGTCGACGTCGTCGAACTGTTCACCGAGTCGCTCACCGCGGCCGACGGGGACGCCCCCGACTACCTGACCATGATGCGCGTCGACACCGAGCGCATCGCCACCGGACTCTCCCCGTGAGCGTCCGACCACCAGAAAGAGGAACACCCATGCGCACCACCCACCTGCGACGGACCGGCGGCACGCTGCTCGCCCTCGGCGTCGCCGCGACCCTCGTCGCCTGCTCGACCGGCGGACCCGGCTCCGCGTCCGACGCGACGGGCGGCGCCGACGCGACCGGCGCCTCCTCGTCCGGCCCCCGCCTCGCCGTCTCGTCCGAGGGCCGCGTCACCGTGCTCGACGGCGAGACCCTCGAGACCGTCGGCGCGTTCGACTCCGAGGAGTTCACCCGCCTCAACCCGGCCGGCGACGGCCGACACGTCATGGTCACGACGAGCGGAGGGTTCCAGGTGCTCGACACGGCGGCCGGCAGCTCGTCCGAGCCCGCCCTGACCGACCTCGTGTTCGACGCCGACACCGCGGGCCACGTCGTCCGGCACGGCGGCAAGACGATCCTCTACGCCGACGGCACGAGCGACACCACGGTGTTCGAGTCCGCCGACCTGACCGACGCCGTCACCGACGGCGAGCTGCCCGCGGTCGAGACGATCGAGGGCGTCGAGGCCCACCACGGCGTCTCGGTCGTGCTCGAGGACGGCACCTTCCTCACGACGGTCGGCGACTCCGACGGCCGCACGGGCATCCAGGTGCGCGACGCCGACGGTGCGGTCGTCGCGCAGAGCGACGAGTGCCCGGGCGTCCACGGCGAGGGCACCGCGGCCGACGAGGCCGTCGTCCTCGGCTGCGAGGACGGAGCGCTCGTCTACCACGACGGGACGATCACCAAGCTCGCCTCGCCCTCGCAGCCCTACGGCCGCATGGGCAACGCGTACGTCAGCGAGACCAGCCCGCTCGTCGTCGGCGACCACAAGGACGACCCCGACGCCGAGGGCTACCTGCTGCACGCGGTCACCCTGATCGACACGGCCGCCGACACCCTCGACGTCGTCGACCTGCCCGAGGGCGTCGAGTACACCTTCCGGGGCGTCGCCCGCGGCCCGGGCGACCTCGCGTACCTGATCGGCACCGACGGCGCCGTGCACGTGCTCGACCCCGCGACCGGCGAGCTCACGGCGTCGTGGCCCGTGATCGGCGCCTGGGAGGGCCCGGCCGAGTGGCAGGACGCCCACCCCGCGATCGTCGTCGCGGGTGACGTCGGCTACGTCACCGAGCCGGCGACGGACAGCGTGCACGCGGTCGACCTGACCACGGGCGAGGTGCTGTCGTCGCGCGAGCTCGACGTCACGCCCAACGAGGTCGCGGTGGCCACGGCCGACTGACGCGACCACCCCAGGGACGAGGAGGCGCGGTGCGAGGGCACCGCGCCTCCTTCGTGGTCGGGGGCTGCGCACGGCTCGTCCGGCCGGCCCGGCGCGCTCGGCCGACCCGGCCGGCCCCACCCCGCCGGCCCCGCCCGCCCGCCGGTCGCCGGCCCGTCCACTGGGGGCACCTCGAGCCCCTTCCCCGCGTCCCGCGGCACCGAAGACCGGGAGAGTCCGACGAATTCGTGACGTTTCGCCCTCGGGCCACGTCTCCATCGTGTGCCGCCCACGGCGGTGCCGCAGGACCACGGATCGAGAGGACCCCATGCCGAGCTTCTACGTCAGCGCGCCCGACGGAGAACCGGAACCCACCGGCGGGGTCTCCGCGCACCCCGTCGACCTCACGGGCGGCGGCGACGACGGGGGCGGGTCGACCTACCGGCGCGTCCAGGACGGCGGCACCGACCTCCGCGAGGCGACCCGCCGCCTCGAGACGCACTACCGGGGCCGACGATTCCGGTCCCAGTCGGGGGGCAGCCCGTTCGAGTACTCGTACGTGCTCGCCGGCGACGACCGCCTCGTCATGCAGACCTCGTCGTTCAGTGCACCGATGCAGGGCGAGATCCCCTTCCCGGGGCAGTACATCGTCGCGTGGAACCGCAGCGGACGCACCACCCTGCACCAGCGCGGCCACACGTTCACGAGCGAGGGCTCCACGCCGTTCCTCATGCCGGCCGAGGAGGCCTTCTCGTTCGAGTCGACCCCGCGGAGGAACGGCATGGTGCAGGTCGGCAGCGACTTCCTCGAACGGACCGCCGCCGAACGCCACGGCGGACCGTCACAGCGCGTCGTGTTCGACTACGCGGTCACCCCTCTCCCCGAGGCGGTCGCAGCCTGGCGGACCGCCGTCGGGTCGAGCGCCGCGGCCGTCGTGGCCGAGCAAGCGTCACCGCTCGTGCGACTCGAGGCCCAGCTCACCCTCGCCCGGGCCATGCTCGACCTGTTCCCGTGGCGCGCCGTCGACGTGCCCGTCGGCCTGCGCACACAGGAGGCCGCCCGCGTCCGGCACGCGGTCGAGTACATCCACGCCCACGCCGCCGAGCCGCTCACCCCGGCCGACATCGCCGAGGCGTCGGGCATGCACACCCGCACCCTGCAGACGTCGATGAAGGAACACCTCGGCACGTCACCGGCGGCGTACCTGCGCCAGGTGCGCCTCGACCGCGTCCACGACGAACTGCTCGCGGCGGCCCCGAACGAGACCCGCGTCTCGGACGTCGCCCGACGCTGGGGCTTCGGCAACTTCGGCCGGTTCGCGGGGTCGTACGCCGCGCGCTTCGACGAGTACCCCCGCGACACGCTCGCCCGCTAGCGGCGGCCTGGCCCCGCGCGGCCCCGCCCCGCCCCGCCCCGCCCCGCCCCGCCCCGAGGAGGCGGTTGGTCGAGTGGGCAGAAATCGTCCTTCCGGCTCGCACGAAGGACGTTTTCTGCCCACTCGATCGTCAGTCGCCCTGCTGCTGGGCGTAGGCCTCGGGGCCCTGTTCAGCCGCCGACGGGTCCATCCAGCCGAACTCGAGGATGTTGCCGTCCGGGTCGGTCAGCTGGCGCTGGTACATGAAGCCGTAGTCCGACGCGGGGCGCGCCTCCGTGCCTCCGGCGCCGAGGCCGGCGGTGACCGTCGTGTCGACCTCGTCACGGGAGTCGAGCATGACGGCGGTGGCGACCGAGGGGGCCGTGGTGGGATCACCGATGGGCAGGTCGGTGAAGGTCTGGAAGTACTCACGCCGGAGGATCATGAACGCGCTGTGGTCCTCCTCCACGATCACGCACGCGGCGTTCTCGTCCGTGAAGAGCGGGTTGATGGTGAACCCGAGGGCCGCGTAGAACGACTTCGCCCGGTCGAGGTCGGTCACGGGCAGGTTGACGAACATCATGGCCACGGGGTTCTCCTTCGAACGGTCCACGGGTGGTGACGCACAGCGTGGCCCCGCCCGTGTCGGCCGTCAAGACCTCGGCGGCAGCTCAGAAGTCGAGCAGGCGCACCGTGACGCCCACGGTGTCGCCGACGCCGAGGCCCTCGGCGTCGCGCACGGCCCGCTTCACGGGCAGGGCGTAGGCGTTCTCGTCGCCGAGGGGGAAGACCGACGTGGTGAACGTCGACGAGCCGACCCGCGCCTCCACGCGGACGGAACCCCAGCCGCGCAGCAGGTCGCCGGCCACCATCAGGACGTGGTCCTCGACGTCGGGCGGCAGGCTGACGAAGGTGTAGAAGGCTCGCCGGCTCTCCCACCGCCACAGGTCGGCGTCGAAGTGGAATTCCATCCGGCCTGTCTACTCCCGACCCATGCGGCCCGACGCCCGCGGCAGCGTGACCTCGATCGTCGTGCCCGCGCCCGACGTCGTCACGACCCGGACCTCGCCGCCGTGGCGGTGGGCGATCTCGCGGACGAGGGCGAGACCGATGCCGAAGCTCGGACGCACCGGGGCCGAGGTCTGGCCCGACGGCGACTCGGCCCGGGCGAAGCGGTCGAAGACGCGCGCGGGGTCGATCCCGATGATGCCGAGCCCCTGGTCGGCGACCGTGATCACCACGCTCGCCGCCTCGCCCCGGCCCTCGACCCGGACGGTCGTCACGACCACCGACCCCACGGGCGCATGGCCGAGGGCGTTGTCGACCAGGGCGAGGACCGACCGTCGCAGGCTCGTCCGCGGCACTGCGACCCGCGCCTCCTCGCCGCCGGGGACCAGCTCGAGACGGACGTCACGCTGGTCGGCCAGCACGGCCAGGGACGAGAGGACCTCGGCCACCACGGCGTCCACGCCGACGGCCCCGAGGACGTCCCCGGGGTGGTCCTCGCCCCCGGCGGCCTCCAGCAGGTCGCCGACGATGTCGATCAGGGCCCGGGAGTCGTCCCGGAGGTGCGCGACGTCCGACGCGACCTTCTCGTCCGCCGACACCGCGCCTCCGGAGATCCCGCGTTCGAGGGCCTGGAGGCGCGCGTCGAGGACGGCCAGCGGGGTGCGCAACTCGTGGCTCGCGTCGGCGACGAACCGACGCTGCAGGCGCAGGGCGTCGCCGAGCGGTCGGACGGCCCGCCGCGCGATGACGACGCTCACGACCCCGGCGAAGACGACACCGGCGAGCCCGAGCACGACCAGGCCGGCCACCACGTCGGTGGCGCTCACGAAGACCTCGCCGCGCCGCGCCGCCGCGACCTGCTCGAGTCGCTCGGTCGGCACCGTCTGGTGCAGTACCCACGCGATCGTCAGCGTGAGAGCGGCCACGACCACCACGGCGGAGACGAGCACGATCTGACGACCGACCGACCGAGCCGCCGCCTGGAGCGCCACCGCGTCGGGGTCCGGCCGCCGCACGCTCGGGGTGGCGCCGGGGCGACGTCGACCGCGCCCCGCTGCTCGGCGGGATCGCGCGGTCACAGCGCCCCGATCCGGTAACCGCGCCCGCGCACGGTCAACACGACGTCGCGATCGATCTTGCGCCGGAGGTAGCTGACGTAGGTGTCGACGGTGCCGAGCTGTTCACCGCGGGGGAAGACCGCCGCCAACAGCTCGGACCGGTCGAAGGTGTGGTCGGGCCGCTCGGCGAGCGCGGCCAGCAGGCCGGCCTCGCGGTCGCTCAGCACCACCCGGCTCGACCACGGCGTGACCACGATGCGGCTCTCGGGGAAGAACCGGCCGGCACCGACGTCGAGCCACGCCTCGTGGGCGGCGAAGGACCGGGTGAGGGCGCGCAGCCGCGCGAACAGCTCGTCGAACTCGAACGGCTTCACGAGGTAGTCGTCGGCTCCGAGGTCGAGGCCCTCGACCCGGTCGGCCGTCGAGCCGAGCGCGGTGAGCATCAGCACGGGCGTGGTGACGTGTTCGCGACGCAGGGCCGCGACGAGCGCGGTGCCGTCGAGTCCGGGCAGGCGTCGGTCGACGACCAGCACGGCGTGGACGCCGGTGCGGGCCGCGTCGAGCCCCCGACGACCGTCGGCGACGAGGTCGACTCGCCACGCCTCGGCGAGCACGTCGGCGACGATCGGCCCCAGCGCGGGGTCGTCCTCGACCAGCAGGAGGCGCGGGCGCGGATCAGGATCGGTCACCCAGGGCCTCCTTCCGCCGTCGTGTCCCCGCCGATCGTCGCACAGCGGTGAGCACGAGGGGCAGCACCGACACCGCGACGAGCGCGATCGCGAGCAGGTCGATGTGGTCGGCGACGAACGGCAGGCCGCCGAGGAGCGAGCCGAGCACGGTCATGCCCGCGGCCCAGAGGAACGCCCCGGCGAGGTTCCACACGACGAAGCGGCGGTACGGGTAGCCGCTGGTCCCGGCCGCGAGCGGCACGAACGTGCGCACCACCGGGACGAAGCGGCCGAGCACGAGCGCCGGGCCGCCGTGCCGCGCGAAGAACGCCTCGGCCCGCTCGAGGTGTGCCGTCTTGAGCACCCGCGCGTCGGGCCGGAACCACCGTCGACCGAAGCGGTGACCGAGGAAGAACCCGACCTGGTCACCCGCCGCGGCGGCCACGAAGGCGCAGAGGGCGATCACCGCGACGCTCAGCCCGAGGCCCTGGTGCAGCAGCCCCGCCGTGACGAGCAGGGAGTCGCCGGGCAGGAAGGGGAAGAGCAGGCCGGACTCGACGAACACCATGAGGGACAGCCCGCCCAGGGCCCAGGGGCCGAGGGCGGTGAGCAGCGTCTGCGGGTCGAAGAGGGTCATGGGGCGTTCCGTTCGGTGTCGTGTGCCGTCAGGGCACCGGGTGGTGTGGTGGCAGGTCGGTCGAGTCGGTCGAGTCGGTCGAGTCGGTCGACGATCCGTCGCCAGAGGGGCAGGGCGAGGGCGACGACCGAGCAGCCGAGCACCACCGACGCGATCGTGTCGGTGGGGTAGTGCACGCCGATCCAGACGCGGGAGGCCGCCACCAGGACGACGCCGAGCGCGGCCACGACGGCGACCGGCTGCCACCCCCGCCGTCCGTTCCGTCCTCTCACGACGAGCACGATCGCCAGGGCGAGGCCGGTCGCCAGCGCGGTGTGGCCGCTGGGGAACGAGAACGAGTGCGGTTCGACCAGCAGGGGGTCGACGAGGAGGCGCGGGTCGGGTCGGTCGCGTCCGACGACCAGCTTGACGGTCTCGGCCGCAGCCCACGGCAGCACCGAGACGCCGACGACGGTCAGCGCCTCCGCTGCCCGCCGGGTCGTCACCCCCACGGCGACGGCCAACAGCAGGACGAGCGCCACCCCGAGCTGCGGCCCGAGCAGCCGGTCGATCAGCAGCGCCGCCCCGTCGAGCAGGGGCGAGTGCATCCGGCCGACGCGCTCGACGACGTCGAGGTCGGCCGCCCCCACTCCCCCGGCGCCCGACGTGATGAGCAGACCTCCCAGGACGACCGCCACGACGCCCGCCCCACCCGCCGCCGCGATCCCGACGTCGCGGCGGACCGGCCGACGGTCGGGACGAGGGTCAGGAGGCGCGGGTCGTCCACCCCGGGACGTCACCGGGGGCCTTCCGTCGAGTGCGGTCATGGTCCGAGGGTCGCCGCATCCCTCCCAGAAACCGCCCAGCGGCGGGTTCGAGCCGACCCGCGCCTCCTCGATCGGGCGTCTGGGCGGTTTCTGGGACAGACCCCGCGAGGGTCTCCTCCATGACGACACGAGCCGAACGCACCGAGCCGGCGATCCGCCGACCCGCGTCGCTGCTGAACAAGGTCCCCGAGGTCACCACGGCCTTCTGGGTGGTCAAGGTGCTCTGCACCACGGTGGGCGAGACGTTCGCCGACTTCCTGAACGACGGTCTCGGCCTCGGCCTCACGGTCACCAGCGTGGTCATGACGGCGCTGCTCGTCGTCGCTCTCGTGTTGCAGTTCCGGACGCGACGGTACGTGCCCTGGGTCTATTGGCTCACGGTGGTGCTCATCAGCGTCGTGGGGACGCTGCTGACCGACACCCTGACCGACTCGCTCGGGGTGAGCCTCTGGACCTCGACCATCGTCTTCTCCGTCGCGCTCGCCGTGCTGTTCGGCGTCTGGTACTCGGTCGAGCGGACGCTGTCGGTGCACGACATCACGACTCGTCGCCGGGAAGGCTTCTACTGGGCGACCATCCTGGTCACCTTCGCGCTCGGAACCGCCGTCGGCGACCTCCTGGGCGAGCAGCTCGCCCTCGGGTACCTGCCGTCGGTGTTCGTCTTCGCGGGGGTCATCGCCCTCGTCGCCCTGGCCCACCGTTTCCTCGGCCTCGGCGCGGTCGTCGCCTTCTGGTCGGCCTACGTACTCACCCGGCCGTTGGGCGCGTCCCTCGGCGACCTCCTCTCGCAAGACCGGTCCGACGGAGGACTCGGGCTGGGTCCGACGGCGACGAGCCTCGTCTTCCTCGTGGCGATCGCCGGGGTGGTGGGAGCGATGACCGTGTCGGCCCGGCGCGAGGTCTCGACTGCACGCCACGCCTGACCCCTCACCTACCCCACCCGCACCGACCCGACCAGAAGAGAGACGCCATGGACTGGCAACTGAACGGACTCCCCCTCCACCCGCTGATCGTTCACCTCGTCACGGTCGCCTTCCCGACGGCCTCGCTGCTGATCGTGGCCGGTGCCGTGTCGTCGCGGCTGCGCCGACGAC